>JAZGFE010000346.1:0-78612 GCA_036479215.1 Nannocystaceae bacterium | reverse complement strand
GACGGAGACGGAGACGGGGACGGGGACGGAGACGGGGACGGAGACGGGGACGGGGACGGGGATGAAGGTGGGGACGGGGATGAAGGTGGGGACGGGGATGAAGGTGGGGACGGAGATGAAGGTGGGGACGGAGATGGGGATGAAGGTGAGGACGGGGATGAGGGTGGGGACGGGGATGAAGGTGATACCGGAAACGGCTCCGCGACCGGCAGCGGTGGAGATAGTCACGACGGATCCAACACGTTGGCGTATATCAAGGTGACGCCAAGAAACTCGATCGTCGAAGTCGACCTCGACGACGGCGAAAGCGTGGCGTTCACGGCGATCGGTCACTACGACGACGGGAGCGAGGATGATATCAGCGATGTCGTCGTCTGGACTTCGAGCAACGCAGACCTGGGTACGTTTTCGGATCGCGATCTCGAAATTCCCGTTCAAGGGGATACAAGAGTGCGGTTTACCACCGTTACCGCTGCGGTCGACGGTATACGCGGCGAGACAGATCTTACGGTGGCGGCGTATCAAATGGACGGACCCGAGGCTGGTTTTTTCTTCGTTTTGCCCTTCGAGGACCCCGAGGGGGCGCAGGACGAGGAACTCGTATTCTCGACCCAGGTTCGGAGTATCGACGTGTTCTTCGCCGTCGACGCGACCTGGTCCATGAGGGGGGAGATCGACAATCTCAAAGACTCACTCACGGACACGGTCATCCCCGGTATTGAAGCTGCCGTTGCGGATACGGCCTTCGGAGTGGGCGCCGTATACGAGTTCCCAGTGGCGCCTTGGGGCGTTACGGGCACAGGCTTGCAGCCTTTCAAACTGCTGGAGTCGGTGACCGACACCATCGCCGACGTGCAAGATGGCGTTGACGCTCTGACGATCATCAGCAACGAGAGTTGGCCAGAGGCGAATATCGAGGGTCTGTACCAGGTGGCGACGGGCGACGGACTCAGCGGTCCCGGCGAGACGCATGTGCCCGAGAATCACGACGGAGTAGGAGGTGTCGGCTTTCGTGAGGAGAGCATCCCAGTGATCATCCAGATCTCGGACGCAAACTCGCACGACACGGAGCCGACGGATTGCACGGATCTGACCGGCATCCACGCGGTGCCCTATACGGACGAGGTATTGGCGGCGGCGCACGGCCGATCAGATACGGAGGACGCCCTCGATGCCATCTGCGCCCGCGTGATCACGGTCGCTTCGGAAACACCTTCGCAGGAGACCACCGACCCGCGGTGCTTCCCCCGCGCCGACGGGGAAAAGTGGGCGCTCCATACCGGGGCACGCGTTCCGCCCGCGATCTGGGACGGTCCCGACAAACCCGCTGGATGTGGCGACGACGAGTGCTGCACCGGTCTCAGTGGCGCGGGTCGTGCCTCCGATGGCGATGGCCTTTGCCCCTTGGTATTTGATATCGAAGGTGACGGCACCGGCTTGGACGAGAGCGTTGTGCGTGGGGTGGAAGGTGTGGCGTTGTATGCGCCTTTCGACGTCGACACCGACCTACAAGGAGAAAGTACATCGATCGATGGCTCGCCTTTGCCCGCAGGGCACGATACGGCCGATTTCATCACCGACGTGAGCCCGAGGTCCTTCGGTGCGCTTCCCCTTGCCGGCCTGCCGGACCCGACGTTGACCAGTGACGGGTTCGACGGCGTGACGCCGGGGACGGAACTCACGTTCACGGTCTCCGCGTTTAATAACTTCGTGGAGGCGACGGGACAGCCTCAGTTCTTCAAATCGACCATCGAGGTGTTCGCGGGCCAGTGTGCGGGTACGAAACTGGACGAGCACGACGTCCTGATTCTTGTGCCCGCGTCGCTGCAATGATCCACGGCCTTCGGCCGAGGCGGCGAGGGCGGCGAATTCAGCGAAAACAATCTGTGGCGCGGATCAGTTCGCGCAGCGTATCCGGCTCATAGGCCGAGTGGCCAGCTTCTGGAATCACGCGCAGGTCCGCCTCGGGCCAGGCGCGGTGGAGGTCCCAGGCCGATCGCATGGGGCAAACCACGTCGTATCGACCCTGTACGATGATCGCCGGGATCTCCCGGATTCGGTCGACGTTCGCCAGAAGCTGATCGGGTCGGTCGAAGAAGCCTTGGTTCACGAAGTAGTGGCATTCGATGCGTGCGAAGGCGAGGCTGAAGTCGTCGTCGACGGCGGCGTGCTCAATGTGGCTGGGGCGCTGCAAGAGGAACGAAGTGCTTGCCTCCCACACGCTCCAGGCCAGAGCCGCGGCCCTGCGCACCGACGCATCGGCGCTTGTGAGTCGGGCATAGTACGCGGTGATCAAGTTCCCGCGCTCAGCCTCAGGAATCGCCGCGAGGTATTTGTCCCATGCGTCGGGAAAGATATGGCTCGCTCCATCTTGGTAGAACCAACGCAATTCGGAAGGTCGCAACATGAAAATACCCCGCAGCACGAGCTCCGTGACACGATGGGGGTGGGTCTGTGCGTAGGCCAAGCCCAGTGTGCTCCCCCATGATCCCCCGAAAATCTGCCATCGATCGATGTGCAGATGATCGCGTATTCTCTCCATGTCCGCGACGAGATCCCACGTGGTGTTGTGGACCAGGGAGGCGTGGGGACGGCTTTGGCCGCAACCTCGTTGGTCAAAAAGTACGATGCGGTAGCGCGTTGGGTCAAAGAAACGCCGCATTTCGGGGTCCGTGCCGCCGCCGGGACCCCCGTGAACGAGCACGACAGGCTTGCCCGCTGGGTTGCCCGAGACCTCAAAATAGATCTCGTGGAGCTCGGAGACCCGCAGGTGTCCGGTGAGGTGGGGCTGGATCCGGGGGTACAAGTTTGGACGCGCGTTGGGCATGCGCCTCGAGTTTTTCAAAGAGCCCCCGCTCATTCAAGCCAACCCAGGCGCGTTTGGGGAAAAAGGGGAGGTTCGGCGGAAAAGGAGTCTGGCGGAGCGCAGGCTCGGCCAGAGAGGGGCTTGGCAAGAGAGAGGTTGGGAAAGAACGCGCTACAAAGTGGCAAGAAGGCGAAACGCGCAGTGGGCCTCGCTGCTTGCGCGCGAGCGCGGCGTCCCGGGACGTCGCGAGAAAGAGGCGCAAAGAGCGCGACATCATGGGTGCGAACCGAGGTGGCTGTCGAGCACGTCCGCCGGAGCTTGGATGAGCTCGATCAGCACCCCCCCCCCCCCATGGGGGTCTCCGCGTTGCCCCGCGGGTGGATGAAACAGATGTCGTGCCCCGAGGCTCCACACCGGATCCCACCGGGGGCGAATCGCACACCCGTCTCGGCTAGCCAGGACACAGCCGCGGGTAGGTCGTCGATCCACAAACCGACGTGATTGAGCGCGGGCTCGTGGACGCGGGGTCGTTTCTGGGGGTCGATGGGCTGCATCAAGTCGAGCTCGACAGCCTGATCCCCCGCGCCAAGTCGGAGAATCTCTTCGTCCACGTTCTCTGTTTCACTGCGGTAGGTGCCCGTCGTCGAGAGCCCGAGCAGGTCCACCCATAGCCGTCGCTGTGCGGTGCGGTCGAGTGTTCCGATGGCGACTTGCGCCAGGCCGAGGACACGAAAGGGGCGAGGGCCGGGGGCTTCGGGTGGGGATGGCATGCGGGGGAGGGTAGCTCGCGGTCTTTGCCTGGTGAACTTGGGGTACGCTGCACGTGTTGGTACGAACGCTGCGGTGCAGAAGTCACACGAGGGGGGGGGAGAGAGGGCTCGTGCGGGTGGCGCTAGCTAGCACGCTGTTGGCATCTGGTTGCATGCACGCCCATCGCTCTGTCTTGAGGTCGGGGACCGTCGTCGTGGGACCTAGCGCAGAAACGCCGTCGCTACCGGCGATTCTTTCGATCGGCGTCGTGCAGGGCGACGAGGGGGGGCGTGGGGTGAGACGGGCGATCTTGCTGGTCTATGAGGGCGACGTTGCGGCGGAAACGGTGGACGCGAGTGATTTCTTGGTGATGTATGCCGACGGGACCCGGGCGTCGGTGGAACACGTGACGTTCGGGCCTGCCGACGAGGCGGATGAAAATCGCAGTGTCTGGTTGTCGGTGGCACGCAGAAGGGCGTTGCCGGAGGCGGTGGAGATCATCGGGCCACTCCACCTGGAGGACGGCCGTTCGGTCTACGGAGCGAGCGCGCTGGTGCGTGACCCCAGCTTGGCCGACACGGCTGTGGCGGCCGAGCGACGCTCGCCAGCGCCGGGACGTTGCGAGGGAGCATCACAAGTCGTGCGCACCTACTGGACCGACGTGCTGCGGGGCGTCGATGCGGTCGACCTGGCGGGCGTGACGATTACGTTCCGCGGTGGAGCAACGGCGCACGCGATGAATTTCGACGACGATGCCGAACCATTGCCGCGTGGGGACGACAACGTGTTGGATGTGTGCGTGGGCGGTGCGGGAAAGATGATTCAGATCGAGTTCGCTGCCGGGCTTTTTCGGGACGCGGAGGGGCATGAAAGCGCCCGGGTGCGACTGCCACTGTGATCAGGGGGATAGAGGGCCAGGGCCGAGGCCGTGGGTCCAGTTCGTACGGTCCCGTGTACCTTGGCGCGCGCGGTCGAGCTCAACTTTTGTCGTCGGGTGGACGACTGGTTAATCGGTGGGTGCCGCTCCGCAGGATTTGAATCGATCTGCGTCTCAGGGGGCCCGGCCCGAGGAGGCCGCAGAAAGACTGGAGCTCCCCCGGTTCATGGAGCGCATGGTCGCGTTCATGAACGCCGAGTTCGCCTGTGCGGAGCCCGTGGACGTGGGGGTCGATGGAAAGGTGGCGGCTCGCATCGTCGATCCGGCCCGTGCGATGCACTGGTTTGCGTGCGTGGGCGGGGTCGGGTCCGTCGTTGAGCTGGTCTCCGCGATGGCCGCGGTGCGGGGCGAAGGCGTCTTGCTCCTGTTGCCACCTGGGACGCGCGCGGGCTGGAGTTTTTTTCTTTCCGACAAACGCATTGTCGGTGCGCTGGGCGGAGGGCCCATTGGCGACTTCACGTCCTGGTCGGCGGCATTCGACCGGCTTCATGGTCCCCCCGGGGAGGGGGAACGGCGCGAGGCTGGATTCCTGACAGAGGCGACGCTCGGGGCGCTCGTTGAATGTGAGGTTCCCGGGGCCAGGCTGTGGCTTGCCGCTGGCGACGACATCGTTTGGGCACAGAAGGTACACCCGGTCTCTGCTTCGCCGACCGTGCAGCAGATTGTCCTGGAGTACGCGCGCCGCCAGGACGAACGGGAGAAGCTGCTGCGGCAAGTTGGGTCTGTCGACCGGATCCTGGTACCCGTCAGCGAGCCGGCCGAACGGGGTCGAGTCACGTCTCCATCGGGGGCGCCCGATTTTCGACGTGATCCCGATGCGGCCGCGCTGGCGGAATGGACAGATGTGCGCCAGCTGTGGGGCTTGTGCGACGGCACGTCGAGCGTCGTGCGGGTGGTCGAACTCGCGTTGCTCGGCGAGTTTCGTGGCATGTCCGCCATCGCGGAACTCCTCGCTCGGGGTCACGTCGCCGCTGTGGAGGGCCTTGGCGCGGATGTCGGTTGCGCCGACGTACTCGCCGACGCACTCGCCGACAGTGGGGTGGCGAACGAATCGGGCTACGGTCACGGCGAGCCCGACGATGGGGAGGCGGAGGTCGAAACCACCGTCGAAGCGCAGGTCCAAGACGTGGGGGAATCCGACTGTCGTTTTCTGGAGGCGGTGTCGCAGCGGCCGGATCCGGAGCCGCAACCCGGTGCGGCGGGCGGAGTCCGAGTTGGATCGCTGTTGGGGCGAGGGGTCGCGTTGGTCGGGGTCGTCGCAGCGGCGGCGGGCGTGTATCTCGTTGCGGGCGGGGCATCCACCTCTCCCGCAAGGGTCGGGATGGGGCAGGCGGATGTGGTGGACCCGATCCATGTACGTCGGCGCGACGATGCCCGATCCGACAGCGACGGCGTCGCGTCCCAAAAGACCGCCGTGTTGCCCGCAGTTGAGGCAGTTGAGGTTGTTGAGGCTGTGCCCGTGGAGGCGGTGACGTCAGGGTCGACCGACTCGGAACCCTCGACTCCCGGCGGCGACGCGGTCGCGTCCGGGGAGAACGCTCATCCGCCGGTGGCGAAGAGATCGACCAAGAAGAAACGCCGCGCACGCCCCCGTCGATCGCGATCCCGGCGAACTTCGGACGCGCGAAACGGGCGCGGAGTCCCACCGGAGGTGACGGTCGACCCCGCCGCTGATCCGGCGCACGAAGTGGGGTCCGCGCCGGTGGAGTCGGCAGATCAATCAGGTACGGCGGCTGGCAGCGGGGCGGGAGCCGTGCGTCCGCTCCCGTCCGATGCCCGTTTCGTCGGGCTGGGCGGGTCCGAAACCGACGGCGCCGCGTCGGACGACGAGCCGGAGCAACCGGATGCCGAGTCGGAGCAACCGGACGCCGGGTCGGAGCACCCGGAGGCCGCTCCGGAGGCCGCTCCGGACCCCAACAACAAGGCGTTCGGCGTGCCGGCGACTCGACCCGCGGACCCCCACGGCGCGCGTCCTTGATCACGTGTTCACGCGGATGCAGCAGACGCCTGTCCGGGAGGCGCACCGCTTCTAGCGCTAGGTGGCCAGCTCCCGTGCCTCCGGCTTCGTGGCCATCTTGCCGCCGTTGCGGACATGCGCCATGCGGCGGTTGATCGCCGCGACATAGGCCTTTGCGCTAGCGAGCACGATGTCCGTGTCGGCGACTTGCCCGTGGTAGGCACGTGCGCGCAGTTTTCCGTCTTGGCCGTTGAGCACGGGATCGCCTTCGTCGCCACCAATACGCACACTCACTTCACCCAGCGCGTCGATGCCATGGGTGATGGAGTGCACAGAGTACTCGAGCAACGAGAGCGCGACGTCCGACTCCACGATGTGATCGATGGCCTTGAAACAGGCGTGAACGGGCCCGCTACCGAGCATGGCCACCATCTTCGAGCCGCCGTCGGGAGTGCGCAGGCGCACGGTGGCGGTGGACATGCCACGGGTTCCACATCCTACTTGCAGTTCCTCGATGGCGTAGTACTCGGCGGGACGCAGCTGCTCGGAGGAAGCCAGGGCCTCGATGTCCGCATCGGTGATGTATTTCTTCGCGTCCGCGAGTTCCTTGAATCGCAAAAACGCTTCTCGGAGTGCGTCCTTTCCCAGAAAGTACCCCAGTTCGTTGAGGCGGACACTGAAGGCGTGGCGACCTGAGTGCTTGCCCAGTATGAGTTGGGACTCGGCCACGCCCACCGTCTCCGGCCGCATGATTTCGTAGGTTTCGGAATGCTTGAGCATGCCGTCTTGGTGGATACCCGCCTCATGGGCGAAGGCGTTGGCGCCCACAATGGCCTTGTTGGGTTGTACGCGCATGCCGGTGGTCTGACTGACGAGTTTGCTGACCCGCGAGAGGCGTTGGGTCTCGATACCGGTCGTGAGATCGAAGATCTGCGGCCGAGTGCGCAGAGCCATGACGACCTCCTCGAGTGCCGTGTTGCCCGCCCGCTCGCCGATCCCGTTGATCGTGACTTCGGCTTGGCGCGCCCCGGCTCGCAGGCCAGCGAGCGTATTCGCCGTGGCCAACCCGAGATCGTCATGGCAGTGGACGGAGATCACTGCGCGATCGATATTGGAGACGTGGCGTCGGATGCCGGTGATGATGGCCCCGAACTCGTCGGGCATCGTGTAGCCCACGGTATCGGGGATGTTCACCGTGGTCGCTCCCGCTTCGATGGCGGCGGTGACGGCCTCGTAGAGGAATTCCGGCTCCGTGCGCCCGGCATCTTCGGCGCTGAATTCCACGTCGTCGCAGCGCTCGCGGGCATAGGCGACCGCTTCGCGGATCGTGGCGATCACCTCATGCCGTCGCATCCGGAGCTTGTGTTCGCGGTGGATCGGCGAGGTGGCGACGAAGGTGTGAATCCGTGGCTTCGCGGCGTTGCGTACCGCTTCCCAGCACGTATCGATGTCGGAGCGCTTGGCGCGAGCGAGCCCGCAGATGGTGGGCATTCGGGCCGACGCGAGCTGTTTGTCATCCCCCGATCCGATTTGCTCCGAGACTTGTTTGACCGCGAGCAGGTCGTCACGCGAAGCGGCGGGGAACCCAACCTCCAAGATATCGACGCCCAGCCGGGCCAGCGCCCGGGCGAGCTTGAGCTTCTCGTCTGAAGTCATGGTCGCACCGGGAGATTGCTCCCCGTCGCGCATGCTCGTGTCAAAAATCCTGACGTAGTTGCTATCGGTGTCGGTGATCTGCGATGTCATAGCGATTCGATCCGCCGCGCTGCGCCGCTTGCCCGTGCCTGTGGATCACAGGCTAGTGGGTGGTGCATTTTCGATGTGGAGGCGGTATAGCTTGGAGAGCGTGTTGCTGCAGGTCAAGCGCCGATGAAGACGCGAGGGAGCCCCTCTCGTCGCGGAACGGGTGAGGGCGACAGATGTGCCTCGCGCTTCTTGCGCGATCTCTTCAGCATGTCTCAGAGGCCTCGCACATCGTCGCTCGCTACTCAACCTGGTTCGTGCGCCGACCGGCAGCTCAAAACCCCTAGTTCTCTCCATGCGTACCTGTCATATCTCTGGAATTGGCTCCCACTTGCCTGTGCGACGGGTAACGAATGAGGAACTGACCGCTCGATACGGCCTAGAAGTTTCCGAACGGTGGATTCGCGATCGCTCGGGGATCGAGTGTCGACGGTTCGCGGACGAGGGCGTGGGTACGTCAGAAATGGGAACCCTCGCGGCCCGGGCTGCCATCGCGGATGCGGGCATCGAAGCTCGCCAGCTCGATCTCATCGTATTCGCCACCTTGTCGCCCGATCACGCCTTCCCTGGGGCAGGTGTCTACCTCCAAAACCGCCTCGGACTCTGCGACGGCCCGGACGCGCGCTTCGTTCCGGCGCTCGATGTCCGCAATCAATGCTCTGGGTTTGTATATGGCCTTTCGGTTGCCGTGGCCCATGTCCGCGCTGGGATGGCGGACCACGTGTTGGTGGTGGGTGCCGAGACCCATTCGGCTGCCATGGACCTGAGCTCACGAGGCAAAGCCGTGGCCTCACTGTTTGGTGATGGTGCGGGCGCGGTGGTCGTCTCGCGGGCAGACGGTGATCGCGGGATCCGTGGCTGCTACTTGGGGGCGGACGGCCGCCATGCCGACCTGTTGTCGCAGAAAGTGTGGGATATCCGGCAGCGACCGTTCATCCCTGTGGACGAACAGGGGCGAGGCCGAGTCGAGCCGGATTCGCTGTGGCCGAGCATGGCGGGTCGGCGGGTGTTCAAGCACGCCGTGGAACGTATGACCCAGGCAGTGCTGGACACCTGCGAGCGCCACGAGCTCACAACTGACGATGTCGACGTGTTCCTGTTCCACCAGGCAAACTTGCGGATCAACGAGTACGTCGCCCGCAAGCTCGGAATCGATGCGGTCAAAGTGCCGGCGAATATTCAGCGCTACGGCAACACGACGGCCGCGACGATTCCCTTGCTCATGCACGAATGTGTGCGAGACGGGAGGATCCGTGCCGGCATGCGCGTGCTCATCACGGTGTTCGGGTCCGGGTTCACCTGGGGGACTGTGCTAATCGACTGGTGAGGGCGCTTGCGTCACCGCGCGGAAACGCCCTCCTTCTGGATGTGCCGCGCCCTCGGCTTAGCGATGTCGGTCGTGTCGGTCGTGGTGTGCGTGATGTGCGTGATATGCGTGAAACGAACAGGGGTGACCTCGCACAGCTCAACCGCGTACTGTCTGCCCTTATGGCGGAGAACAAAACGACCCTTACGCCGATTCCTTCGCGGCACTTCCCGAGTTGGTTGTCCGAGCAACGAGCGAGTTTGGTGCTCACCACCTATCAGTGGGGGCAAGTCTACTTCCTCGGCCTCAAAGAGGGGCAACTCGGCATTCTTGCCCGGGAGATGCCGAGGGTGATGGGGGTTTGGGCCGATCGACAAACGCTGTGGCTCAGCTCGGTGCACTCGCTCATTCGCTTCGAGAACGTGCTGCAGCCCGGTGAGATCGATCGCTCCTGCGATGCGAAGTATGTGCCTCAGATGGCGTACTTCACGAGCGATATCGACATTCACGATGTTGCGGTCGATGCCGATGGCCGTGTGGTCTTTGCCAATACTCTCTACTCTTGCCTGGCCACCGTCGATGAAACGGCGGGGTTCAAACCTCTGTGGAAGCCACCTTATATCTCTTCGTTGGCCGCCGAAGACAGGTGTCACCTCAACGGTTTGGCGATGGAGGGAGGTCGGCCAGCCTATGTGACCACGGTCAGTCGGAGCGACGTGGCCGACGGTTGGCGGGATCGCAAGAAAAACGGCGGTGTGGTGGTCGATGTGCGTACCGATGAAATCGTGGCCGACGGGCTGTCCATGCCACACTCGCCTCGGGTACATCGCGGCCGACTGTGGATCCTCGAAGCGGGTACCGGCTACCTCTGTCATGTGGATCGTTCATCCGCAACGGTGGAGCGTGTCAGTTTCATGCCTGGCTACGCGCGCGGGATGTGTTTCGTCGGCAAGTATGCTGTGGTTTGCACCTCGCGTCCGCGCGACGGGCAGAACTTCGATGGCATGGAGCTTGGCGCCAACCTTCGGCGTCGAGACGCCGACCCACGCTGTAGCCTTCAGGTGGTGGATCTCGACACAGGCGATATTGTGCACTGGTTTCGTCTGGAGGGAGATACCTCCGAGCTTTTCGATGTTGCCGTCATCGAGGGTATTCGTCGACCCTACGCCGTGGGTTTCAAAGGCGCAGAAATTCTCAACACCCATACCCATGCCGAGTTTGGTGCGTTGTAGCCCGGAGCGACCAGGTGGCTGGCAACGAACTCCTGGTAGCCGTAGCGACCATCTTGTGTGGTGCGCATCTGGGTTGCATGGCACAAAATTTGTCGAGGACCGTCGGACGAGGAAACAGCGAGCTACATGTGAGCGTAGGAGGGCCGTTCTTCGCTCGGCTTGGCCCAGCGATACCAGTGCCCCATACCCACGTTGGCGGGCGCTACGGCGTTACGGACTGGATGGACGTGGACGGGTCTGTGAATCTGCTTGCGTTGCCCTACGGCCTGCTGGCGCTCGACGCTGCGGTGAACGTTCAATTGTTTCGCAAGCCGGGCGGGATCGCATGGGCTTCCTCGGCTCGAATCCACACGTTTGGCGATCTCGATGACGCGCCGGGTGTTCGCGCCTATCCGGAGATCGGCTTGCATGTCGGAACGACGCTCCAGCGAGCGCGGTGGCTGCATGTCTACGGTGGGAGCCTCGCAGCGTTTTCTCTCCGAGCGCCGACGGACAAACCAACCGTGTTTGTATCCACGTTTGCGGGTGCGGAGTGGTTGATAGGCGGCGCGACCTCCCAACACAATCGCCAGCACGGCGTCGCATTCCAGGCCGTCTGGATCAACCCGTGGAATACATCCCCGTCGGTTCTCGACTATCGACCACGTTACGGTGCCGTTGCACTGTACCTCGCGTACCGGCTGCGATTCGGAGGTCTAAGGCGATGAAATCGGTGGTCCGCAAGACGGCGATCGCCACTTTAATCCTGGGCGCGGGATCTGGCTGTCTCACTCTCGATCCTTTCTTGTACACACCTGAAGTCGTCGAAATGTTTGGGTGGGACGATGATCCCTGTGATCCCCAACTGGCGGGCGAGCTCGCTGAGGTGGAGCACCAAAAAAATGGTGCTCCGGCCGCCGGCTGCCACCCGTCTTTCATCCCCGCCGATTCCCGCCACGAGGGCTTTGTGCAGGCCGAGGGGCGCCAAGTCCACTACGTATTCGCCCATAGAGAGAACGCCCGCGCGACGATCTTCTACAGCCATGGCCGCTCGAAGCACCTTGGCCGATATTGGGACCGGGTCGAACGGTTGTGGCAACTTGGCTTTTCGGTCTTGATCTACGATTATCCTGGCTATGGGCGCTCGGAAGGCGAGCCCAACGAGGCTGGCATCCGGGCCAACGCCATGGCTGCCGTCGAACTGTTGCCCACGCTTGTGGATGTGGATGCGGAGAATGTCTACTTCATGGGCTATTCGATGGGCGGCGCGCCGACTCTGGCGATGGCGCTCTTCGCTAGCTCGGGTGCGATCGACACGAGGCCACGGGCTTTGGTGACGGAGTCGGCGTTTTGTAGCACCGAGACGTTGATCGAGGATGGTTCCTACCTGAACCTCCCGGTGGAGTTTCTCGCGGAGAACGCTTTCGACAACTGTTCCGCCCTTTCACAGCTCGACGGTGAGTTTCCCGTGCTCATCATGCACGGAGCGGGCGACAGCTTCGTGCTGCCGGTCCACGCAAAGAAGCTCCTCGCAGCGTCGGAGGGGGAAGCCGAGCTGTTCATGGTGGCGGGCGCAGACCATATCGAGCTGCCCGGAGTGGGCGGTGAAGCCTACGTGAACAGGCTCGTGGGGTTTCTGTCCGCGGGCGGCAGTAGCGAGACTCGGCCGTCGCCGGACTAGGTGGTTGCCGTTGCCGTCGCCTCGATCCCGCGGATCGCTTCGATCAAGTCGCCGACAGTCAGAGACTCGGGCACCCGACTGGTGGCCAGATCGTTCCACAATGGCAGCAGCGAAGCATCACGTTGGTGAGAGCCGACCATTTCGCGCACCGCCATCATGGTTGCGCGGCGTTTGCCTCGTTCGAGCGCGTCGAACATGGCCTTCGCTACCGGCTTATCGGGCCGTCGCTTGCTGGCGAGTTCGACGACCGTTGGGGACGGGGACCTGACGGCGCTCGGTCGGACGGAAGTCGCGGCGGGAGTGGCCGCAGCAGTGGCCGCAGCACCGGGGACACGGCCATTGGTGGTGCGTCCGCCGACGGCGCGTTGGATGACCACCGGGGGCGTGGTGTCACGTCTCCAGCGACGACGTGGCGGGTCCCATCGATCACCGCCATCGTCACGTTCGCGTTCACGTTCGCGCTCGTATGTGGCCGGGGGGGCATCGCCGCTCGAGACCTTTTCCTGAAGCGCCTGCCCGCGCTGTAAGATCTCCTGCCCGTGGGCTTGCGGCAGCACCGTGACCACTGTGTCTTCCTTGATGATGGCGTAGAGCAGTTCCCCGAAGGTGTCGACCGGAATCAGAACCTGTGGTTCCCCGAGCATGGCATCTAGGGTTTTGACCGCTCGGCTCGCATCTTCGGCCTCTCCCAAGGTGTCGTCCAACTTGTCTCGCAAGGCCTCATCGTCAAGCTCGTCCATCGCGGGCACCAGTTCGCGGAGGCGCTGAACCGCACGGTGTGTGATGCTGTAGCGACGATGACCTGGGAACGAACCACGCAGCATGGTTGCGGTCTTTATCGCAGGTTCCGCGGAAAAACCAGCACTGTCTGGGCTACTCTGGAGAGCCGAGCTCGGACGCGCAGCAAGCGGCGGTGGCCCGCGTTCGGGGGTGGGGCGGATGGGTTGTGTGACGGTTCGCATCCAGGAATTTGCATGAACGAGTCTCGTCGCGCGAAGCTTGCATTGCCCATGCTTCGTGCCCTCTACGCAACGGTTGCGGTTGTGCTCCTCTTCTGCACGCGTCCTCGCACCGTGCTCGCGGCTCCATTCGAAGGTGAAGGGCGTTCGTCGAAGTCGGCCACGTCGGTCGGATCTGCCCACGCGGATGCGCTGCTATTGGCGCGACGTGCCGCGATGCAGGCAGCGCTCGACTCACTCGACGGAGAACCGCGGGTGCCCGCGGGGTGGCTTGATCAGGCGCAACGTTGGACGACGGCCTACCGTGTGCTGGAGCACGGGCAGGTGGGCGACGAAGTGGTCGTGCGGGTGGAGGTGGAGATCGACGTGGGTCGGCTCCGAAAACGGTTGGCGGCGCCAGGTCGCAAGGAGAGGGTCGGGTTTCGGTTCGGGGGAATTTCGAGCAACACGGGGTGCGTGACGCTCGATGCCGATACGGCTCGCGACCTGCTGCGCACCACCGGTGTGGTGGCTGGGGAGGCGGAGGACACATTGCCGCGCTTGATGTTGTCGCTACGCTGCAGCCCGCTCGGCGCTGTGGCGTTTACATATCTGCACGCCGTCCGTTCAGAAGTGGTCGCGCGGGGTCCAGGTGGGATCCTTGCCATGGCGCGCGCGACAGGTTTTGGAGACGACGGGCGTGCGGCGGTGGATGTCGCGGGACGCGCCGCGTTGGCGGAACTCGCTGCCGCGTTGGGCGAACGTTTCCAAAAGGGGGTGGAACTCACCGTAGAACATCCTTGGCCGGCGGCGCATGTCCGACATCTCGTGCGCGCGCTCAACGAGGCCGTCGTCGGCGTACGTTCCGCTGCGATCTCTGGCGTCGCACACAGTGGGGCCACACGGATTCGAATCGAAGGTGACCTGGACGCCGCGAGCCTGGTACAAGAGCTGCGCGGCCTCCATTTCTCTACGTTTTCCCTCTCTGAGGTCTCCGCAAACGCTCCGCATGCTGTTCACGTCCGTCTACAGTCGTCTCCGTAGCCGCCCGTTCCGCTCCATGGTGGCGCGTATATCGAGATGGGGAGGCAGCGGGTTTGTTGGGGGTCTCCTCTTGCTCCATTCGGGTTGTCATGGCGGCGCCTCGAATGCCCCGGGGCGAGCCGTTGCGTTGCGCGTGATGGTGTCAGAGGCGGACGTCGATGCCGACGTCTATGTCGACGGTCAGTACGTGGGGCAAGTCCGTGCTCTCGAGTCGGCGGTGGGCCCGTTGCGGCTTGCCCCGGGGGTGCATCGTGTCGAGGTGCGCAAGCCTGGTCGTTTCCCCGTTCAGCGCACGGTGAGGGTGGACGAGGGAGCGGGTCCCGTGGTCGAAGTGCGCGCGGAGCTGTTGGCCGATCCCCGGTAGCGCGACCACGGTTGTGGAGGCATACGCTCGCACGTCGGCGCGTCAGTCGACGCGCGTGAACACGCGCGGCACCATGTAGGGCGCGAGGTGTCCGATGGCGTGCTCTTCGATATCGTCGACGTCGGTGTGGCCGGTGGCGTGGTAGCGCAGTGTGAGGACCGGGTCTCCGTCGCGCGTGTATTCGATGGACGGTTGTGCCGCCGTGATGCGGCGATGTTCGAGCATCCGGTCGCGGATGACGGCGATCGATGCGCGCCGCCCTTCGATGTTCACGAGTCCATCTTGACGTCCCAACACGGATCGCAATCGTCGGCCGGAGAAGCGGCCGACGTAGCCGGTATGTCGCCACTCGGGTCGACCCTCGACAGGAGTGTTGGGCTGGCCTGGCGGAGGCTCTGGTACAACTTGGCCGCATTGGGGGCCGTGCATGAGGATTTCCTGGCCGTCCCCAAGGGGGTGGCCAGCTTCGATCTGCACGTGCTTGGGAACGGTGAATCGCTCGCCTTTGATCATCGCGCGGCCGGCGATCAGGCCGCATTCCTCGAGTTGCAGCAGTTGGATGGGTTCCCTTCCGAAACTACGCTTACAGGGAAGCGAAGCATCAATGGGCACGGTAGCCTCCGGGATCACTGGCACGATGGGCACTTGGTCGCCGTTGCGCGCTGCGGCTCGGGCGAGCTCGAGAAATCCGCGTATGGCGTTGACCACCACCACCCGCGATGCCGTGCGCGTGAGTGCGAGCCCAGCCTCCAACCCGCCGCCGTCGGACATGGCCAGTTGCGCAGGTGAAGCCAGCCACCCAAGGAGCACCGGATCGAAGAATCGAGGCGAGGTGAGGGGTTCGATGCACAGAAGGCGGCAATCCGCGTCCAACCCCATGAGCTCGGCGGCTGCCTTGCCGATGGCGACTAGCTGGGATCCCGTTCGCACGACGTCGCGCGTCACCGTGTCACCCGCTATGGCTGCGACGAGGAGTTGCGTATCACCGGGAAGCTCGTGGCGGCTGGCAGTCTCCAGTAGGTCGATACTCGTCATCGATCCCGGAAGGCGGCGACTCGAGCGGAGGTTGTACTGTGGCGGGTACTCGATCTGCGCGCTTTCCTGACCACGCGGCCGTCGGACAACGGCACGCGTTGGGATCCGAGCCAACGCCTCGCACAACACGCGATCACCGTTGGCTGGATCGACGGGCATGCTGATCGCGCCGAGCTTGCTCAGCGCGAGCAGCATGACGAGATACTCCGCCGAATTGCCCAACGACACAGCGACCACGTCACCCGCTTCGATGCCCATCCCGCGAAAATCGGTGGCGCGTCGATCCGCTCGCGTCAACAAGCCGCGGCGGGTGAGGGTCGTTTCGGGGGTGTAGATCGATCGCTGTGCACCACGCTCCGCGACAGCGACCCTCAGCCACTCGTAGATCTGCCCTGAACTTTGCGTCATTTGCCTCGTCTTGCCTCGTCTTGCCTCGTCTTGCCTCGTCTTGCCTCGTCTTGCGAGCTACGCCACCTTGCGTCCGTCCAAGCGCGGGGCGGGGCGACTCGTGATGCTCTGCACGGAGCGGGACATGGGTCGCGCTCGCACGTGGCTACGACGTGATGACGCCCGGTGTCCGCCCGCCCCGAAACGCAGGGAGCGAGTGATGGGCGATGGGAGCGACTAACACGCCCCGGCGGGCCGGTCCAGCTGGGGCACCCCCGCCCGTTGGAGGTTTGGAGGTTTGGAGGTTTGGAGGTTTGGAGGTTTGGAGGTTTGGAGGTTTGGCGACTGTTGCGCACTCCCGTGGCCGCAGACGCCCCGGGGTGGATGCCTCCCTGAGCGCAAGTCACAAAATGCGTACTCCCTGCTGCAGCGCCCGATAGCAAGACATGAAGGCGGGAGTCCCAGCGATAGGAGAGCTGCAAGCCCCGCGCAGTGAGGGTGAACACACCAATCGAAGATAGTGTACCCGGCGCTGAGCGTGTCGATTGGCGCCGCGGTATATTGAGACAAATGGCGCATGCGTACACGCTGTTGCTACTCGGTGTGATGGCCGCGAGCTGTCAAGACGAAGCGACGACCGACAGGCCAAACACGACAGGCTCCAGTGGTGCTCCACCGCCGCCCAACGTGGTGTTTGTGGATCACAACGCCCTTGGGTCGCGCAACGGTACGTCGTGGCATGACGCGTACACAGAGATACAGAGCGGTGTCATCACTCGTCTGACACGCGTACGTGGCCTACTGAGTACATGCGGTCGCCGCCTTTGGCCCGGATTTCGATGGTGTCGAAGGGCGTCGCCGCGAGCCCGGTGGGTAGTGCAAATCGCTCTCGCGCGAGGCCTCCCGCTTTCGGACGTTGCCGCCGCTTGACCTTGAGCACGCCGATTCGTGTTGTGCCGGCGAGGAAACGCAGATGGTACGTGTCGTTGTTGTCGAAGCTGATATCGATATGCGAGCCACGGACCGGACGGGCGAAGCGGATGCTGAGCTTGCCACCTTCCGCAATCTGCACCGTACCCGGGGCGTTCCATTTTGTACCCTCCTCCCGCACCGTCGAGAGACGATCGGCATCGATCGCCGTGATGACGCCCGCCGAAGGGTTGAGGTGCCAGTATCCCCAATAGACCCCGCCGAGCAGCGCAAGGGCGATGGCCGAGGCGGACCAGGCGTGCCGGACACCTGCGGTTGGTCGCCGAGACTCGACCACGATGGCGAGCATCAGTGCGGCAAAGTAGAAGGTCAAGCCCACCGAAGTCAGTGCAGTGGTCGCGTAGCGGTCGTTGCCAACGACGTGTGAATACTGCGTGATTGCCTCGATGCCGAAAAGCGCGAGCATGCCGAAACGATTCCGAGCTCGGGAGAAATCCGTGGCATGCCAGCAGACTAGCAGCAGGCGCAGATTGAAGTAGTTGATCTGTGGGTTGGTGAGAATGAAAAGGGGAACGATGATCAGCGGAATCAGGCGGTCCGCCGCCCACCCTGAACGCCGGCCCCACCAGGCGATGAAGCCCAGAGAGCATGCCGCGGTCGCGTAGATGAGAGGCTTGAGTTCATCGAGGATCTTGGCCTTCGCTACCATGCCTCCCGCGGCCTTTACTGCTGAGCTGCTCTGCTCTCCGCGATACACCAGCGCGTCACCGAATCCGATGCGATAGCGGCTGAAAGAAGCGGAGCTTTGGTGGAGCAATAGGTTGTCGAGGGAGTCTGCGAACGCGCCGACACCGTAGCTTGCCAGAGCCGCGCCCACCAGTATCGCCGTCATCGTCGCGCTTCCAGCGAGAAAACGCAGGTGTTCACCGGACAGCCTACGATTCCGGACCAGGTACAAGGCCATGGGGATGAGGTATGCGAAGTAGAAAATGGCGGGAAAGACCCGATTCAAGGCGGCGTAGGCGAGACACAGCCCGGCCAGCATGGTTTGCTTACGGTGGAGGAAGCAGGTCCCGACGACGAGGGCCGCGAGCCAGTCGAAGCGCAGGATCGACTCACCCAGCATGGGCCATCTTCCGCTGAAGGTGCATAAGAAGAACAGGAGCCCGAATAAGAGCGTGTCGAAGCCGTAGGTGCGCGCGATGAGAACGAACATGCCCGCGACCAAGACGAAGTCGATCATGGCCAGCCACCACAGGTGCTCGACTGGAACCATGGAACTCAGCGTGCCGCCTACGATGGTCCACGTGGGAGGCGGGTTGTAGCCGTGATCGGAAAAGAAATAGCGTTTGCCGCCCGGCCACCTGGAAACGAGGTGACGGGCGTCGTGCTTGAAGTCGTTCCAGCGGGCTGGTGTGAAGCGTGTGAGGATGGTCTCGCGCTCCGTTCGGGCCCGTGATCGGCTTGTGGTCTTGTAGTCATGCAAATCGCGGTAGTGCTTGACTTCGCGCAGTAGCTGTTCGTCGCCGGGTGCTTCCTCATCGGCCAGCAACAACGCGGGGTAGAGCGAGAAATAGCTGAGCTCGTCGAAATACTTGGAATTCAGATAGTAATAGGTGCTGTCTTGGTAGCTGTTGAGCTCTGTGATCTTGTGTCGATCGAACTGGTAGTAGTTCCCCGCTCCCCAAACGCAGGCCATCGAAATGAGAAGTGCATAGCTCCAGCGGGCGGAGAATGGGCGCAGGGCGTTCGCACCGGCGAATTGGAACAGGGGGCCGCGCATTTCGGCCGGACGTAAGGTCACGTAGCCGGCGACCAGTGCCATGGCGAGGAGCGCGAGACAGAGTCGACCCTCGTGGGAGCTTTGTTGCGAGATAGGCTCCGTCCACAGCGCCGTGAGTGCCCCGAATCCCGCGAGTGCGCCCGCGGATGTGCCCGCGAGGATCCATCCAGAGAGGCGGCCGGGGGACACGGGCGGCGACAGGGCGGGGGGCGGCTGGGGAACTAGCACCGCTGCAAGTATGTCGGATTCGCGGGTGCTGGCGGTGTTGCACGGGCCGGCTTGGTGGATCTTCGCTGGTACCAGCGTTGGGGACGCCTGCGAGAGGGAGTGGGCGGCCCCCGATTCGGGCCGCCCTCCGTTCCGACACGGGCCTGCGCCGCCTGCGTGGCGAGGAGGGCTCACGATGGATGGCCCAGGTCTGGTCCATGCCTGGCCGCAGGCTCTTTGAGTCGTCGGACGATGCAGCGCGGGATGTCCTCCGACGCGATACGTCCGGGCGACCGCCAGATGGGCATGGGTACAAAGATCGTTGCACTGGTAGCGATCTGCACCTTGGCGCCGGCACTTTTTGCCTACGGCCTAAGTCTCACCCAAGAAGCGCACTCGGTCTTGGACGTCGCGGGCGAGCGGGTAGTGAGCAGCGGTCGGAGCATCGAGGAAATTTTCTCCCAGCACGAGCGGATACTCCAGGTCTTTGCCGGAACGCCGCCTACCTCTGGACTGATCCGGAGCGAGGCCAAGGCCGGAATAGACCCGTCGGATGGATCCACCACACAGCTTTGGCAGCAGCGACTGGCCACCATCGGAAAAGGTTTTCTGGCCACGTACGAAAGCGTGGAGCGCTTGGAGTACGTGCACGGTGAGAGCGGTTCGCTCGTCACCATTGAACGCGGGGCCGAGGCGGGGGAGCTGGTGGTGACAACTCCCGAGCCGGGAACGGCGACGGGCGGCGAGCCGTCGACCGGGCTGCGTCGGCGGGTGTCAGAATCCGCGATCGCAGGCCAGGTCCGTTTCGCGGTCGCCGAGGTGGGGGCGGAGCCCACCGTCACCCGGAAGACGGCGCCTCCCAAGGATCGTGTGCTCCAATTCGCCCAAGGCAGGTCCGACGTTCGCGGCGTTGTGGATGGCGTGCGTGCCGTCGCGGTTCTCACGTTGCCGCTGTTCTACGTGCTCTCCCAGCTCGATGCGGAGGCCCCTTTGCATGGGGGTACGGAGCAGGTGGTCGATTCCGCGGGGCGCGTGCTCGCACGCCGCGAGGGCGCCGTCGATCAACCCAGGTGGGAGATCGTTGCCGCGGGTGCGGCGAGCGTTCCCGCCGGTGTGATGCGTGCGGCGTTCCAGGGAGGCACGGTGGATCTCGATGGTCAACATCATATCGTGTCGGCACCGGTCTGGCCGGCGCGCCGGGGCGACGGGCGTGCCTGGCACTACGTATACTCGATAAGCGATGCCGCGCTCTACGGCGCGGTTTGGGAGCGGACGAGGCTCCTCGGCACATTGATGGCGTGCTTCTTGGTGGTCGCGTTCGTGGCCGGCGTGGCGATGGCGCGCGCTACCTCGAAGCGAATCGCGGGTTTTGTGGCCGGCGTGAGCGCGGAAAACCGTAGGCTCGCCGGGTTGTCTCGTCGCCTCAACGCGGCGAGTGCAAATTTGGGCACGGCATCGGGACAACAAAGCGCGTCGATCGAGGATATTGCCGGCCGACTTGGTGAGCTCGACCGGGTCGGAAAGTCCGCGAGACGGGCGACCTCCGAGGCCGCCCATTCCGCCGAGGGCATGCGAGATAGTTGTGACGCGGGTCGTGTGGCGATGCGCGAGCTGCAGCTGAGCTCAGAACAACTCAAGAGTGCCGCGCTGCGGGTCGAGGGCTTTCGCAACGTGATGGAGTCGATTTCCGAGAAGACCCGTGCCATCGATGAAATCGTATTCGAAACCAAACTCCTCTCGTTCAATGCCTCCATCGAGGCGGCGCGTGCGGGGGAGGCGGGGAGCGGTTTTGCGGTCGTCGCCGTCGAAATATCGCGCCTGGCAGAGATGAGCGGGGACTCTGCCGCCTCGATTGCGGGATTGCTGGATGAGAGCCGGACGGAAGCGGAAGCCGTCATCGGTGCGATTGGCGAAGCCACAGTGCAGTCCGGACAAGTCGCGGAGCGGACATTTACAGCCTTTGAGGCCATCGACAAAGAGGTGAAGACGGTCGCCGAACATATGACATTGACCACGGAAGCGCAGACCGAGGAATTCGAAGAGCTCGGTCGGATCGCGTCCGTGATGGGGGAGATCGAGGCGGCCACCGAGCACGCTACGGCGGCGGTGCGCAAGCTCACCGGTGTGAGCAAAGACTTGCGCTCAGGTACGCGAACACTGGATGCGGGTATCTGCACACTGTCGCGTGAGGTCTTGGGTCGTAGGGTGAAGGCTCCTTCGCTCGAAGCGCCAGATCCGTCGATCCCGGGGTCGACGGCCCACCCTCGGGTGGGTCGCCCGGCGTCGAAGGCAAGCCGCCTAGCGAGGCGGATCACATCATGACATCATCACATCGTTCGAACCGATTCCGCGCGGAGGCGCGTGTTTCGAGGCTACGGTCGACGCCGAAGGTAGAGTCGTTCAACCCGCAGGCCGGAAAAAGGGTGGCGCTGTACACCTCCTAGGTCCGGGTGCTCGAGCTGCCACAGTTGAGGGTGGTCGATGGGGCGGAAGGGGAGCTGCTGAGCGAGCTGTGCCTCGAGAGCCGCGATCGCGTTGCTACGGCCGGGACCCGGGGGTAGGGTTGTGAACTCCGCGAAGAGTCGGTCGTATGCAGAATCGCAGAATCGCGCGAGGCGTGCGAGCGCACCTTCACAAGTCATCGCGCGCAGAAAGCTGTCGGCATCGGGATAGTCCGCGTCGAACGATACGGAAAAGAGCTGGATGTCGGCGAGGTTGCCGTCTGCAGTGACGAGACGCGACAGGTATTGCGCATCGTGGATGACGCGGAGGTCGACGCCGATGGGGTGCAGCGCCTCGCGCAAGATGGTGGCTTCCTGGCGCGCACTTTCGTGGTCTTCGGTGAGGTATGTGAGCGTGTGTCGACGGCCCTTGAGGCCCGCGCGCTCCAGCAAACGATGCGCTTGAGGCAGGTCCGGATGCCGGGGTGCGTAGGGGTGGCTGCCCGCATCCTCGTCGGGAGCGAGTAGCGGGGGCACGAAATGACGGGCGAGTTCGGACCAGGCGCCGTTGCGAAGCACCCGATGGTATCTTTGGATGTCGAATGCCAACCCGATGGCGCGGCGTAACGCCAAGTGCTGAGCGTCGAGCTCCGCGTGCATCGAGGCGCCAATTTTCGCATCGTCCATCTTGAACATGAGTAGGGTCGTCGAGACCACGGTGGTCTTGTGGAGCCGGGTGCCAGGGGGCACGGCTGTCGTCAGAAGTGCGCCGTCGCTGAAGAGCTCTGCGAACTGGGATTGGCCCGGGCTGAGCAGACCGAGCTCGTTGTGCTGAAACAGTCGTAGGGCGGTCTCCGGCGAGCGGAAGTACTCGAACTGGACCTCCCTCAGAAGGCGGGTTTCGGATGGCTGTCGCCGGCGAAGTACGGCGCGTTGGCCAGGGCGGCTCCGTTCGAAGTCCAAGAAAAAAGGGCCGCTTCCCACAGGGTGATCCCGAAACGCGGGCCGACGCTTTCCGTCGTAGTACGCCACGCACTCGCTCGGTACGATCGCCATTTGGGGGTTGGCGAGGATGCCGAGAAACTCCGGTTGAGGCCTCGTCAGCCTGATCTCGACGCGCGCCGAGTTGTCGTCCGCCACGATCCCGACTGGTCCGGACTTGGTCTTCGCCCACCTGGCGAAATTTTCGATCCGATCGGCCAAGAGGACGAATCCAGCCTTGCTGGGGTCGGCGTGGCGCAGAAGCGAGTCCCGTACGTCGCTCGCTCGCACGATGCGTCCGACGCCTTGTGGGAAGCAAGGGTCGTCCACGAAGCGTCTCGCCGTGGCCCCACGTCGCAAACGGATGACGAGTGTGTTCGCTCGTTTCCGAAACCTCGGTAGGTCCGCGGCGAGCTCGGGCACGATCTGTGTGGCACTGGGGCCCGCGCCCCAGTCGAACAAAGTGTCGAAGATCTGCCCGACAAGCACGCGTGATCCTCGATCGCGGGCCTCGGCCGGATCGTAGCCCAGGATGGGCGTATTGAGCGGGATGGTGACCGGTAGATGCAGCGAGGCGGGTTGTGGGCGGGTTTCGCCATCGCTCGTCTCGTGCTTTTTGGGAAGCGAGGGTCGGCCGCGCTCACAACCTGATCCGGTGATGAAAAGGAGGGCGCAGGTGATGAGGGAGCGAGTCACCCCGGTCACGCCGCCCATGATGCGTGACACACCCCGGAATTGCATCGCGCGATTTCCACGGGAGGAGGGGGTGATGGCGCGCAGCCGCCCCTCCCGTGGTGCAGTGTCGCGGGCCCGAGCGGGCTGCGACGGGGACGATAGGCCACTCGCGCCAGATCCGCTGCGACCCACCGTGGGGTAGGGTCACGCGCCGCCGCTGCTGGGGGCATGGTGCGTTCGCTACTGGCGTGGGGCCGGCAGACGGCATGCCGCCGTGCGCATTGTCGGGGTGGGTTCGGCGGTGCAGTTGCGGTAGCTTGGGTCCACATGGCCATCGACCAGACGGGCGATCTCAGCGGGGTTTCCGATTTTGCGCACCTGCATCTACATTCGCAATACAGTTTGCTCGATGGCGCGATCCGAATCCGTGACCTGTGTCGAACGGTACGCGACCGCGGCATGAAGAGCGTGGCCGTGACAGATCACGGCAACATGTTCGGTGCGCTGCAGTTCTACAACGAGGCGAAGGCACAGGGCGTCAAGCCGATCTTTGGCTGTGAAGCCTATGTCTCCGAAGGAGACTGCACAGCGCGTAGCGATCGTAAAAACTACCATATGGTGCTGCTCGCACGAAACGAGGTCGGATACGGAAACCTGCAGCGACTCGTGAGCTTTGGCCACCTCAGGGGCTTCTACTACAACCCCCGGGTCGATCGGGGCCTGCTTCGCAAGCACAACGAGGGGATTGTCGCTACTTCGGCCTGTCTCGGCGGCCATATCTCTAAACTTGTCAGCGCAGGCGATATGGACGGGGCGCGCGAGACGGTCCGTGAGTACCGCGATATCTTCGAGCCCGGTAATTATTTCTTGGAGCTCCAGCCAAACGGGATGGCTGCGCAGGAGAAGGTGAACTCAGCTCTGGCTGCTCTCGGTGAGGAGCTGGACGTACCCCTCGTGGCGACCAACGACTGCCACTACGTCGATCGGGATCAGGCCCACGCACACGAGATCTTGATGTGCATGGGCATGGGGCGAACCTTCGATGACCCCAAGCGTTTGCGCCACGAATGTGATGAGTTCTTCATCAAGACACCCGACGAGGTGGAGAGCTATTTTGTCAAGTACCCGCAGGCGTTTGAGAATGCCGGGCGGATTGCGTCTATGTGCAATGTGGAACTCTCGCTTGGTCAGCCCGAGCTCCCCGATTTCAAGTTGCCCGAGGGCGTGGAAGAAGATCTCCCCAGCTACCTAAGAGGGGTGGCCTACCGGGGGCTCGAGCAACGCATCATCGAGTTGCGGGCCGCGGGCGGTAGCCCTGATGTAGAGGTGTACCGTGCCCGGCTCGAGTACGAGCTCAAAATCATCATCGACATGAAATTTCCGGGATACTTCCTGATCGTCTGGGACTTCATTCGGCATGCGAAGACGATAGGCGTTCCCGTTGGGCCTGGTCGTGGTTCTGGAGCGGGTAGCCTGGTCGCCTATTCCCTGAGGATCACCGACCTCGACCCGCTTGCTTACAATCTTCTATTTGAGCGTTTCCTGAACCCCGACCGCGTGAGCATGCCCGATTTTGACATCGACTTTTGCATGGACCGGCGCGAGGAAGTCATCCGCTACGTGACCGATCGTTACGGCCACGATCGGGTGGGGCAGATAGCGACCTTCCACACACTCAAGGCAAGGGGGCTCGTCCGGGACGTCGCGCGGGTGTTGGGCGTCTCGGTTTCCGACGCCTCCGAGATCGCAAAACGTGTTCCCGAAGGTCCCAAGGTCGCGCTTTCCGTGGCCATGACGGATCCCGAGCCCCTAAAGAAAGCTGCCAAAAAGAACCCAGATCTGGCTAAGAAGTACAAGGACACGATCGAGGTGGCGGAAGCCGCTCGTGCTTTGCGACAACTCGCAGCGATCGATCCAAAGGCGAAAGAAATTCTCGAAATCGGGTGCGCGTTAGAGGGACTTAATCGCCACGCCGGGATGCACGCTGCTGGTGTGGTCATCGGGAATCGAGACCTCTGGGAGCACGTACCGTGCTTTTCCGCTGACGGAAGAATCGTCGCGCAGTATACGATGACGGATGTCGAGCAGGCGGGTCTCGTCAAATTCGACTTTCTGGGACTCAAGACACTCACGGTGATCGATGTCGCCCAGCGGCTGATCAACGCCACGTGCTCCGATGCCGATCGCTTGGATGTAGAACGACTCTCGCTCGACGACAGCGGAGTCTATGAGCTGATCTCGCGTGGCGATACGACGGGGGTGTTTCAGCTGGAGTCGGCGGGTTTCAAAAAATTGCTCACGAAACTCAAACCCGACTGCTTCGAGGATATCATCGCTGCCGTAGCACTTTATCGCCCGGGGCCCTTGGAGGGCGGTATGGTGGACCAGTTTGTCGAGTGTAAACACGGTCGTCAGGAGATCGTATACCCCCACGAGGCGCTCGTATCGGTGCTCAAAGAGACTTATGGTGTTTTTGTCTACCAAGAGCAGGTGATGCAGGCCGCCCAGATTCTCGCTGGCTTCTCTCTCGGAACGGCCGACCTGATGCGGCGGGCGATGGGGAAGAAGAAGAAATCAGAGATGGACAGGCAGCGTACCCTTTTTGTCGAAGGGTGCGCCCACGAAAACCAAATTTCTGAAAAGAAGGCCAACGAGGTGTTCGACCTTATCGATAAATTCGCCGGCTACGGCTTCAACAAGAGCCATTCGGCGGCCTACGGCGTTCTGACATATCGTACGGCGTACCTAAAGTGTCGGCATCCCGTGGCTTTCATGGCCGCGTTGATGTCCTGCGATAAAGACAAAAGCGAGAACGTGGTCAAATTCATCGCGGAGTCCAGGCAGATGGGTATCGATGTGCTTCCTCCTTGCGTCAACGAATCGGCCGCCGATTTCGGTGTGGTGGCACGGGAGGGCGCCTCGCCAGCGATCCGGTTTGGCTTGGGGGGGATCCGCAATGTCGGCGGTAGCGCGGTCGACTCTGTGGTGAAGGCGCGTAGCGAGGGTCACTACAAGAGCCTCTTTGATATGTGTCGCCGCGTAGATCTCAAGCGGGTCAACAAGCGTACTCTGGAGGGATTGATCGCTTCGGGCGCACTCGATGCAGTGCCGGAAGGCCGAGGCAGGGCGCAGTTGATCGCTGCGATCCCGTCTGCCGTGGATCAGGGGCAGAGTAAACAGCGAGATCGACATTCGGGGCAGACTAGTCTTTTCGACGCGCTCGCGTCGCCCCAAGCTGCGTATGCGGAGGAGTACCCGGAGTGTGAGGCGTGGAGCCCCCAGAGGGTACTGACAGCGGAGCGCGAGGCACTTGGGTTCTACTTGACCGGTCACCCGCTCGATCGCTACATCGCGGATGTGGCTCGACATGCCACGGTATCTTCCCTTGAGTTGACGAGAAAGCTGGTGGGCTCGACCGTGATCATGGCCGGGGTGCTGTGCGAGTTTCGCGAGGTTCAGACGAAGAGTGGAAAAGGTCCGATGGCTTTCTTCCAAATTGAGGATCAGCACGGACGCGTTGAGGGCATTGTGTTCCCTAAAACGTACGCAGGCGTGGTCAGTGAGGAGAGCGGTCTCACGTTTCAAGAGCTGCTGGGACAGGTCGGGAATGATCCCGTATTGGTCACAGGCAAGCTCGAAGCCGATGAGAACGATGAGGGCGTGATCACTCGCTACAAACTGCTCGTCGAGAACGCGAAGATCCTCGCGGGCGTGAGGGAGGAGACGGCAAAGGCGATTCGTGTGGACGTAAGCGCGGAGCAGCTTACAGATGACCGACTCTCGTCGCTTCGCCAGGTAGTGGCCCGCCACAGGGGTCCTTGTGTGGTGCAGATGCAGGTCGACGTGGATGGCCGCTTCGCCGCAAGTGTGTTGCTGGGCGAGGAATTCCGGGTGGTCGCTTCCGACGAGCTTGTCTTTTCGTTGGAGCAGCTATTTGGCGGCAACGCGGTCACACTCGCCTGACTACCCCATTGTGGAGCTGAGGAGCGCGCATCGGGCGGTCGCAGCCGGTGCGCCGTTTCAGTCCGATTTGCGCGTACGGCAACGAGGCGAGGAAGCGGGTCCCGGGACGCTGAGACCCTCGTTGGGCTCGGCGTGAAAGGTTGCCAAGCTGTCGGAGAACGCGGTGAGCTCGTCGTCCACTGCACCGCGCAATTCCTGGTCGAATCGGGCTTCGCCGTCGCAGATTCGGGCTAAATTGCGCCGGTACACGGCGATACCGGTGAGCTCGGGGCGAAGCGTGGCGGGGGCTTGCTTCCCGGGATCGGAAGGGGGCCGGGTGGCGAGGGCGAGCACGGGTGCCCTTGGGTCGAGGCCTTCGAGTACCAGCTCGACGGCTGGCGTCTCGTGGATCAACACAACAAATGTGCCGCCCGCTTCCATGGTCTTGGTGAGTTCGTTGTCGACACTGTCCCGCAACAACTCCACCACGCGACGGTGCAGGTCGGGCGGTGGTGGCACCCAATCGGGGAGCTCCCATTGCATGTCGAGTTGCAGCGACTGGAGTGCCGCGCAGGCGGAGGTCCGGCCGTCGCCGCCCATGGTCTCGGCCTCGCTGAGGAGATACCAAGCGTCGGAGTCGGCCGGGAAGCGTTTCACGATGCGCCGCAGCCAGGGTAGCGCGCCGTCGGGCTCGTTGAGATCGAGCCACAAGCGGGCGAGTCGCAGCGCGAGCTGGAGCGCTTTTTGGATGGTTTCGGCCCGTTCCTCATCGTCAAGGCCGTCCTCTTGCATCCCGCCAAGGAGTTGGCCGATGGCCTCGCCCACGTCGTCGCCCTCCGAAAGTAGGGCTGCCTCCACGACGTCGAGACCTTGGATGCCCTGCAGCTGTCGACGTGCTTCTTGGCCCTGCTCACTGAGAAGCTTGCATTCGGTGGCGAGGAGCTCCAAGTCGATGCGCTCGAGGGGGTCGGATCCGGCCAGGCTCAGCGCGTGATCGCAAAAAGCGAGGGCGCGCGCCGGGTCCCGCAGGTCGAAGAGCACGACATGCGCAGCTGCCGCGTACGGCTCGACGTAGTCGGGATCGAGCTCTTGTGCACGCTCGTACCAGCGGACGCTCTCTTCGGCTTCGCCCTCTGCTAAGGACACAGCCGCCAGCAGCACCGCGGCGTCGGGGGACTCTGGCCTCAGTTGTTGGGCGTGCTGAGCGGAGCGCCGTGCCGCCATGTGATCGCCCCGATCGAGCATCGACCAGCCCCGATCCAGGTGGGCCGCATACTGACTCGTTTCGGCGTAGCCTTCGCCCCCAAGGACCTCAAGGTCGTGCCCTGTCACGGCAAGCGGTATAGCATGCTTTTGTTGAGGCTTCGGGCGAGCGCGCGTATACGGTGGGGTTGTGCCACCGATTCGCCGAGGGACTCGCACTGTGCGCCACATCCTGATCGTGACGATGGCAGCGGCGTTTTCGATGGGGGCGTGTCGTCCATCCGGCGCGGCTCGCAACCGTTCGCCCTTGCCGATGGAGTCCGTGTCTCCTCGATATCGAGAGCTGTGGCGTGCCGTCTTGCGGGCCCAAAGCGGGAACCCGGAGGGCTCCAAAGTCGTGCTCGCCGTAGACCGGCTGTTGGCCGAAGGGCCGCCGCCCGACCTGCGTGCGGCGGCCCTGCTGGTCAAAGCTCAATACGCCTATCTCGTGTTTCATGACGGCGACGCGGAGCGCTGGAGCGACGAGGGTTTGGCTATCGGTGCGCAGCGAGTTCCCACGCGTGTACGCGATGCGTTGCTGCGCGTGCGGGTGTCCTCACTCGCGCGCGGTGGTGATCCGGCGGAGGCCTTGCGCGGGCTCGATGCGGCACGCACCTCCCTCGCCATGGAGACCGTGGAGTTGCGGGGGGTCGCTGCGGTTGCGCACGATCGCAACGGTGATACGGCCGATGCGGTGGTCGCCTTCGCGGCTTGGCGAGCGCTGCTCGCCGACGATTCCGCGGCTGCAGCCTACGCCGAACGTCGCTTCTCCGTACTCTCCGCGGGGCTCGGACCCGAGGCGTTGCGTTCGCTGGCCGAGTCCGCGCCGGACGAGGGGACGGCGGCGTGCCTGCATGCCGCTGCAGGCGGGGGGTTGCCCGCCGTGGACACAAGCTGGACTGTGGTCTGTCGCCGTTTGCCTCAGCGCATCGGGGTTCTACTCCCGCGTAGCGGTGCGATGGCGGGACTTGCGGATCGCCATCTCGCCGCGGTGACCGCCAGCGTGCGCGTGCTCTCTGGCCAACGCCAGCTCGAGTTGGTTTGGGAAGATCCTGGTTCATCGCCCCGCCGTGCCAGAGAAGCTGCGCGCCGTCTCGATCGTCGCGGGGTGGACGTGGTGTTGGGGCCCGTCGGCCGCGCCAATATTGTGGCCGCGGCGGCGGCCTTGGAGCACGCGAGGATGGTGCTGCCCGGGGAGCCCGTTGCGCAGGGGTTGGGGGTCGCGGCCTCACTCGAGGCGCGCGTCGGCAGCTTATGGGGGCACGCCCACGAAGGCGCACAACGGTACGGCCCGGCGGTCGTGTTGGCGCCATCCAACGGCTATGGAAACCGGGCTCTTAAGGCTTTGGTCGCCGCGGCCCAAGGCGATCGGCAACTGACGGTCCACCGCTATCCGGGCGAGACGACGACGTTCAAGCCTCTTATCGCCCGCGATCTCGCTCGCATCAAGCGCGGCGCCCCCGTTTTAATTCTCGACGCCATGCCCCGCACCGAGTTGATCGTCCGACAGCTGCGACGGATCGGCGTGAGCTTCTCGTCGGGGGCCGGGGCGCGTGTGCTGGTGTTGAGCACGGGCGAAGGACTGCGTGCGCTGGGGCCCGACAAACGGCGCGGCGCTCTCGATGGCTTGGTGCTCGCTCCTGCGGCGGCACCCGATCCAGGTTCCGCGCAGTTTGAGCTCGAGTACGCGTTACAAGAGGGCGAGCCTCCCGACGACCAAGCTCTGTTGGTGTGGCGCTCACTCGCGCGTGTTTGGTCCGGTGATCTGGCACCGCGTCGAGTCGCACCTCAGCTGGTGCAGATCAGAGGGAGTGAGATTGTCCCGCTCAGGCGCCCGCGGACCCGGTAGGCCTCGCGCGACGCCCTCCTATCGCCCACGTACGGCCGCGCCGTACATGGTGCCGGGGGAGCGTGCTGTGGTCGAGCTCATGCGCGACGCTCCGAAGCGCGTCCAACGTCTTCACATGGAGGCGGGCCGCACAATGGATGAGATCGAGCGCCTCGCCGCGACCGCGGGTCTGGCCATCCAGCGGTGCGCGCGAGCGGAACTCGACGACCTCGTGGGCCCGGGTCTGGCGCGCGGCGTCGTTGCGCAGGCGGACTCGCCGGTGTTGGGGGACATGGACGAGCTGTTCACGCGTGCAGGCCATCGTTCCAAGCGGACCCGCTTGGGAAGGCGCGTGTTTGTCGCACTTGATGGCGTGCAGGATCCACAAAATCTCGGTGCCATCATCCGCTCGGCTGAGTTCTTCGGAGCTCAAGGCCTGTTCTATGCCCGTGATCGCGCAGCTCCGCTCTCCCCGTCTGCGGTGCGTGCTTCGGCCGGAGCCAGCGAACGGCTGCCGCTGGCTTGTCTACCCAACTTGGCCCGGGCGTTGGAGCAATGTAAGCAATCGGGGTATTGGGTTGTGGGCACAGTGGTCGATTCGGGGCAGGACGCCGCTCAGCTTTGCGCCCAGTTGCCCGATGACTTCGTGCTGGTGATGGGGAGCGAAGAACGGGGTCTGCGTCGGCTGACCCGGGACCGGTGCGACTTTCTCGCATCCATTCCGGGGCAGGCCGAGGTCGGTTCCCTCAATGTCGCAGCCGCGGCCGCGGTAGCCCTCGCACTTCTCGCCTAGGCGCTCCCAGTTTCGCCGATTCTCGCCACGAAAGCGGCACGCCGCATTGAATATGGCACCGGCGAGGACTTACCCTTGTACGAGCCCCTCGCCCACGCTGCCGCACCCCTTGCGCTGGGGAGCGTCGGGCCACCCGCTCGAGCACACCCCCATGGCCGAAGTTCGCACCGCCCTCGAAAACTACTTGAACCGCCACGACGACGACGCCGACGACGCGTCGGGCTTGTCCCAGCTCGGCTCGCTGTTGGGGTCGACGGATCTCACTGCGGCACGCGCTCTAGCGAAGGATGACCCGGCTTCGGCCGAGGCGGCGGCCCGCGTCATCGCTTGTCTTGTGGTCGCGTGCGCCGAGTCACAAGAGGTCGCGGAAACGATCAAGGCTCTCGCCCAACGGGCGCCGAAGGACATCGAGGGTAACGACGTCGCGCTGCTGGCAGGCCAAGTGTTTTGGAAGGTCGCCGGGCAGCCGCAGTTGGGTGAACCCTACTTTCGTCGCGTGCGACGTAGCGACCCCGCGAATCGGCATGTCGTGGAGTTCTATCGTCATCTGTTTTCGGGCCCAAAAGACGCGAGCCAGCTGATGCAGGTTCTCGTGCAGGCGCGACGCGAGACCAAAGATGCTGATGACAGGTTTGCGCTCGCGGAGGAGATGGCCAACCTGGCCAGTGATCGGCTCGGGTCGGTGGATCGAGCCATCGAGGTGTGGCGAACGGTGTCGCGCGAGGGTAGTGGCGACGCGCGAGTGGCAGCGAGGCTCGAGAGCTTGTACCGAGATTCGGGCAAGTGGACGGCCCTAGTTGAACTACTAAAAGACGAATTCGAGGGAATTCCCCGGACCGAGGAAAACCGTGCAGCTCGGGTCGGCAAGCTGCTCGGCATCGTTGATCTCTACCGTGACCAGCTCAAGCTTGACGCGATGGTGCTGGCGACCCTCCACAGGATTCTCGAGATCGACCCATCCCATACCGACAGTTTGGTCGCGCTGGCCGAAACGTACTCGAAGGCCAAGCGCTACAACGATCTCCTCAGCGTGTACGGGCGCCTGATCTCGTCGGCGCGGCAGGCAAAAGACGGGGAGCAAGAGGCGAAGTTGCTACGGGAGAGCGCTTCGATCTGGCTGGACCGCCTCGGCAATCCGCAGCGCGCGCTCGAACCGCTGAAGCACGTGCTCGAGCTCGACGCGACCGACGCAGAAGCGTTGGCGATGACATCTCGGATCTACGAGCGCCGTGGCGACTGGCGAGCATTGATTGGGCTGCGCCGGCGCGAGCTCGACCGTCGATCGGGCGATGATGCCCTGGACGCTCGTATGGCCTTGGCGCGCCTCGCAGAGGACAAGCTTGGCGATCGGCGTGAAGCCATCGCCGACTGGAATGCGGTGATCGAGCACCATGGCGACGTGCAGCCGGCTCTCGCCGCGCTATCGCGTTTGTACGAGCGGGAGTCGAGATGGCTTGAGTTGAGCGAAGTGCTCCACCGTCGAATCGCTGCCGTCGACGACGCGGAAGAGTCGGTGACCCTGCTGAGCTCGTTGGCCGTCGTGTACGCCGATCGCGTTCAGGATCGAGGAAATGCCATCCGTGCGTGGCGTGAGGTCCTGTTGCGGGTGCCGAAACACGACAAGGCCACCCGGGCGCTGCGTGACGCCTACGTCGATCTTTCTCGATGGGACGACCTGAGCGAACTCTACCTCGATCAGGATGAAGCGGAGAAGCTTGTCGACGTGTTCCAACGGGCTGCCGATAGGGTACAAGGGGTGGAGGAACGCGTCCGTCTTTATCGGCGCGTGGCTACCTTGTGCCGCGAGCGAATCGGCCAGCCGGAACGCGCGGTCAAGGCGTTGGAACGCACTTTGGCCATCGCGCCCACGAACTATGCAGTGGCGCGCGAGCTCCTGCCTATCTATGCCGAGCAGTCGAACTGGGCGCGTTTGATGGGTATGCACGAGCTTCTTCTCCATGCGGCGGAGGACGACGAAGATCGACTCGCCTGTGTGGAGGCCTTGCGTTGCATCGCCTCGGAACAGTTGCACTCGCCGACGCTTACCTTCCAGTGGTCGCTCCGAGCCTATCTGCTTGCTCCGGCCGACGACAACTTGCGTGAGCAGGCCGAGATCTCGGCCGAGCAGGCGGATGGATGGGATGAATTGACCCAGGCATTCTTGCGACGATCGGATGACCCGGGGACCAGCGAGGGGGAGCGCTTGGGATTGCTTACGAAGTTGGCCCTCATCGCGCGGGATCGTTTGGGCAAGCCGGATGACGCGCAGCGTTACTTTCGTCGGGTGATCGAACTTGACCCGCGCGACGAGGGTGCGCTGCGTGCACTGGAGCAAATTTACTCTTCGACGCGACGATGGGACGAGCTAAGCGACGTGTACGCCCGGCGACTTGCGGTGACGCCCGACGAAGAGACGCGCCTCGCTACGTTGCGCGATCTGGGGCGCCTGCGCGAGGCAGAACTCGGGGAACTCGATGGTGCCGTGTCGGCCTATCGTGCGATCCTTGAGTTGCGTCCGAAGGATGGCGCGTCGCTGGAAGCACTCGCGCGAATCCATCGCAACCGCGGCGAGTGGGAGGCTCTGGCCAATGTTTTGGAAACACGTCTTGCCGCTGGGGAAGACGACCCGAACAGGAGTGAAATTCTTTTCGAACTGTCACAGATTCGAGCCACACGCCTGCTCGAGTCCGCGCGGGCCGTCGAGGGATTTCTCGAGATCGTATCACGCGATTCGGGACATGTGCGGGCCGTTGCGGCGTTGGAGGAACTGCGACAAGGCGATCCTTCCACGGCCGTCCCGATCATGCGGGGACTGCTGCCTTACTATCGGGGCATCAGCGATCGCTTTCGCGAGGCCGACGCCGTGGAGGTGCTCGTCAGCGCGGAGGAAGATCCGGAAGCGTGCCGTGAGTATCTAAGCCAGCTAGCCGCCTTGTACGAACAGATGCCAGATCGCAAGGTCGATGCCTTGCGGATTCGGGGGGAACAGTTCGAGCAACGACCTCAGGACTGGGAGACGCGGCAGGTCATGCGGCGACTGGGTACAGACTTGGAAAAAATGGATCAGGTGGCGGGACGCTATGAGGTCGTGCTCTCGGGCCTCGCTACCCGCATGGCCGCCGCAGAGCGGGACGGGCATCCCCTCGATCGATCCGAGTATATGATGCGTCGAGATCTTTCCCTCGAGCTGGCCCAAATCTTGCGTGATTCGCTGGGGCGTTCTCGTGACGCGGAGCGTGTCTATGGCGAGATCTTGGAGCAAGATGAGACCCATCAGGGCGCCTACGAAGACCTGGCAGATCTGCTGTCGTCGCGTGAAGGCTACAGCGACCTTTTCAATCTATACCGTCGGCGAGTCGACGCCGTGTTCAACCAGCGGGAACAAAAGAATCTTCTCGGTCGAATGATAGAACTCGCCAGCGGTGTGCTCGGCGAGCACGATCAGGCGCTTCGTACGGCCGAGGAATTGGTCGATTTGGTTCCCGACGACCTCCCCAGCATCGAGTTGCTGGCCGGGATGTACGAACGGCGCGGAGAGGAATCTGGTCGTGGCTCCCTCGAACGCCTGTTGGGCCGATGGGCGGAGCTGGTCCAAGATGCTGAGTTTCGTCAGTCGCTTGTCTGCCGTCGGGCGGAGATTCGGATGCAATACCTTGGCGACGCTGGAGGAGCTGCCGATCTCCTGAGCACTGTCCTGGGGGAAAACCCGGGCCATGTTCGATGCCGATCACTACTCGAGGAGCTTCTCGACATCGCCGAGGTCCAGCTCCAAGTTTCGGCGTTGCTTGAGCCCATCTACATCACCCTAGGCGAGCACGAAAACCGGATCCGTGTGCTTCATATCCGGCGAGCCCAGGCCGAGCTGGCTGGCGCTCTCGACGAAGCCACGAGTCATCTCCTTGAAATCGCCAGGATCGAGGAACACGATCTTCAGAATCTGGCGACGGCCTTTGACGCCGCGCGCGAGGCTTATCTCACCGACCCGCAGCGTGTCGATACGAGGGACGAGGTCGAGCGCTTGGGGATGGCGCTGGGTCGAGAAGCGGACCTGGTCGACGTGTGGCAGCGCTCCCTCAGCAGCGATCGGGCCACGGATTCCGTGCTGCGCATCGACTTGACTCGACGCGTGGCAGAGCTTCTCGACCGAAAACTAGACGATCCTGCGGGGGCACGGGCGGCGTATATGCAGCTGTTGAGCCTCCATCCCCCCGATCTCGAACTTGCGCGTCGGACGGTCGAAAACCTGTGTCGCCTGCATCTCGAGGCCGGTGACTTCGCGGCCTTGGTCGACGCCCAACGAGCGCTGCTTCGCTTCGCCGATGACACACAAGACCAGGTCGCGCTCAAACTTCGCATTGCAGAGATCCAGATCAATCATCTACAGGACAGCGTCGGTGCGGCCTTGACGTGGAGCGAAGCTGTCGACCTCGATCCCGGTCAGTCGGTCGCGCTCGATGGTCTCGAACAGCTTTTTCGTAGCGAGCAAGAATGGGCGCCGCTATGCAATGTGCTCGAGCATCGTGTGAGCGAGAGCTCGGACACCTCGCTCAAGATCCGTCTGTGGTCGAATATCGGTGAGATCCGCCGGGAGCGTCTCGGCGACGCGCCGGGGGCCGTCGACGCCTTTCGTTCTCTGCTGGAGCTCGGCCCGCCCACTGCGGCGGCCATCCCCGCCTTGCAGGCTTTGGTGGACCTCGGTCGTGGCCTTGAAGGTTGGCCCGAGGTGGAGGAGGCCCTGCGAAAGCTCTTCGAGCTCGTGGAAACGGATCGAGACAAGATCGAGATCCTTATGGATACGGCAGAAATTGTGGGACGCGACGGAACACGTGGCCACGATTCGCTCGATCTGCTGCGGCGGGTTCTCGAGCTCTCGCCTACCGAGGCGAGAGCTCGATCGTTCATCCGCGGGTTCGTCGACAGCGACGACACTCGAGATCGAGCGCTCGGAATTCTTACCCCAGTCTACGAGGCGGAACAAAACTGGGCTGCCTTGCTCGAGCTTCAGGAGGTGCATGCACGACGTCAGCCGTCCGGAGGGCGTCGGCTTGAAGCGCTATTGCGGGTGGCAAGAACCCACGAAGAGCGCCTGGAAAACTCAGATCGAGCGTTTTCCGTCCTCTGTGACGCCCTGAGCGAAGCTGTGGATCAACCCAATCTGGGCGAAGTGCTAGATAAGCTTGAGGTCTTAGGTCGGCCAGATGATCTCGCGGAAGCGTTGTTGGCCGCCTACGACAACAGCGTCGACCGGATTCTCGACTCGGACCTCCAGCAGCGTGTGCTCCGCGCCATGGGGGCGGTGGCGCTCCAACGTCTGGGCCGGCTCGATCGCGCCCGATCTGCCTACGAACGTCTGCTGGAACTGGCGCCCAGCGAAGAGGCCTCCGATGCGCTAGAGCAGATCTATCAGCGATCAGAAGACCATGGCCGCTTAGTTGAACTCCTGACGCGGCGAGCGGAACGGGAGCGGGAGGAGGCAACACGCGACGGGTATCTCATCCGGGCAGCAGAGATCTGTCTGAAGAGGCGTCATCAACCCGAAGATGCGATCCAGCTCTACGAACGCCTCTCGGTCGCAGGACTCGCTCGATCTGAGGTTCAGCTGGCTATCGATCCGCTCTACGAGCAAACGGGTCGCTACGGCGAACTTGCGACCTTGCTCAATCACAAGTTGTCTCGGATCGAGGGGACGGAGCTCGTGGAGACCCACTTGCGCCTCGGGCGCCTCTACGGCGGGAAACTTGGCGACCCCGACGAGGGCGTGCGCCACCTTGGTGCCGCGTTGCGCCTGGATCCAACGCACGCGGTGGGTACGGACGAACTCAACCGCTATCTCGAAGACGAAACCATGCGCCAGCGCGTGGTCGAGATGCTAGAGCCGGTGTTCGTGGCGGTACAGGACTGGTCACGCCTGATCCAGATCCATGAAATCAAGTTGGCCGCGGCGGAAGACGATGCGGCAAAGATGCGTACGTTGATGCGTATCGCGCAGCTCTATGAAGAGCAGCTAGAGGACTTGGATAAAGCGTTGGATGGCTACGCGCGGGTATTCGAATGTCAACCGACCAACCAGTACGTTCGTGATCAAATGCACAGGCTATCGAATGTGCTGCGCAAGGTCGATCGGTACGCCGAGTTTCTCACCCGTTATGTGGAACGAGATGCGGCTGGGGAAGACGACGATGATATCTTGTTGATCGTGCGCGAGGCCGCTGACAGCTGGGCGTTAGCTGTGAAACAGCCGGCCCGGGCCGTCCCCTTGTATCGGCGTCTGGTGACTGCGCGTTTTGGTGGTGACGAGGTCTTTGGGGCTTTTGAACAGGCATTGGTCGCGGCCGAGCTGTGGGGCGAACTGCTTGAGGCCTATTGGAACGAGGTCGACGCCAGTCTTGATGAGACACGACAAGTCGACCTCCTCATGCGGCTGGCTATGAAGGCACTCGACTCGGGGCGGGATTGGGAGCAAGCAGCGAAGGCATTGCGTCGTGTGCTGGAGCGCCGGCCGGACCACGAACACGCGCGGCGGCAGCTGGAATCCGTTTACAGCGATGCGCAGCAGCATGCGGAGTTGCTCGACCTACTGCGTGACCGGCTCGACCGGCTACCAGCGGGCCGTTTGAGGGTGGAGATCCAGTTGCGCATCGCCGATCTCCAGATCAATGTGCTCAAGGATGCGGGGGGAGCGGTGGACACCCTTGAGGTGCTGCTCGGCGAAGTGGGGGCGAACGCGGATGCGATCCGGACCTTCGAGGAGATCGCGGAGCACTATCCCGATCAACGACAGCGAGTATTCGCATCGCTTGAGCCGATTTACCTGCGGGAGAACGACGTTCCGCGCCTGATCTCGATGACCGAGTGGCGCTTGTCCGTGGCGGAGGAACCCGCAGCACGCCACCAGTTGTATGGAGAGCTTTCGCGTTTGGTGGAGTCGGGAAGGGGAGGGGTCGAGCAGGCCTTTCGTACCCTCGTGCGCGCCCTCGCCGAGCCGGGCCCGGACGAGGCATTGAGTGAACTCGATCTGCAGGTGGATCGTCTGGCGGCGGCACTTCAGATGCCAGAAGCGTTGGCGGACGCGTTGATCAGCAGTGCGCAGGGGGAAGGGCTGTCTACGGATGTGGCCCGTCGACTCGACTTGATGGTCCGGGGCGCGCGGATACATCTCGACACAGGTGAACCGAACAAGGCGGTCGAGGTGCTCAGAGACGGGCTGACGCTCACCGAGAGTCACGAGGAGCTTCTGGCGTTGCTCGACGACGGACTCGTGCGTTTGGGCTATCACGAAGAACTGGCTGGCGTGATCACCCGTCGCGCGGCAGTGGTGAACGACGCGGGCGAGCGAGCGGGGCTGTTGCGACGTCTGGCTCGGCTCAATGAGGAGGTGCTCGCACAGCCTGCGTCGGCCGAGGCCGCCTGGCGTGAACTATTGGAAGTCGAGCCTGCAGATGCTGAGGCGCTCGCGCGCCTCAGTGTCGCCTACGAGCAAAGTGGATCGACCCAGGACCTGATCTCCGTACTGGAGCGACGGATCGAGGCCACGGACGACCCCTCCGAGCGACGGGGGCTTCGGATGAGGTTGGCGGCCGTCCATCGCGAGGCCGCGAAAGACCGCGGCGGAGAAATCGATGCCTTGAGGGCGCTTTTGGGCGAGGCGCCGACAGATGACGAGGCGATGGCTGCGTTGGCGCGGGCGCTTGCGGCGGAGGGCCGAAACGCTGAAGCTGTGGATGTGATCCAAGAACGTGCAACGTTGGCCGGTTCCGACGAACGCAAAGCCGCACTCGTGCTCGAGGCGGCGCGGGTATACTCGGGTCCCCTCGAAGATCGCAGCACGGCATTGTCGTACTACGGGTCGGTGCTTGCCCTCGTACCTGGGCAAGAAGGTGCGCTTGCCGACTTGGTAGAGCTGGCCCAGGACGTCGACGTGTCGGAGGCCGCGTCGTCTATCGTCTGCCCGCAACTCGAGTATCAAGGCCGCTACGCCGAGCTGGCGCAGGTACTGCGCGCCCGGGGGACGTTCGCGGAGGATCCTCGGGATAAGAGCAGCATGCTCGCACAGTTGGCGGCGCTCTTGCACGAAAAACTTGGCGATCCGGTGGGAGCACTCGACGCCCTCGTCGCCGGGTTGGACTATCTTCCCGTCGATGAACTCCCCTCGTCGCTTCGGCGCGGGACCCGGCTCGCTGTGGAGGCCGAACGCGTGGACGCCTATGTCGACGCGTTGGCGACCCGCGCTGCGGATCCCGCTCGTGATCCGGAGATCAGAGTGACGTTCGCCTTGGCGGCTGCGGACGCCGAGACCACGTTGCGCGGCGATCGCCGGCGAGCCCTCGATATTCTCACGCCGCTGTTGGATGCTGAGGTCGCCGACGGCAAAGTGCTCGAGCAAATCGAGATACTTGGGCGGGCGGTTGGGAATGCCGAGCTTGTGGCACGCGCGCTATCTGAGGGCACCAAACATGTTTCCACCCCCGACTTGCAAAGTGAACTGTTCGTACGCCTTGGTGATATTCGCGTGGAGCTAGAACAACCTGAGGCCGCGGCAGAGGCGTACTGCGAGGCGTTGGGCGTGCAGTCGGGTTTGCCCACGGCCGTGGCCGGGCTCGAGCTGGTGCTCGAGAAGATCGACGGAAGCGCGCAGACTGTGGCTTTGGATCATCTCGAGTCGGTCTACGAGGCAGAGGGCAACGTATCGGCACTCACCGGTCTCATTCGTATCCGACTCAGGTCCGCTGGTACCAACGGCAGGGGGCAACTCCTTCAGCAGCTGGCCACCTTGTGTGAGGATGGAGGCGGGACGGCGACCGAAGCGATGCACAGTTGGGGGGAGCTTCTGGCCCAAGATGCGGAGTCGGTGGAGATCCGTGAGCGTCTGCAAAAACTGGCGGGCGAGCACGGTTTGCTCGCCCAGGCCGGAGAACTGATGGCGGCAGCGGTGCGTGCAGCGACGCAAGAGGGTCGCAATGCGACCCAGCTCTGTCTGGCGACCTCCCGTCTGCGGCTGGTAGAATTGTCCGACCCATCCGGTGCGACGACGATCCTGACCCACATCCTCGAAGGGCAGCCCGAACATCCCGAGGCGCTCGATCTACTGGTCGCGGCTGCTCGGGCGGCCAACGTGCCGCAGCAGCTGCACAACGCCCTCACCCGTGCGGCCGCGATCCAAGTCGAAGTCGAAAAAAGCATCGTTTTGTGGCGGGAGGCCGTATCAGTGGCCGAAAACCAGCTCGGCGAACCACAACTCGCCATCTTGGATCTCCAGCAGCTGCTCGAGATCGACGAAAACTCTCAAGCGAGCTGGAGTAAAATCTTGGCGCTGCTCAGCGCAAGCGGCGATCACCAGCAGCTGGCGGAGGCTCTTCGCCGCCGTGTAGCGATCACAGAGGATGCGGACGAGCGCCACGAGTTGTCCTATCGTTTGGCGAATCTACTGGTCGACAAGTTGGACCAAGCGGAGGATGCGATCTCGGTGTACGGCGATCTCATCGCCAGCCAACCCGACGATTTGGTCGCGGGTCATGAACTTGAGGTGTTGCTGCGTCGGCTCGATCGCTGGGGCGACGTCTACGACCTGCTGGAGCGCAAGAGCGAACGATCTGCTCCAGATCAGCGCCACCTGGTGCTCGAGGAGATGGCGAGCATAGCGGAGCGGCATCTCGACAATCCGGCGACCGCGATCGGACTTTTCCAGAAGATTGTGCGCGAGGCCGGTGATGCCAGCGCCGCTGAATCGGCGCTCGAGCGTTTGCTGCGGTCGGAGCAGCGCTGGTCCGACCTGGTCGATCTCATGGAGGTGCGTATGCACAGGCTCGATGAAGCCGGGGAGACTCTCGCCATGCGCGAGACAGCATCGGAGCTCGCAAAACTATTGGCGGAGTCTTTGTCCGACACGGATCGCGCACACAAAATCCTCAGTGAGATACTCGAGATAGACGATGGCTATGTCCCCGCCATACTTGCGCTAGCCTCGGTTCACGAAATCGCCGGCGACGACGTAGCGATGAGCCGTGCGCTGCACCGCGCGGCTTCGCTGGAGCCGACGGGAGCTGTGGGGGCGGACTTGCACATCCGTCTCGCACAGATGGCCGAGACACGCGAGGGTCGGCGCGAGCATCTCGACCAAGCGCTGCGACTCGATCCGGCCAACACCAATGTTGTGGCGGAGTTGCTGGTGTTGAGTCGCGAACAAGGGCGGTGGGATCAGGTGGCCTATCTCCTGGAGATGGCCGCTGGTCACGCAGTCGACGACCAAGAGCGATTGGCACGGATGCTCGAACGCGTCGACTTGATGCTGGGTGTACTCGATGACGTCGACGGTGCGCTTCGCTTGCTCGCTGGCATCTACGAACAGGTCCAAGACAATATCGACGTGAACCGACGCATCGCGGACGCGCTGTTTCAGTCCGAGCGCTACGAGGAGGCGACCGATATGTACGAGTGGCTCATGGAGGTCGACGCCACAGGCAAGCGCTCGAAAGCCCAGGCCCACTATCTCACGAGGTTGGCGCGGATCCGACAAGCCGCGAACGACAGCTCGGGTGCGCTGGAGCGACTTGAGCAGGCCTATCGCGTCGATACGACGAATGTCGAGACGTTGATCGCGCTCGGCGAATTGCATGAGGAAGGTGAGCAGTGGCAGGACGCTTTGAAGATCTACCGATCGATGTTGCTCCAAAACGCCGATCGCTCGGGCTTGCTCGCCCGGGGAGATATCTACTTGCGACTTGCGACCGTGCATATGGGACTCGGCGAAGGGCCCAAGGCTGCGGCGATGTTGCGTCGTGGACTTGAGGAGGACCCATCCCATGGCGCAATCGCGGAAGAACTTGGCAAACTAGGGGCCTGAAGGTCCGGCGGACGCCCGCAGGTCCATACCCGTTGTGAAGGTGCTCCCCTATGAAACATCTGTTGTCGCTGGCTGACTGTTCGACCCAAGAGATCCGCGGACTCCTCGAGCTGGGGTTGAGGGTGAAACGGAATCCGAAGAAATACGCTACGTCCCTCGTGGGCAAGACATTGGGGATGATATTTCAGAAGCACTCGACCCGCACCCGCGTCTCCTTCGAGGTGGGGATGTGCCAACTGGGGGGGCATGCGCTGTTTCTGTCGGAAGAGACGCTCCAAATAAGCAGGGGCGAATCCTTCGACGATACGGCGCGGGTACTCGGTCGCTACGTAGACGGCATCTTGGCTCGCGTGCATCGCCATGCGGACCTCGGTCGGCTGTGCGCCGGCGGTGTGCCGGTTGTGAACGGCCTGTCGGATCAGGTGCATCCCTGTCAGGTCCTCGCGGACCTGCTGACGCTACGGGAGCAGACGGGATCGCTCGCCGGAAAGTCGTTGGCGTATGTGGGTGCGGGGAACAACATGGCCCACTCCCTCATTCTGGGATGCGCCAAAGTTGGGGTGGAGATTCGCGTGGCGACCCCGCCCGAGTACGGCCCCGATCCCGCCGTTGTAGACGCGGCGCGCAGGTGTGGCGGCGAGGTGCGGGTCACCAGCGATCCCCGAGAAGCTGTTCGCGGCGCCGACGCGGTCTACACGGACGTCTGGGTGTCGATGGGGGAGGAGGCCGAGCGCGCGACGAGGTTGGCCGCGCTCGAGGCGTATCGGGTGACCGGTGAGCTGTTTGCACACGCGGCGCCGGGCGCTGTGTTCATGCACTGCCTACCGGCTCATCGCGGCGAGGAAGTCAGCTCCGAGGTACTCGATCACGAGCGTTCCGTGATCTTCGATGAGGCCGAGAACCGCCTGCACGCCCAGAAGGCGGTGCTCTTACATCTGATCGGCGGCGTTGCGCTGCCCGATCCGTCCGGCGAGTCGGAGCGACCACGAACTTCGGCGTCCGCCTCTACTTGACGCCGCGAACCTTTTTGGCCTCTTCCTCAGAGACGCACTCCTCGTCGATCTGATTGTCGCAGTCGTCGTCGATCTTGTTGCAGATCTCGATGCTGGATTGGTGGTTCGCTACGCATTTGATCTGTCCCGCCACACACTGCCGACGGCCTGCGTTGCAGGCCCCGGCGCGGCCAGTGGAGCAGCTATCACCCGTGCCTTGGATGTAGCCGTCGTCGATCTTTCCGTTGCAGTTGTTGTCTTTGCCGTCGCAGATCTCTTGGCTGGGCTTCTTTACCGGCGCGTCGCATCGCGACGTCGTGCCATCGGGGCCGCAGCGGTACATGCCCTTGGCTTTGCATTCGCCTTTTCCGGACCAACACTGTGTGCCGGCCCGCTGGAAGCCGTCATCTACGACGCCGTTGCAGTCGTCGTCGATGTCATTGCACAGTTCCTTGGTGGCCGGCAAAATCTCGCCTTCACAGACTCCCCAGCTACCCTCGGCGCTACATAGCTGTTTGCCGGACGTGCACTGTCCACGCCCCGCGGTGCCTTCCGGTCCCGAGTAACAGCCTTCGCGGATGCCAGGATGACACTGGGCGGGAGCTCGATCTGTCTTTTCGGTCAGGGCCGCGTCGAGTTCACGTTGGAGGCTCATCTGTTGATCCGAACCAGCGCAGGCCACCGCGACGGCAGCGGTCGCGCCGAAGGTCACCATCAGTAGCAAGATACCTACGACCGCGGGATGGCCGCTAGATAGAGAGAAGGGGGCGTCGGTGTGCCGGCGGATTCCCATGGCGGCAGACTACACCGCTTGCTATCGTCTGCCCACGCCGTGTCGACGTTAGCGAGGGTTTATCTCGCGGTGACCCTCTCCCTGCTTCTTGCGGGAGTGGTGTTCTCGTGGTTGAGTTTGCGCGCACTCGATGGCGACGTCACGGCGGATGTCGTGATCTTCCTCCCCCAGTTCGACCTGGCCGTGCCGGCGATCGGGATCGAGTGGCAGGTCCCCGTTCGTCTGCTGGCCTCGGGTTGGGTGGCGCTGGGTCTGCTCGTGTCGGCACTGCTGATTCGACTCCCATTTCGCGTGCGCCAGGTTGCTCAGCGCCATCGACGTCTGCGCGAATACCGGAAAGAAGTGCTCGAATTGCGAACACTCCCGTTGCGTCAGGCCGAAGACGACGCCCTGTTGGCAGCCGAAGCGCGTCTGGATCTGCCGCGACCCAAGGTCATGACCGAGAAGCTGCTCCGCGAGGACATGGCGGGTCCCAGCCGCACTCGGAACGGCATAGAGAGGGGCGACGCATAGATGCTCCTTGGCGTCTTGGTGGCTTTGTTCGTGCTGAGTGTCGGCGTCGCCCTCGTCCGGCGGCAGCTCGACCGCCAGCGCCGAGACGCGGCCGCGTTGGCCCAGCGCAGCCGCGTGTTGTACGAGCTCGCCGAGGGCGACCAGCACCATGTCGCAGCGGAGCTCGAACGGGTATGCGAGGGCTCCCCGAGCGATCCCAGCGTCTTTTTGGCGCTTGCGGCTATCGATCGTGGGCGTGGTCGCATCGAACGGGCGAAGGCGATCCATCGCACCGTGCTCGCGTCGGCCGAGCTCGCCCACGAGCAGCGTGTGGTGGCGCTGGTGGGCCTGGGGAGAGATCTCTTGGCAGAGGGAAACGTGGCGGCTGCCGTGGGTGCCCTCAACCGGGCCACCAGTTTGGCTCCGAGTTCGCTCGCTACGCTGGAGTCGTTGGCAGAGGCGCTCGATCGCGCCGGCGCATGGGAACGGGCTGCCGCGGTGTGGGAGCGGGTCGAGAAGCAGGCGGGGGGTCGTCGTGCGCGGGGGGCCAAAGTGGGTCGCGGCAGGGCTTTGGCTGGCCAGGCCATCGAGGCCCACGGGTCGGGGGAGACGGAGAAGGCGGGGAAGCTCGTGCAGCGGGCCCACGAGCTCGCCCCGGGCAGCGGCTATGTCAGCACGGTGGTGGCCAGGATCAAGGCGGCGCGTGGCGGCGGCCGTCCCCATGACGTGCTGCTCTCGTGGCAACGCGCATGGGAGCTCTCGTCGGGCGGCGCAGCCCCGGTGGTCGCCGAGGCGGTGGCCTGGGCGGATGCGCATGGACACGCAGACGCGCTTCTGGAACGCATGCGTGCATCGTTGCGCGCCACACAAGACCCGGACCTGGTGGTCACACTCGCCCTCGCCGCGGCGAAGCACGATGCGGTGCTGGCCCGGTCGGCGCTTCAGCGCGTTGCCGGGCGGAGTTTGGCGGCTCGCTGGGAGTTGCTGTGCATGGCGCTGGCGGCCGACGATCGCGAAACCGCCGAGTTCGCCGTCGCAGCCGGACCTTCCGCGCCGAGGCTCACCTGCCGCGTATGCGGGGTTCGTCTCCAGCGCTTCGCGTTTCGGTGTCCGTCCTGTTCGAGTTGGGAGTCTGTGATTGGCGACGCCGGCGGGTTTGCGGATGGGCCTCGTTCGCACTAGTGGACGCCACCGGGTTCACGGACTAGGTTCGTGCCTACGTGACGATGGACGACACACCACAGCCCGGAGGAAGCGCGCAGCCCGTTCGTCGCAGCGACTCGCCCTGGGGATTTTTGCGCCGTTTCAGTCGGTTGTGGGGATTCGCCGTCTTCTTGGTGTTCGTGGTGGTGCTTTTCCGCCAGATCGTGTTGCCCTTCGTATTCGCCGTGCTGGTGGCGTATCTGCTGGCGCCCTCTGTGCGCCGCATGCAGCCGCGCGTGGGTCGAGCGGGGGCGGTGATCATCCTTTATCTTGGGATCCTCGGCGTGCTCGGCACGTTTCTCGGTGTGTTGCTGCCACGGGTGTCGGACGATCTTCGTGTCGCGGCTCCCGAGTTGGTGGCGAAGCTGAACGACGACTGGATCCCCCGCGGGACCGAGTGGATCGAGTCGACGTTCTCGGTGGTCCCCGCTGCCGTAGAAGATGTGTCGCCAAAGGCGTCCGAGCTCAAGGTCTCTCCCACCGCAGATGGCGGTTGGCGCGTGGACTTGCGTGGTGTGCGTTTGCGGGTGCACGAGACCTCCGATGGCGGCTGGTTGATCGAGCCCCCTGGCGAGGGCAGAACGTCGATGGCACAAGCTCTGCGTGAGCTCGTGGCGAGCAAGGGCAGCGAATTGACGCTGGTGCTGGGGCGCATGGCCCAAGCCGTCCTTGCCGGGGTGGGGTCGTTCCTCACCAAGTTTGTGATCACGTTCATGTTGGCGGGCTTTTTGCTGGTCGATTTGGAGCGGGTCAATGGATTTGTGCGCTCCCTTGTACCGCGGGAATACCAGGACGACTTCGATGAGATCGTCCTTGGCATGGATGCGGGCATGTCGGGTGTTGTGCGGGGGCAGCTGATGATCTGCGTGGTCAACGGTACCTTGACCTATGTCGGGCTGCTGCTGATCGGCGTCAAATACAGCCTTCTACTTGCACTTACGGCGGCGATATTTAGTCTGATCCCAATCTTCGGAACCATCATCTCCTCGGCTCCTGTCTTGGCCGTGGCGTTGGTCAGCGACCCGACGGGGGGGAAAGCCTTGGGCATGGCGGCTTGGATCGCGGGGATTCACCTCGTCGAGGCCAATTTCTTGAACCCGAAAATCATCGGAACGTCGGCGCATATCCACCCCGTGGTGGTGGTGTTCGCTCTTCTCGCTGGGGAATCGGTGTTCGGCCTGACGGGAGCGTTGCTGGCGGTTCCGACCGTAAGCGTCATCCAAACGCTGTTTCTATTCGCTCGTCGTCGTAGCGCTGCGGTGCGTGGGCGTGGGCGCGACCGCGAACTCGAATTCAAACCCAAAGGAGGATCATGAGCAACGTGCCACGGGGCGGCGCGGGCAGCTTGTTCTTGCTCGACGCGAACAATTTTGTCTTTCGAGCCTACCACGGGTTGCCCATGCTCAACGCTCCGGATGGTACCCCCGTGAACGCCGTGCACGGTTACGTCCAGATGATTCAATCTGTGCGCAAGCAATTTGCGCCAGAATATTTCGTGGCTGTATTCGACGCGCCAGGGCGTGGATTCCGCCACGAAATTTTCCCCGGGTACAAGGGCGATCGGCCGCCGGCGCCGGAGGACCTGGTGCCGCAGTTTCCTCTGGTCCGCCAGGCGACCCGGGCTTTGGGAGCGCCGCAGGTCGAGGTGGGCAATGTCGAGGCGGACGACACAATCGCCACGTTGGCGGTACTGGGTCAAGCGGCCGGGCTCGAGGTGGTGGTGGTGTCGAGCGACAAAGACCTCATGCAACTGGTGGACAATGGGCGCGAATCTGCGCCGCCGATCCGCATGTGGGATGCGATGAAACGCCGACTCATCGGACCCCAAGAAGTGCACGACAAGTTCGGCGTGGGGCCGGACCTGCTCGGCGACCTGTTGGCGTTGGCGGGGGATTCGGTCGACTCGGTGCCGGGCGTGCCGGGGATCGGGCCCAAGATTGCGGCGGGGTTGCTCGCGGCGTACGGCAATTTGGAGGGCGTGCTGACGGCCGCGCCAACAATTAAACAGAAGAGGCGGCGAGAGCGTCTCATCGAGCATGCCGCGGATGCGCGGATGAGCAGACGTCTCGTGGAGCTGCGGCGGGATGTGGAGGTGGATGGCGATATGGAGTGCTATCGAGATCACGGTGTGGACCCTGCGGCGATGGAGTCCTTCTTTGCGCCCCTCGGTTTTAAGGCCACGTTGGCCGGTGCCGTGAACGCAGTGACGCCGCAGCGACGCGCGGCGTCGGCATCGTTTTCCAAGACGGCGCTGCCCAAGACCGAAGGCGTGGAGATCGACCTCGCTTCGGCCGTTTTGTTTACACGCGGGACCCAAGCAGACTTCGACGCCTATGTGCACGAGCTGCGAGCTGCGGGGGAGTTCTCGATCTGGTTCGAATTCAGCCACGCCGAGCCCATGCGGGCCGACGTGGTCGGCTTTTCCTTGGCGCGTAGCGGGGCGGCCGCCGGGGCCTATGTTCCCATCGCCCACAGGAGTCTCGTCGAGTCTCCCGCCGCGGAGATCGAATGGTCCCACGTGTTGGCGACATTGGGCCCGGCGCTGGCCGATGTCTCGCTCCGCAAATACTGCCACGATCACAAGCGCGTGGCGGTGGTGCTTCATCGCCAAGGCATCGTTTTGGCGGGGGTGCACGCTGACCCCATGCTCGCTTCCTATACATTGGACCCGGCGCGCGCCAGCCACACCCTCGAAGCGTTGGCGACCGACGTGCTCGGCCACCAGAGCATCGCTCGGGAGACGGTGGTGGGCAAGGGGCGCAAGCAAGTCCCTTTCGATCAGACGGCGAGCGAGTCTGCGTTGGCGTACGCGGCCGAGAGGGCGGTGCTGACCGGACAGCTCGGCCGCGCTTTGGAGTCGGCGTTGGAGGCATCGGGGGAGACGTTGCAGAAGCTCTTTTACGACGTCGAAATGCCGCTCGCGGCGGTGTTGCGGGATATGGAACGACGCGGCGTGCTGGTCGACTGCGAGGTGCTGGCGGCGCAGGGCGAGGATCTGGGATCCAAGCTCGCGCAGCTCGAAGAGCGGATCTGCGCCGATGCAGGGTATGCGCTCAACCCCGAGTCTCCAGCGCAACTCCAAAAACTTCTATTTGAGGAACGGGGGCTCCCCACCAAGAAGAAAACGAAGACGGGCTACAGCACCGATGCGGCCGTGCTTGAAGAGCTGAGCCTCCTCGACCCCATCGTCAAACTCATTTTGGAACATCGGAGCTTGAGCAAGCTGAAGGGCACGTATCTCGATAGTTTGGCGCGCGCGGTGCACCCACAGACCAAGCGATTGCATAGTCAATTTCGTCAGGCCGTGGCGCAGACGGGACGACTTTCGAGCAGTGATCCGAACCTACAAAACATCCCGATCCGCACGGAGCTGGGCCGACGTATCCGGGAGGCATTCGTCGCACCGCCGGGCCAGGTTCTAGTTGCGTTCGACTACTCCCAAATCGAGCTACGCATATTGGCTCACCTCTCCCAAGATGCGAATCTGTGCGCGGCCTTCCGCGAGGGGGCCGACGTGCATCGGCGAACTGCGGCAGAGGTGTTCGATGTGCCGGAAGAGGAGGTCAGCGCCGAGCAGCGCCGGGTGGCGAAGGCTGTGAACTTTGGCGTGATCTACGGCCAGGGAGCGTTCGGCCTGGCGCGACAACTCGGTATCCCGCAGGGCAAGGCCGGTCGCTATATCAAGAACTACTTCGCCAAGATTCCCGGCGTGGACGCGTATATGCAGTCGCTGGTCGCCGCTGCGCGGCGCTCGGGGTGGGCGGAGACGATCCTTGGTCGGCGGCGTCGGATTCCCGAACTGGCGGCGCGTGGGGCGACGAAAGCGTACGGCGAGCGTATCGCCAGGAATACTCCGATTCAAGGTAGTGCAGCTGATATCCTGAAGGTCGCAATGGTGCGGGTGCAGGCGGCGTTGGCCGCCGCGGACTGGGCCGCCATGGTGTTGACGGTGCACGATGAGTTGATCTTCGAATGTGACAGCGATCGCGTGGAGGCGCTCATCGGGCGGGTACGGCCGGCGATGGAGGGAGCGGTGGCCCTGACTGTGCCGTTGGAGGTGGACGTAGGGTGGGGGGCAGATTGGGGGGCAGCGAAGGCGTGAGTCGGTCGGGGCGCCTCGCGCTGGTGTTCCGCTGCGGTGCTCCCTTTTTGCACCCTACCTACCCGTAGCGTCTCTGGGCGTGGCGGAGCAGCGAGGGGCGAAACTGGGGAGCGGCGATTTCGGCGAGGATTCGGGCTCGCTCGCGCAAACTTTTTACGTGCAGGTTCACGGCACCGTTCTCGGTCACGACCCACTGCACGTGGCCTCGGGTGGTGACGACTCCGGCACCGGGCTCCAGCTCGGGTACGATTCTGGATACGGTGCCTGCTTTCGCCGTGGCGGGGAGAGCCAGGATCGGTCGCCCCCCCGGCGATCGCACAGCCCTTTGGAAAAAATCCATCTGCCCGCCGATCCCGCTGTAGATGCGGGAACCGATGGAGTCGGCGCACACTTGTCCGGTGAGGTCGATCTGAATCGCCGAGTTGATGGCGACCATCTGGTGCTGTTTACCGATCTCATTGGGGTCGTTAACCACGTCGGAGGCGTGAAACTCCACCGCCGGGTTCCCATCGACGAAGTCGTGCAGGCGCTTGGTCCCCATGGCGAAGGACGTGACGGCGCGCCCCTCGAAGCGTGTTTTGTTCCGGTTCGACACCACTCCGGATTCGAATAGATGCACCAGCCCGTCCGAGAACATCTCGGTGTGCACGCCCAGTCCCTCGTGGCCGTGCAATTCGCTGAGCACCGCGTCTGGGATGGCGCCGATACCCATCTGCAGCGTCGCGCCGTTGGGGATCAAGCTGGCGACGTGTCGAGCGATCTCCCGGTCCACCGCACGGATCTCGCGCGGCGTGACCACCGGCAGCGTTCGGTCGACGCCCACCGCCACGTCGATCTGACTCACGTGCACGGCCGTGTTCCCCGATGTTAGGGGAACGCGCGGGTTGATCTCGGCCAGGACCAACTTGGCGTGATCCACCGCCGCTCTGGCGCAGACGGTCGACAAGCCCAGCCGACAAAATCCGTGACGATCCGGGGGGGAGACCTGGAGCAAAGCTACGTCCAACCGCAGCGGGCCGTCGCGGATCATGGCTGGAATCTCGGACAAGAACACCGGCGTGAAGTCGGCGCGACCGGCCTGGACTGCTTCACGCACGTTGTCGCCCACGAAGAGGGCATTGTGGCGCAGGTGTCCCGCGTACTCGGGACGCACATAGGGTGCCGGGGCGTGGGTGTGCAGATGGACGATCTCCACGTTCTCCAGCTCCTCGCCCCGGCTAGTCAGAGCGTGGATCAGTGAGATCGGAGCCATGGAGGCTTCGTGCACGTATACACGGTTGCCCGACACGATGAGCTGGACGGCCTCTTCGGCACTGGTGTCGCGCATTGTGGCGGTACACTACCCCACCGAGCTCAGGACAGGGCGAATCGCTCCTTGGCGCCCTGTCGGCGCGTCGCTAAAGTCCGACCATGCCGACTCGCTCCGCTGGGACCCCCGTGTCGTTCGAAACCCGTCGCCTCGGCGAACGCCGACTGTTCTGGCGGACGCGCTGCTGTTTGCTCGTCGTGGCAGCCCTGTCGCATTGCAAGCAGCCTGCAGATCCCCCGGTGCCCGCGGTGGCGACCACTGTCGTGGCCGGCGGAGCGCTGCGCTCGGATCCGAGTTCGAGTCAAGAATTCCAACAAGCGCACGAACGGGAGTACGCGAAGGGAAAGATGACCGCGTTTACGGCCTTGAGCTCGCACTATATCGACGCGGGGAAGTCGCTGTACCTCAGCGTCGGCAGCGACGCTGTGGTTGTGGTGAGCGAAGGGCAAAGCGACGATCGCACGCTGCATTTTGAGGTCGTCGGCAGCGATCTGTTTTGTCGCCAGGGCTGCGGTTCGCATCCGGGATCGGTGGCGCGCTATGTTACTTGGGACAAGGGTCGCTTCGGGATCGGCGCGAGCCCGCAGTCGGGTGGTGGGCGCGTCATTGTTTACGATTCTCAGCATCCCAGCCGGCTCGCTTTCGACGGCCTGAAGTGGTTCTCGGTCGATCCGAGCTGGGCCGTGCATGCGAAGTTCGAGGCGATTGCGCATCCGACCCAAGTCAAGCTCACCACGAGTCGCGGACGGACGAAGGAGCCATGGAAAGTTGGACATCTTTCGTTTCGCCGCGACGACACCACCCACCGCCTTGAGGCACTTTCCTTCTCCAAGAGCCTGTTACAGGCCGCGGACAAGAAAATCGGAGCGCTATTCCTGGCGTTCAGCGATGCGACGACAGGAAAGGCCAGCTACGACGTGGGCCGATACATCGATTTAGAAGCCACGCTGGTGGATGGGCGCTTCGTCGACCAGGAACTTGTCCTGGACTTCAACCGGGCCACCAACCCGCTATGCGCCTATAGCGACCATTTCAACTGCCCATTCCCACCGAAGGCAAACCAGCTGGATATCGCGGTACGCGCGGGCGAAAAACGATTCACGCAGGACCATTGAGCGTCGGGCGGGATGTCCACCCACTCGGCGATTGCCTGCACTCAGAGGGGCGCGCTTCGGTGGAGGCGCGCTCGCGCAGCAGAACGCTCTGCGTGTCGCCGCTGAGTGAGGATCATGGCCGCGGAGTCTCGCGCCGTCGATACAGTGTGACGGGACCGTGTGAGTCCACTTGCTCGTACCGGCCCTCCTTCACGAACTGCTGGAGGATACGCGCCTGCGCCTCGAACCGGCGAAGGTCATTTCGATGGATTAAAATATAGTCGGCTTCGTGATGGATTCGGAAATGATAGACTTCGGCGCGCGCCGCCAAGTGGCCCCCGGGGAATCTGGGTCGTCGTCACGGAGGCATCTGGCGGAATCTGTTCCTCAACGAGCTTTACAAGCCACTCGTGCAGAGCCAGATCCTTATGGGGCCACCTGATGCAGACGGCTCTGGAAGCCCTGCCGGAAACCCGTGTTCTCGACAAACGCTCCATACTTGAACGAGAACAAAACTGAGCACAGCAACACGCCGAGTGTGGCGGGCGTCCACAGGTGGCGCCGCTTGTAGACTCCGAGTGCTTCCAGTCGCCGACCGAGTGCATTTATGCCGAAGGGCGTCAGCGATAGAAGAAAAGGGCAGAAGACCGCCGCGTACTGAAATCCACGTAGATATACTGCCTGCCGGCTCGCCAAGAAGATGAACAAGAAGCCGTACACCAAAACAATTCGGCGCCGGCCAGCGAACAGAGGCAGTCCCAGAACCGGCAAGGTGGCCTGGGCCAAGTAGATCATTTTTTCTTCGATTGTGACGATCTTGAGTACAAATTGTGGATTGGTTAACACCGAGAGCGCCAGTCCTCGTGCACCGGACGACGGATCCGGGATCAATCCTTGTAGTATCCCGCGTAGCTGTAGGAGGCCTCGCCGCCAGACATGAAGATGCCGGGGTCGACCATAAAATAGGCCTTCACGGCCACGAAGTAGGACGCAGAGATGACGATGGTCAGGACGCCCTGGAGGCGCTTCCCTGTGACGATCGCGTACGCGCCCACGAAGCAGGTCAGAAGGGCGACATCCTCACGCGTCATCAAAAGTAAGATCAGCACGATCCAGTAGCCGCGCTCGTGTTTGCATTCGAGCGTGAACATCGCCCAGATCAGTAGGGGAGCCGCGAGGGTCAGGCTGTGGAAGGCGTACAAGTTCATCCCATGCAACGCGGGCTGGAGCAGATAGGCCAAGCCGAACGCGACGCCAGCCCAGGGCCGAGCGAATCGATGCTTGCACAGCAGAAATAGTGGGAGTGCACCGAGACTTAGCCAGATCGACTGAAAAACGAGGAGGGTGTCTGGCTTCGGGACGAGAAGAATAGAAGGGCACGATAAGAGTGAGTATGGGGTCGGCGTGGGCGGACAGATGGGTTTCAGATTTCACCAAAGTGCACACTAGAAACTTGCCATGAGCGGTCTGCCACACCGTGTTCTCGTAGACTCCGAGATCGTAGATGCCGGTCCGCATGGCATGGTGCTCGAGAATGGATCATCGTGAGAACAGCCAGGCGTAGAAAACCATAGCGACCACCATGCATACGATCGGGAGGCCTCGAACGACGGATTCACGCCCAACGCGAGACGCGAACCGAGACCAGCTGTGGGCTGTTGTGCTGAGCTCGAGGAAGCTCCGGGTGGCGAGATCTGTGATCAGAGTGATGACGGCCATCGTGAAAACTGGGTGGCTCGTCTCGATCTTGTCGACGAGCAGAATCGGAAAAACGGCGAGGCCGACCAGCCAGCTGAGGGGCGCGTTCAAGCGAATACCAGCGTCGTCGACGGTCGTTTCCCCCATCCGCGAGGCCCGCCGTAGGTACCAGATAGTACAATGTGCCGATCACAGACGCGGAACTCGCCATCCACAGGAGCAAAGTGGACTGGCCCTCCAACCCAAGATCGTTCTTCAGCAGGTAGCCAGTCTTCTCGGCGTGCATCAGCGGCCAGAGAATCCAGGCTGGCGAGACGGCGATGAAGACCGCGAATGTCCCCCAACGTCGGGCGGAGGCTACGATGATATCGAAACGCGAAGTGTTCGATCCAGGGCTCGTTCGTGTGCGCTTTGTTGGGGGAAATCTGTGGACCATGGTGGTCATTGGAACGAGGAGAACAGTGTGTTGTCGTCCGCTGCGTGCCGCGATCCTACCGGCGAGTCCGTGACTGTACGGTCGCCACGTAGTCGAGGGTCGCGCGGATCGCAGCCACCTGTGCGGCGTTGCACTGACTAGGCGTTGCGCGAGGGCTGTCCGGGTAGACCTCCGTTGTCGTCGTGTAGGTCGCCTGGGTGAGCGAAGCGCACAACCCGAGGGCCGCGTAGGGGTACTGGATGACACCGTGGGCCACGACGGGGGCGCCGATGATCTCCCCGTGACGGTCGGGTCGTGCGATATGGGTGACACCGGAAACGGCCTTGATGATGGCCTGTTGGAAGTTGGGTTGGGGGTTCTCGGTGTCGTCGACCAGGTAGAAGCCGTCGGGGATCTCGCTGACCTCGAAGTCGAGCCCGTCGCGAGCGGCCAGTGCCCGGCGAAATTCGGTTTCGTCCGAATCTGTGGTCTCGTGGAGATCGATATGTGCGGCGTACGAGCGGCCGCGAGCCGCCAGATGTCTACCCAGTATCGACGCTTCGGGTGTGGGGCGATCGGAGCGGCAGGAGCGGCACGAGTGAAACGGACCGAAGGAGCGGTTCGGGTCTACGGCTTGCCGGTTCCAGCGCTGGATCACCTCGTAGGCCCAGGGGCTCACGCATGGCACGATGGTGAGGTGTACCTTCCCTTCATAGGCGGGCGCGCAGGTGGTGGCGAATGCCAGCGCTCCATGTACGCCGCTCGTCTCGTAGCCATGTACGCCGCCGGTGATCAAGACCGAGGGAAGATCGTCTGTGGTCGTGCGGCTCTCCATTGCGAAGAGCGGATACCGGCCGCGGTGGTGCGGGAGGTCGCCGTATTGGATCACGTCGAACCGCGAGCGAAGGGTGTTGATGACGCGGATCACGTCGTCTCGGTAGCTGCGTTTGTAGCTGAGCGTCCCGACCCAGGCGCTTCTCTCGGCCACGCTCCAGGGCCGTCCGGGTGATCCGACGGGGTAGTTGTGTGTGGGTGGCATCTCGTGAATACGGGCGTCAGGGTGGCACATCCCGGCGCTCAGCAGACGGCGACGACCTGTTGGCGCACGGGGCTCGTATGCCTGGGGTACCACGACATCTGCGTCGTGATCCCCGGTCGTCGCGTCGGGGTCGCGGGCGAAAGCGTCCTCTTCTGTCACGTCGGTGAGGTTCCAGCAGCCTGTGCGGTGGACGGGAGCCGGCCGGTCGCCTACGCTGAAAAGGAAGCCTCAACGCAGCCGCAAACACAGCCTCGATCCGGCCGTCGGTTGGATGCGCCGCGAAGACCCGAGCCAGGGTCGGCGAATCACGAACCGCCTTCGCCGCCAGCTCGATGTCTCTGGCGTTGCACTCCGACCCATGACTTGAGTGACTGCCACGGTTTGGGTGATTGTCTGGGCCTGAGCAATGGTCTCGGCTGGACTGATTGTTTCGACTTGTTTCATTTCTATTGACTTACGCGCCCCGATCCATGCTTTCTCGACGATCCAAACTCCCACTCCTCCTATTGTTCCACCACGCCGTTGCTTGTAGCACGCTTGCCTCGGAGAGCGGCGAGGGTGATCCGCACGCTTCGGGTGCAGAAGTCGTGAGCTCGGGAGCACAACAAGGCGATGCCATGGCCACGGGGTCTGTCGACGGGCAACATGGTTCTGACGGCGGTGACGCCAGCGAGAACAGTGAAGCGGTCGAGAACGGCGACGCGGGAGGGAACGGCGACGGGGGCGGGAGCGGCGACGCCGAAGCGTTCGACCCTTGTGATCCTTGGCATCAAGACTGCGCCGAGGGGGAGAAATGCGCGCCCGTCGTGCCCGTCCAGGAGGGCGATCCCGACGCGAGGTGTGTGGCGATAGCGGAGGATCCCGTAGCTGCGGGTGGCGTCTGCCAAACGGGGGGCGGGGGCGTCGATGATTGTGCAGGCGGTTCGGTGTGCCACTATGCGGATACTGAGGGCACCGGTACTTGCGTGAGTCTGTGCGTGGGCACACCAGACGACGCGGGCTGTCCAGACGACGGTCAGGGCGGAGAGTGGGGTACCTGGTGTCAATTCAACGATGTTGCTGGTTCTGTTCCGCTGTGTCTGGAGCGCTGCGACCCCACCGCTTCGGCATGTGAGAGCGGGAGTGTATGCGCTCCCTACGATCAAGCCTTTGTGTGTGCGGCAGATGAACATCCCGCGTCTGCGCGCAAAGAGGGTGAAGTCTGCGACACGCCTGACCAGTGCGCGACGGGCCTCGGGTGCGTGGCCAGCTCGCAGGTGCCGTGCACCGACGGCGTCTCGTGTTGCGCCATGTACTGTGACCGCGAACTGGACGATCCCTGCGAAGCGGCCGCTGTCCCGGGGCTCGACTGCATGCCGTGGATGGGTTTCGATCCCTCGACGCCCGACGATTATCTGTTCGTGGGGGCCTGCGGGCTGTTTTGATTCGGTGGCTTGAATTCGCTAGGCTCGGCGGACATGACGATCCGACCGAGCGACGAGGCGTGCGGGGCGTGCGGTGCCGCGCCAAAGAGGAGCGCCTCCACACGGTCTGACGAGGACAAGCAACGGGTCGAGCGCAGGGTCTTTGAGACTGAACTTGAGGCGAAGCTTCTTCGCGCGCTGCGAGAGGAATGGCGGGGGATCAACGACTGCTATTTTCAGGGGTCCATGAGTACGCCCTTGTTCGAGCTGGGACAGGCCAGTACGCGACTCGGTCAGTGGTGCCCCGAGACGCGACGGATCGAGCTTTCCCGCGAGCTGGTGGTCGGGTGCGCTTGGGGGGAGGTTGTGGAGGTGCTCAAACACGAGGCCGCGCACCAATACGTACATGAGGTTCTCCGCGTGCAGAGGGAGACGCCCCACGGCCCGTCGTTTCGTCGCGTGTGTCACGAACGCGGCATCGATGCCGCCGGTTCCGGAGAGGGCGCGCGGGATCAGGTCACGACCGACGGACAGCCTTCCGTTCTCAAGATCGTACGGCGGGTGCGAAAACTGCTTGCCTTGGCGGAGAGCCCCAACCGGAACGAGGCCGAGGCAGCGGCATCTGCCGCGCAGCGACTGATGCTGCGACACAATATCGACGAGCGCTGCGCCCACGATCGAGTCGGTGCCGCGTCCGACGGTGCGCTTGTGTACCGGTTTCGCCATCTCGGGCGGCCCACAGGGCGTGTCTTCGAGCATCAACGTTGGTTGGCACGGATCCTCGCCGACTATTTTTTTGTAGAAGTCATCTGGGTCCGTGTCTATCGGCCCGCGGAGGGGAAGCACGGCAGCGTGATCGAGGTATGTGGTGCCGAGGAAAACTTGGCGATGGCGGGGTTCGTCCACGAATTCTTGCTCGCGGCAGCGGTGCGCTCCTGGGGAGCGTATAAACGCGAGCAGAACATACGTTCGAATCGAGACCGATTGACGTACATGGCGGGCGTGATGCGTGGCTTTGTCGATAAGCTCGAGGCGCAGCGAGACCGGCTGCGCGAAGAGGGACTTATCTGGGTGCCACACGCCGATCTCGGCGACTACTATCGTCGTCGCCATCCATTCACACGCAGCGCGCGGTCGAGTGGGCAACGCCGAAATCTCGCCTACTTCTCTGGCGCGGAGGCGGGTCGCACCCTCGTATTGTCGCGTCCGGTCGCCGCGCGCGAGGGTGCTGGGGAGCGATCGGGAGGACGTCGGATGCTCCCCCCGGCTTAGCGTCCGCCTCGCGGTTCGCTCGCAGAGGAGGTGCATCGGCGTGTTGGCACTAGGCGACTTCTCTGCCCTGTGCTATCGCTGCTCGCATCGCGCGGGCTCATCCGACGCGTACGGAGGCTACGCATGCACGCTCGAATAGGTCGTTCTACATTCCTCGCATTCTTACTCTGCGCCATCGTCGCCAGTGGCTGTGCGGGGGCGATGAGCCACCACGTTGAAGGCCCGGGCGCCGCCGGCCCGCCCGCAGGTCACGCCCGCGTGTACTTCGTGCTCGCTCAGGGGTTTCCCAGCGGTCGGGCGTTTGTGGTTGAAAACGAGCGTCTGCTTGGCTTCGTCGGCAATCGTCAGTATTTTTTCATCGACGCGCCGGCGGGCGAGCACCTCTTCATGCTGATTTCAGAGCAAACCGAGGGCGTTCGCGGGAGCTTCGAGGCCGGGAAGACCTACCACATGAAGCTGTTCATCACGCCGGGATTCATGAGCTCCCGCGTGTATTGGTCGGCTCTGGAGGCGACGGGCGAGGATGCGGCGATGCGAAAGAAAGGCATTGATGCGTGCCGTCGCGTGGAACTCAACCCGACCAAGGCGGCCAGTTGGGAGCGCAAGTACGCGGAGAAAAATCGTACCCGCGTGGCGAACTTCGAGGCTGGAAAAGACGAGGCCAAGAGCATCGGTCCACAACACGGGCTCTGATCGCGCTTCGAAGCTGCCGTCTCGGCATGTACCTCTGTGGCTTCACAGCTTTACCGCCGGCGCCCTCTGCGGGGCAAAGCCTGATGAGGAGGTTGCCCCTCACCCCGAGTATTCCCGGCGCAGCTTGCCGCGATCCACTTTGCCGAGGTGGGTGCGCGGGAGTGCATCCATGAACACGACGTTGCGTGGGTACTTAAAGGGCTCGAGCTCTCGACGCGCGAAGGCTTGGAGCTCGGCTTGGAGCTCGGCCTTCGGACCTTCGTACACGCCGCTTGGGATCACGAATGCGCAGGGCTTGGTGAGCCCCGCCTGATCTTCGACCCCTACCACGGCGACGTCGCTCACAGCCGGATGGGCCAGCAGACAGTCCTCGAGTTCCTTCGGCGCGAGCCACTTCCCCGAGATCTTAAGCATGTCATCGCCGCGGCCACAGTAGTAGAAGTATCCGTCGGCGTCTTGGCGCACTATGTCTCCCGACAGGTACCAGGGCCCCCGGAACACCCGGCGGGTACCCTCGGATTGTTGCCAGTATTGCTGCGCTCTCGAATCACCGCGTACCCATAGCCATCCCACCTCACCTTGCTCCACGTCCTGGCCCTTATCGTCCCGCACGCGGACGTCGAAGCCCTCGACCGCCTTTCCCAGGGAACCGGGGCGGACGTCGCCTGGGCGATTGGTCACGAATACATGCCACATTTCGGCGGTCCCCAGTCCGTCGATGACCTCGACGTCGAATTTCGCCTTGAAGTCATGGTGCAATGTTGTCGGCAATGCTTCGCCAGCGCTCGTACACACGCGCAGGCAAGATAGGTCGCCGCCCTCCGCCGCTGGATCGAGCATCATCTTGTTTATCATCGTAGGCACGTTGATGAGCAATGTCGGGCGCCAACGCGCGATGGCGCCAAAGATGAGTTCCGGGGTGCATCGCTCCGGTAGCAATACACAGGAGGCACCGACCGCGAAGGGGAAAAACAGGTTCGACCCGGTGGCGTATCCAAAATAGAGTTTCGGTACGGAAAGGGTAATATCCTCCGGTCCGTAGTGCAGTACGCGCTTGGCGTAGCGTTCGGTGCTGTGGGCGAACGAGCGGTGCGTTTGCACAACGGCCTTGGGTTTTCCGGTGGTTCCGCCGGTGAACAGCCAGATGGCCGCGTCGTCGCGATGGGTGGGGAAGGTGTCGAGTGCCGCGTCACTCGCTGCGAGCCGGGCCGCGAAAGCGGGTTCGTCTACGACGAAGGTCTGAAGCAAGTGGCGGGTGTGACAGGCGGCCAATGTGGCGGCGGCATCGGTGTGCTGCGAGGTGACCGCCACGCGAGCGCGACTGTACTCGAGAAAATACCCGAAGGCCTCGGCCGTGAGCTCGGGGTTGACCATGACCACCACGGCGCCGATCTTGAGTGTGCCGAAGATTGCGGCCACCATCTCGACGCCGTCTGGCAAGGCGAGCAGTACGCGCTCTTCGGCCCGGACACCCGCGTCGCGCAAAACGGCGCCGAAGCGGTTTGCTAGGGTAAGGATTTCGGCATAGGTGTAATCGCGCGCGTCCGTGCGCACCGCTTTGCGAGATCCCAGTCCCTCGCGTACGCGGTTTTCTAGAAAATAGTCGGCGATGTTGAACGTTTCGGCGAAATGCGGGTCGTCTGTGGGTTCAGCTGTCTCGCGCATCGGGTGGTTTCTCGTTCTCTTGATCGAAGGCAAAAGCGTACGCGTCGGCTCGGGCGATCTCGGGTAGCGCCTCTTTGCGGATGAGTAACGTCCGTGTTGCCCATAATTCGCGGAAAATGCGGTACTGGAGCGCCGTACGGTCGAGGTATTCTACGCCGGCCGACCCGCCGGTACCCGTTCGTCGTCCGATGATGCGCTCCACCATACGGGCGTGTCGCTGGCGAAAGACGACGAAGGCCTGTTCGAGAGCGACGATCGAGTCGATGACGGCCCTCGGCCATGCGAGCAAGGGGTGTTCGCGATAGCTTTCGATGAACAGGATCGCGGCGCGTGTCCGCATGCGACGTGGGCTGTCGCTGGCCTCGGTGTCCTCCGCGAACAGGTGTACCCGTGCGCTCTCGATCTCGCGCTCGTAGCGTTGCGCGACGCGGGTGCGATCTGTGTCGGTGAGCGCGGCAGCCACAGCGCGCTCGCTCAGTGCTTCGAGTTCCCGGCGATGGGCGCGGGCGTAGCGTTCTACAAACGAGTGCACGACCCGATCGTCGCCATCGTCCGAGGGGCGCGACCCGTCGATCGGCGTGCGGTATAGCCACGTGTCAATCGCGTCGTGCAGGGTGGGCGTGTCGGCGAGACGGGCCTTGACCCGTTCGAGCGCCGGAGAATCGCTTCCGTCGGCGCGGCGCAACGCTTGCAGGTAGGTTTCGTGTCCCAGAGGAATGCGGTCTTCGGTCGAAAGCCCCATGATGATCTCGATCTCACGCATCTGCGCCGATTGAAAGCCGCTCGCGGGGTAGAGCTTGTCTCGGAAACCGAGATAGTCCCGCGTGGTCATGCTCTCCATCAGAGTGATATCGGTGGTCGCGCGGCCGAGGATTTCGCGGCTGCGATCGAGCCCCCTCACAGCCGCGGCGAGCGAGGCGTCGGGTACATACCCCTGCGCGAAGAGGTTTCGTGCCGCCACGAGCTCGCGCAGGGCGAGCTTGAACCACAGCTCCTCGACTTGATGGATGACGACGAACATCACCTCGTCGTTCGACAGTTCGCGCTCACTGTTCGCGAGGCCCGATTGGAGGGCCAGAAGTTCTTCGACTTTGATGTAGTCCCAATACGATGTCGGACCTTTGCTCATGGCATGGGCTCCCTTGTTTTGGATCGCGGTTTTGGATTGCCGTTGTGGATTGCCGTTATGGATCGCGGTTTTGGATTGCCGTTATGGATCGCGTGGCGCGTAGTGCTCCAATCCCTCGTAGGGCGGTGGCCAGCGGGGGGGACAGCCTTGCCGTTGGGCGCAGTGTCGCGTCCAGTAGGGGTTGTAGAGCATCGCGCGGGCGAGCGCGCATAGGTCGGCGCGCCCTGCTGCGAGCACGGAATTGACGTCCTCGTGGGTGGAGATATTGCCCACCGTGATCGTGGGTATCTCGGCTTCGAGACGGATGAGCTCTGAGAAAGGCGTCTGGTACAAACGACCGTACTTGGGTTGTTGGTCCGCGACGACTTGGCCGGTGGAAACGTCGACGATGTCGCATCCGGCCGCGGCCAGCAGCTTGGCCAGCCCCACCGCGTCTTGTGGGGAGAGGCCCCCCTCGTGCCAGTCGCATGCGGAGATCCGGACCGAGATCGGTTTGTCGGCCGGCCATGCGGACCGTACGGCGCCGAAGAGTTCGAGCGGGAACCTCGCGCGATTGTCGAGGCCGCCACCGTAGGTGTCCTTGCGTCGGTTGGTCAGTGGCGAAAGAAACGTGGAGAGCAAGTAGCCGTGGGCGAGATGCAACTCCAGAAGATCAAAGTCGGCGTCCTGCGCCAGTTGGGTCGCCTGTACGAAGTCGGCAATAACCTGGTCCATGTCGGATCTGGTCATCTCGCGCGGCGTCTGATTGCCCGACGCGTAGGGTAGGGGAGAGGGCGCGACGATGGGCCAGTTGTCGCGCAGAAGGGGGAGATTGTGGCCTTCCCAGCCTACCCGTGTGGACGCCTTGCGTCCGGCGTGGCCGATTTGAACACCGATCTTAGCGGCGGTGTGTTGACGGACAAAGTTTGTGACGCGGCGCCACGCGTCAACATGGGTACCGGAATAGAGGCCGGCACATCCCGGTGAGATGCGACCTTCTGCGCTGACGCTCGTCATCTCGGTCATCACCAAGCCCGCTCCGCCGACCGCTCGGCTCCCGAGGTGCACGACATGCCAGTCGTCGACCGCGCCGTCTACGCAAGAGTACTGACACATGGGGGAGACCACGACGCGATTGGGGAGCACCAGCTCCCGCAGGCGAAAGGGGGTGAACATGGGCGGCGGTGGCTTCGAGGACGCCGGCATCGGCTGGCGCGATTGGGCCTCTGCCTCGTGGGCGACCCATCGGTCTACACTTTCGACGAAGGCCGCGTCGCGCATAGCGAGATTGGCGTGGCTCACACGCAACGATCGGGTGAGGAGGCTGAACGCGAAGCGAAGGCCGTCGAAACGGTGGTAGTAGCGCTCGACGTGCTCGAACCACTCGAGGCTGACCGCTGCAGCTCGTTGAATGCTGTCCACGTCCGCGCGGTGCGATGCCTCGTAGGCCTGGAGCGCGGTCGCTATCGTCGCGCCCCGGTGCCGGTCGATGGCGTCGGCGAGCGCGATGGCGTCTTCCATTGCCAGCTTGGTGCCCGATCCGATGGAGAAATGTGCCGTATGGACCGCATCGCCGATCAGCACGATATTGCGATGATGCCATCGCTCACAGGTGATGGTCGGGAACTGCCGCCAATGTGAGTGATTCCCAGCCAAGCGATGGCCACGGAGTTGGTTCGAGAAAAGGTTCTCAAGATAGGCTACCGCCGCGGCCTCGTCTTGTACGCCGAGGCCCGAGCGTTGGAAGGTCTCCTCGGTACATTCGACGATGAAGGTGGCGTGATCCTGTTCGTATTGGTAAGCGTGGACCCGCCATAGCCCGGCCGTGTCTTCTTGGAACCAAAACGTGAATGCGGAAAGATTGAGTGTCGTACCCAGCCAGATGAAACGGTTGCGTCGTTGGTCGATATGGGGGCGAAATTCGCCATCATAGCGCTGCCGTGTCGCGCTATGGATACCGTCGGCCGCGACCACCAGATCGGCGGATCCGAGGTCTTCGATCGCTTGCACGTCGTGTTCGAAATGCAGTTGCACGCCGAGTTGGCGGCAGCGATTTTGCAGGATGTCGAGCAAGGTTTGGCGCGAGAAGCCGCAAAAACCATGGCCGCTGGAGACGAAACGCTCGCCTTTGTGGTGGATATGGATATCGTCCCAGTGGGTGAAGCGGGCTTGAATCGCCCCATACGATTCGGGGTCGGCTCTTGCCAGGCTGCCCAAGGTGGCGTCGGAGAACACAACGCCGAATCCGAACGTACTATCCGCGCGGTTGCGTTCGTAGACGTGGACCTCGGCCAGGGGCTGGCGGCGCTTGAGGAGAAGGGCTGTGTACAAGCCTCCGGGGCCGCCTCCGATGCAGTTGATCTTCATGATGTGCTCGTTCTCGCCGCAGTGCCGCTGAGGAGCTGACGCGCGATGATCAGGCGTTGAATTTCGCTGGTGCCTTCGTAGATCCGCAGGGCACGGATCTCGCGGTAGAGTTGCTCGGGCGCCGAACCTCGTACGACGCCCTGTGCACCGAAGAGTTGTACGGCGTCGTCGATCACCTGTTGCGCGGCTTCGGTTGCCGCGAGCTTGGCCATAGCGGCTTCGCGAGAGATGCGCTGGCCGAGCTGATCTTTGGTCCAAGCCGCGCGGTAGACCAAGAGGGCGGCGACATCAATGCGGGTCGCCATGTCGGCGAGCTTGGCCTGGGTCAGCTGACAGTCGGCGAGTGGGCGGCCCGCAACCTCGCGTCTCGTGACGCGGGAGAGGGTTTCGTCGAGAGCGCGGCGGGCCATGCCCAAGGCAGCGGCACCGACAGTGGAACGGAACACGTCGAGGGTCGCCATGGCGATGCGAAAACCTGCGCCGATGCCCTCGATGAGGTTGGCACTGGGAATGCGGCAATCGTCTAGCACGAGCGAGCCGAGAGGATGAGGGGCGAGGGTCTCGATACGTTCGCTGACGTACAGGCCGGGCGTGCCTGCTTCGACGATGAACGCGGCAAGGTTATTTGTGCCCGGGCCGTCGCCTACGCGGGCGAATACGATGTAGTGGTCGGCGATGCCGGCGTTCGAAATCCAAGTCTTGGTGCCGCGTACTACGAAGGTGTCACCGTCTTTTGTGGCTCGTGTCCGCAGATTGGCCACGTCGGATCCAGCGTGCTGCTCGGAGATAGCGAACGCTGCGATGCAATCCCCACGCGCCACGGCGGGCAGGAAACGGGCGCGTTGCGCCTCGGATCCGAACAGCGAGATGGGACCTGTGCCGAGTCCCTGCATGGCGAACGCGAAGTCGGCGAGGCCCAGGTGGCGAGCGAGGGTCTCTCGACAAAGACAGAGGGAGCGGACTTCCAGTTGGGTAGCTGCGCCCCCGTGGGGCGCGATGACGCAGTATCGCAGCCATCCCGCGGCACCGAGGTCTGCGACCAGCTTGCGGGTTTCGGCGTCGAGTTGCGCATCGCTGCGCGCGGCCTGGGGCAGACAGCGGTGGCTCGATCCGAGCTCCGCGGTGCACCAGCTGTCGAGCTCATGCGCCAGTTGAGCGTGGTGGGGTGCGAAGAAAGGCCAGTTGAGGAAGGTGCGGTCAGACATGGTCAAGTCCCCACGCCGTCGTCGTTCTCGATGGCGTGGTTCAAACTGCGGAGCGGCCGACGGCGCGCCGAGGGCTTCACGCCATCGGCTCCCCACCGCAGATGGGAAGGGCGATGCCGGTGACAGAGCGTGCTTGTTCGGAGCACAGCCATCCCACAGCGGCCGCTACCTCCGCCGGTTCGACCAGGCGTTTTTGCGGGTTGTTGGAGGCGAGCCGCTGCTTCGCCTCCGCCTCCGTGCACCCGGTCTGATTGGCGATATTGCGAGCGGCCTCGTCCAACATGGGCGTGTCTGTGTACCCAGGACAGACCGCGTTGACGGTGATGGATGTGGAGGCGAGTTCCAGCGCCAGCGCCCGCGTGAGGCCCACGACCCCGTGCTTCGCCGCACAATAGGCCGCGACATAGGCGTAACCACGCAGAGATGCGGTCGAGGCCACGTTGATGATGCGGCCCGATCCGCACGGCCGCATGTGCACCAACGCCTCTTGGATGCACAGGTAGGTCGACGTGAGGTTGACCGCGATCATCTCGTCCCACAACGCGCGAGTGGTGCGGGCAAACGGGGCAGCTCGGGCGTTGCCAGCGTTGTTGACCAGTATCGTGGGGGGTCCGAAGCGAACGTTCGCGGCCGTGAACGCCCGATGCACCTCGTCATCGACGGTGACATCCGCCGGTTCCGCGACGACCTCCGCTCCTGTGTCGCGGTGCAGTTCCGCCGCCTTGCGTTCGAGCTGGATCGAGGTGCGGCTGACGATGGTGACCCGCGCGCCGACCTCCGCCAGGTTGCGGGCGATGGCGGCACCGATGCCGCGGCCCCCACCGGTGATGATTGCGTGTTGTCCTGCGAGTGGAGCCACGATACCGTCGTTTCCGGGCCGAACGATGGATCGACCCTAAAGCTTGGCGTCGGCGGGCGTCAAGTCGGAGGCCGCCGGTATTCTCACGCGACGTGGATGATGCTCACGGTGCAAAGGCTGCGGAGGGGGGTCGTCGAGTGCGACCCTGCGTACGCTCACGGGCGCACCCTACACATAGACCCGCGGGACCCGTGCTGCCCAGCCGCAAAGGATATCGTAGGCGATGGTACCCCCATGCCCGGCCAGTTCCCACGCGCCGATCTCCTCGCCGCCTTGTCGTCCCAGCAAGACCACCTCTGTGCCCACGCTGAACATCGCGTCGTCGAGCCAGATCGTCGTTTGGTCCATACTCATGTTGCCCACCACTGCGAAGCGACGTCCCCCGATGAGTACCTCGCCACGGTTCGACAGCGCGCGCGGGTATCCGTCGCCGTAGCCGACGGGAAGCGTGGCGACCCATCCGTCCCGGGGCGCATGCCAGGTGTGTCCGTAGCCGATGCCCGCCCCCTTGCGGATGCCCTTGACGAACACTACTTCGGTGCGCGCACTGAGCACGGGCCACAGCTCCACACCGACCTCCGGCTTCGCGCCGGGGGTGACTCCGTACAAGCCGATCCCGGGACGGACCATGTCGAATCGCGCTTCTGGACAGCGCAGGATCGCCGCCGTGTTGGCCAGGTGGGCGCGGGGCAGGTGGAGTCCCAGGCCGCGCAACCGTGCGAGGACGTCTCGCAGTGCCCCCACTTGCGCATCGGTGCATGCGCTGTGTTCCGCTTCGGCTTCCACGAGGTGGCTGTAGATGCCTACGGTCTCCACACCCGGCAACGTGCGGAGCTGCAGCGCGAGTTGCACCGCGGTCTCGGGCCTCACACCAAGGCGCCCCATGCCCGTGTCGACCTTGATGTGGACGCGAGCCACCCGGCCGAGACGCGTCGCTTCGTCACTGATCTGCCGGGCCTTGAAGGGGCTCGCCGCGGTGATCTCGAGGTGATAGTCGAGGAAGTGCTTGAGCTGGTAGCCCACCAGGCCGCCGAGCACGAGGATGGGGGCCTCGATGCCCGCTTGGCGTAGGGCGATGCCTTCCTCCGCAAAAGCGACCCCAAAGTAGTCCACGCCGAGGTCGGCGAGTTTGTGTGCGATCGGGAGCAAGCCGTGCCCGTAGGCGTCGGCTTTGAGGATGGCCATCACGCGCGCGTCCCCACTGGCTCCGCGGATCACCTTAAGGTTGCGGCCGAGGGCGGTCAGATCGACGCGCAAATGGGTTGGCCGGCGGCGGAATCGCGGGTCCATGACGTCGTCAAGCCTACCGTCGAACCTCGGCCCTGTCAGGGCGGCGGAGGCGGGTCCTCGGACCGCGTCTGCCCCTCGATGCCGGCACGTCCGCCGTTCTTCGCGCCCGTGTCGCAGGTGCGGTCGAAACGGGTCCCCTGGGGGGGGGGGCCGAGGTACGTTACCCTTTGCTCTATGTCCCGTCAGTGCAGGCGTTGCGGCACGGCGCTCGCCTCCGGAGCGCGCTTCTGCTCCAGTTGCGGGGACACGATTCCCCCGGATCGCACCCTGGTCGGCCACGAGCAAGCGAATGCGGGCCTCCGCGGGTCGGCGCAACCATCGAGGCCCGCGGCCTCCGGACACCCCCTACGCTCGGGTCGTAGCAGATCTGGCCCGCCCAGTCCGCCCAGTCCGCCCAGTCCGCCCAGTCCGCTCAGTCCGCCCAGTCCGCCCAGTCCGCCCAGTCCGCCCAGTCCGCCCAGTCCGCCCAGCCCGTCTCGTCCTCGGCGGCCCCTGGGGGCGCGCCTGTGGGATGTGCTGACGGTAACCGCGACACTGCTTACCCTCGTGGCGGTGGGTGTGGGGGCCGTTTGGGTGCGTCGGGGCGATCATGCGTCGTCCGTGATGGGGTCTGCAGATCTGCGACCGGCTGCGACCGGACCGGCGAGCCTGCCCCAAACATGGCGGTTGCTCGTACAAGGGCCTGCGACGAGTGTTCGCGCACTGTGTGACGAGCTGAGCACTCACGCCATGCGGCGTTTGGGGGTGGTCGATGGGGCTGCGCTCGACTACACGTGCCAGCTCGACCCGCCCGTGGGCGGGAGCCGGGCCGAGGGGCTGTCGGGTTCCGTACTGGGCTCCCAGTGGCGGGAGGTGCATTTTGTGCGTACGGCAGCCGAGGGGCGGGAAGGGCAGATCCGTTTGGTCCTCCGCACGGCGCGTGGCTGGTTCATGACCGGCACGGTGCTGAGCCTCGCGGCGGGTCAAGGCAGCAACGTCGCAACCGAGCTGCGTCTCTACCCCGAGGTGTTGGTTCCCGCCCCGGGTCACCAGTTGTCCGCGACAGCCGGGCACCGTTTCGTCTCTCGCAGCGCGATTCGGGACGACGAATATACGTTCGATCAGAGCGTGCGTGTGGCGTGTGCCCTGCGAGAGGGGGCGCCCGAGTGTCTGCGCGTGCGCACGCGCTGGCGAAGTCGCACCACGTCCAAAGCTGGCGCTAAAAATGCGGTGACGGAAGGCGTGGTCCAGCTCGAATTTGGACTCGACGGTGTGCTGACCGTGGTGCCCAGCGAACGAATGCCGCCTGGCGATCGCAAGTTGGCGGGTACGTATCGTTGGTTCGTTCCGGACCCTGCCGACCTGGGAACCTGAGCCCGATGGCGCTCCGGGTCGAGTCGAGCTCGCAGCGCTCGACTCGAGCAACCAAATCCGATTCCGTTACAGCTTCGGTTGGGGTCATCGCAGGTGGAAGGTGCGAAACGTTGTGGGCGAGGGGCGCACAGAGGCCCGTCTTGGCCAGCAAAATGAAGGTGACCGGTAGATGGCCGTGTTACGGTCCGCCCATGGATCGAATTCTATCGTGGCGCGGCGCCGTGTTGCCCGGGCTTTCCTTCTTGCTGCTCGCCGGCGCAAATTGCATTCCTACTGCCACTTCGCCGGTGGCAACCGCGTGGGCGTGCGAGCTCCCCGCGGGGGCCGAGCGGCCCGCATTCGCCCCGCAGCTCGGATGCATGTCCGATTTTGTGGCCGTGGCGAGTGATCCCGCGAGCGCGGCCATTACGGGGGCCCAGTCGGTGAAGACGATACTCGACCAGCTCGACGGAGACGCACTGTACTTCCAAGACAGCCAGGCCTATCCCATCCACTGGGAGTTCGCGTCGGAGCATCTGTCGGGGAACGGCAAGCCCGTGGTCGAGGCGCTTTCTGCCTTCAACCAGAACCAGTACACGGCGAGCGAGCGTCGCTTCTTGCTCGGAACGGTCACCTACTACGCCGGACCGAAGATCTGGGCATACGAGATCGCGGGCCTCGATACCGCGAGCCCCGAGATGATCGAACGCGCCTATCGGCGTATCGCGGAGTCGGCGTTTTTCGGGAAGGAACTGTACTTTCACCCCCTCTCGCTTGCCAACGAGCTCCAAGCCGAAGCGCTTCCGGCTGATATCCGGATCATGACGACCGATGAAATCTACGACGGCATCGACTATCACGCGCTGAATCTGGCGGAGTCGGTCGGTCGTTTGCGCTTTGTCAAGGCGGCGGACTTGGAAGCCGCCTATGTCACTTTCCAAGATATTGTCGTGCTCGACCGGGTGCCGAACGACATTTCGGTGGTCCGGGGCATCATCACCGGAGAGGTTCAGACGCCGCTGTCCCATATCAACGTGTTGTCCAAAAATCGGGGCACGCCCAACATGAGTCTGCGGGATGCACAGCAAAACGAGGAGCTCCTGGCGCTCAAGGACAAATGGGTGCGCTTGCGCGTGGATGCACTGGACTACACCATCGACGAGGTCTCGCAAGAAGAGGCGGATGCGTGGTGGGAGGCAAACAAGCCCCCCCCGCTGGGCGTCCCGAAGCTCGATCTTTCGGTGAAGGAGTTGCTGGACATTGAGGATCTGGTAGACGTCTCCGATCCCGCAGTGCTCAAACTGAAGATCAGGGACGCCATCCCGGCTTTCGGCGGCAAAGCGAGTCACTACGCGGTGCTGGCACAGATCGACGGCATGCCGACGCCGAAAGCCTTCGGAATCCCGATCTTCTACTACAGGCAGTTCATGGAACAAAATGGCTTCGACCTGCAAGTCGAGGCATTGCTCGCCGACCAAGAGTTCCTCAACGAAGCTTCGGTGCGGGACACCAAACTGGGCGAACTGCGCGACGCGATGAAGCTCGCGCCGGTCGACGCGGACTTCGATCAGCTCTTGCTCGCCAAGTTGAACACGGACTATCCCGGCACGCGCATGCGCTTCCGCTCGAGTACCAATGCGGAGGACTTGGAGGGCTTCACCGGAGCCGGCCTCTATACTTCCAAAAGCGGCGACCCGAACGATCCCACGGCGCCGGTGATGGACGCCGTGCGCAAGGTCTGGGCCAGCGTCTGGCGCTTCCGAGCGTTCGAGGAACGGGCGTACCGTGGCATCGACCACACGGCGGTGGGGATGGGTATCCTGTCGCATCGCTCCTTCCCCGATGAAGAGGCAAACGGCGTGGCGATCACCACAAATATCTTCGACAGCTCGGGACTCGACCCCGCGTTTTATGTGAACGTTCAGTTGGGCGAAAATTCGGTTGTGCTGCCCGCTCCGGGGGTGACGACCGACCAGTTCCTCTACTACTTCGACCAGGCGAATCAGCCTGTAGTCTACCTTGGTAGCTCGAACCTCACCGACGAAGGCGAGCATGTGCTGACCAACGCCCAGATCTACGCATTGGGGACGGCGCTCAAGAGCGTACACACCTACTTTTTTAAGGCGTACGGTACGCGGCCTCCCAACGCGGCCGACGATTGGTTCTATGCCATGGACGTGGAGTTCAAATTCGACGGCGAGCCAGGAGAAGAGCCTCAACTGTACGTGAAGCAGGCCCGACCGTTCGGGGGCTGAAACAAAATCCGCGGCGATGGGCGGCGCCCGGCCCGTTGGGGGCGGGCGCCGTACGACGACCTGTGTCTTCTAGTTAGCGCCCGGTGGCGAGCTTGTCGCCCTCACGGCGTGCCGCGATGCGGCGTTTCGGCAGGTCGCGGTTCGCTCTTTGGTTGCGCAGGTCGGGGTCATAGCCGACTTCGAGAAGGAGGGTGAGCGCTCCAGACAGAATCACGGGGACAAAGAGGGCAGTGGCGACGACGTCCATTTTCTTGCGTTCCTTAGCTGTTGAATCGCGTCTTAAGCTAAAATCGTGCCAAGTCGCACCGAACCGTAACTGCCTGTTTTTACTAGGTTTTTTTTGCTGGTCCGAAGACGGGCAACGGTTGTAGCCACCGTAGGGGAGACGAGAGGTGGCGACACCTGTGGCCATGTCGTGCTGCGCCATTTTCGCCGAATCCCCGGGCGATCCGTGCACATGGTTTGAAAAACGACGATACGCTCCCGTGAGGTGGCCAACTCCAAGCGCTCCAAAGACCCCCCTCATATTGAGGGCCTCATCGATGCCCATTGCCATCTCGACTACGCTCCGATGTGCGACGACCTCCCCGGCACGCTCGCCCGCGCGCGCAGAAGTGGCGTGACTCAAGTGTTGCAGATCGGTTGTGATCGTCGTCGCATGGAGACGGCGGTGGAGTTGGCGGAGGCGCACGATCCCGTATTCGCGTGCATCGGCATTCATCCTCACGAGGCCTGTCATTTCGATGAGGAGACCGCGGGCGAGATTGTCCGACTGTCCCGACACGCGAAAGTTCTAGCCATCGGCGAAACGGGGCTGGACTACTACTACGATCACAGCTCCCGCGGTGCACAACGCGAAGCGTTCGCGCGACAGATTTCGCTCGCGCGGGAGGTCGATCTGCCCCTTGTGTTGCACGTTCGGGACGCGCACCAAGATGCCTGGGAGGTCGTTGCCGCCGAGGCACCCCGCGAAAATCCGGGGATGGTGCACTGTTTCACTGGAGGGCCCGACGAGGCACGGCGATGGCTGGACCTGGGCTGGCACCTTTCTTTTTCGGGGATCGTGACCTTCCGCGCAGCGGCTTTGGTGCGCGAAGCTGCGGTGCTGTGCCCGACAGACCGGATCCTGCTGGAGACCGACGCACCCTTTCTGGCGCCCGAACCCGTTCGTGGGCGGAAGAACGAGCCCGCGAATGTGGCGTGGACCTGCGCCTACCTGGCCGAAGCGCGCGGAGAGACCGCCGAAACCCTCGCTGCGCATGCCGCGAAGAACACGCGAGAGCTGCTCGACCTACCGCTTCCAGCGGGTTGACGGGCCGCAGGCGGTAGTCCAAAGTCCCGCAACCCCAATGGGGCATCACGGAGCTGTGCGGCAATGAACTTGCAAATGGGCATTTTGGCGAAAAAACTCGGGATGACCGAGTACTACGAGGCAGACGGTACGCGCGTACCCGTAACGGTACTTGGTGCGACGGGGAACGTGGTGACGGGTCACCGGACTGAGGATCGCGATGGCTACACGGCGATTCAACTCGGCTTTGAGGAGAAAAAAGCCTCGCGCGTGAACAAGCCCGATCTCGGCCAGTTCAAAGCGGCCAACACGGCACCACGCAAGCTGGTGCGGGAACTTCGTGTCCCGGCGGGAAAGCTCGCCGATCACCCGGTTGGAAGCGAGATCGCGTTGTCGATTTTCGAAGAGGGGTCGGTGGTGGACGTGAGCGGCACGAGCAAAGGTAAGGGATTCCAGGGCGTGATCAAGCGTCACAATATGCGTGGCGAAAAGCGAACTCACGGCCAACACGAGGTTTATCGTCACGGTGGATCCATCGGTTGCCGCCTCACGCCAGGCCGCGTGCTGCCAGGCAAGCGCATGCCTGGTCAAATGGGGAACGCTCAGGTCACCGTGCAAAATCTCAAGGTGACGAAAGTCATGGGAGATGAGGGTGTCCTGCTCGTACGCGGCGCCATACCCGGTCCGCGCAACGGCTACGTCGTGATCCGTCATGCGGTGAAGGCCGCCGCGCGGGTGGCTGCCAAGTCGAAATAGCCCTGCGCGGCGCTGGCGTGATTCCACACGACGCGACGCTGAGGATCGGTCGGAAGCGTCGTGGCGAAGAACAAACTGAACGATCGTCGAGGGCGTCACGACGCGGCGTATTTACGCGCCAAGGCGGAGAGGTACGCAGGTCGTGCCATCTACAAACTGCAGGAGATCGATCGCAAATTCCGTTTGATTCGGCGCGGGAGCAGGGTGTTGGATCTTGGTTGTTGGCCGGGGTCGTGGCTCCAATACCTCGCCCGGAAGGTGGGGCCCGATGGGTTCGTGTTGGGCTTGGATCTCAAAGAGGTCGAGCTTGAATTCCCCGACCACGTCAGCGCGAGGGTCGGGAACGTGGAAAAACTGCAGTGCGACGCGCTCTTGCGCCGTTTCGGAGCCTTCGACGCCGTTGTGAGCGACATGGCTCCGAACACCTCGGGCGTCCGCTACGCGGACCAGTGGGGGAGTGAAGAGTTGTTCTTGTGTGCGCTGCGTGTGGCGAACCAGGTGCTGCGCCCAGGGGGGCATTTCGTGGCCAAGGTGTTCCAGGGTGGCCGTTTTCCGGAGTTACTCGCGGGGGTTCGGGGCGATTTTGAGGCGTGCAAGCCCTTCCGACCAGAGGGGACGCGCCCTGGCTCGATCGAGCAGTATATCGTCGGGAAGCGTCGCCGCGCGGAACAGACCTGAAGACTGTGAAATTTGTTTCTGTGATTGGTCCTAGGACTCCGGAGTATCTGTGGATATATATCTATGGATATAGCTCTGTAGTTGCTGTCGGCTAGTACCGTCGTGCTGGGTTGGTGGCGGGATACTCGTTTCGATTGTCGCCCGCTCAAGCACGATAGCAACACGAACATGGTCTGCGAATGTAGTGGTACCAAGTTGCACGACCGACTGGTTGCGACGTCCTGACACTGTATTGACGACGACAACAGATTTTACACATTCGGGTACCCAGCGGGAGAGTACGACGCGTCGCCGGCAACACCCATTCACTGGTGCGCCAGCTCGGCGTACGGCCATCTAAAAGGGGGCTGGGCGAACGCCGATCACATCATCTACACGTGTCCGTACGGTCGACGGGTACGAGTGGCCTCGGCGTGTATTGTTTTGTGAACGGCGTCCGCAGCGTACTCGGCGTGCAGCACGGTCCCTCGCTGGATCATCTACACTCGATTTCCTACAGACATTTATTCAAGAACTGTCTCAAACATGTTGACACATTCCGTAGGTGCCTATGTAGACGGCTTCTACAACCCAAACGGCTCCACTCAATAAACGAATACATCAGCCCCATTGAGTTTGAAATCGCTTCCGCTCTTCAAGAAATTGCAGCACAGTCCCACTGTCCACTTTTGGGAGGCAAGGTCACTATCCAAACGGCGCACGCTGTCGATGACATCGGAAAACTCCCACGGGGGGGACGCTGGGGAGGGCCTCAAGGAGAGGGTGCGTTGAGAGATCGGGAGCAAGCGGCAACAGCACTCCATCCTACGCGGTAGGTCAAAGCGGTAAAAAGACGAGACGCCGATATGGTTCGCGCGTCGTTTCTAGTTCTTGGTACCGCCTGCATGCGGTCTGCTGTATGATCCGCTGCGTGGGCCACCTGCTCGTCATCGTCGTGCTCGCGTGGGGGTCCGGCTACGCTGTGGAGCCACCTCTTGGTTTGGCGCCGAGTGGCCCAGTGGTGGCGGATCTGTTGACATGGGATGCGCCCAACGCTTGTCCATCGAAAGCCTCGGTGGTCTCCCGTGTCCTTGGCCTTACAGGAGGCGCGACCCCGCCAGAGGACCTGCAGTTCGAATTTCGAATCCGGCGTACAGGCGAGGTGGGCTTCCTGATGCAACGCATCAGTACCGATGGAACCGATGCCCGTCGCTTTGAAAGTCGTGATTGCGACGAGCTGGGCGACGCTGCCGCGGTGATGATCGCGTTGGCCATCGGTCTCGACTCGCGTGACGTGACTGGGCCAGTCGTCCCGCTTGGCTCAGCGTCCGACTCGCGGCGTGTCCGGGAGTCGGGTTCGCAGTCCGGCTCGCCGCCGGGTTCGCAGTCCGGTTCGCGGTTGGGTTCGCGGTCCGATACGCAGACCGACTCGCAGCCCGACTCGCAGCCCCCCCCCGAGATCAAGCGCGTTGGGGAACAGACAGGCGCGCAGCTGGGACCGCGGCTGCGGCGTGTTCGGGCACGGGTATTCCCCCAAGTAGCTGCGTCTGTGGCCACTTTCGGCGTGTGGCAGGTGATCCCTGGCGTCTGGCCTGCGGCGATCGTGGGTGTGGGTCTGCGTGGGTCCGGGTTTGCGCTCGACGGGCGTATTTCGCTGCTGCCCTGGGCGCGCGCGTACGCGGACGAGGCGCGAGCCTACGGCGGGACGCTCACGCAGCTACTGGTCGACCTCCGTGCTTGTGTCGTCCTGTTCGGGAGTCTGGTCGAACTGCCCCTGTGTGCCGGCGCTGCCGGCGGGATTGTGAGAGCACGCGGCGTTGGGAGGCTCAAGCGGCCCGAGACGGCGGTGTCGCCGTGGGTCGGCGTTGCCGCTGGACCCGAGCTGCGCCTCCCGCTGCGCAGCGTGGTCTTCACCGCTTCCGTCGATGCGCTGGCGATGCCCAGGCGCCCGAACTTCGTCGTGCAAGGCGGGGGGGCGGTGTGTTGTGCATCGCGTTGGGGCCTACGGTTTGGACTCGGCGCTGAGTTTCGCTGGACACGCAGCCGCAGACGCTAGCCCTAGAATGGCGGCCGCGTCGGGCCACGTGCGGAGCGCGTCGCGTGGGCGACGCCGATTCGTGCAAACCGGTCCCGACGCGCGATAAGTAAAGTTGTCTCGCAGTGAACGAAGCCGCGCGTCTGTGGACATTGAAAAACCGGAGGCCCGGATCTACAACCCCCCAGAGACCGCTGCGCTTGGCCAGCAATCGAGAGTTTTCCGAGATCTATCGCGCCCACGTACGCTTCGTGTGGAGATGCCTTCGTGGGTACGGTGTCCCGGATGCCGCCGTCCAAGACGCTGCGCAAGAAGTGTTCCTCGTGGTCCATCGACGACTCTCCGACTACGATCCGACCACGAATATGCGTACGTGGATATACAGCATCGCTCGACGCATCGCCGCCAACCGCCGTCGTTCGCAACTGAGGGCCGATCAGCGCGAGGCGGCGGTGGTGGTTACGGGTGCCGACCGAGCCGATCCCGAGTCATCCCTCGCCGCCCGACGGGATCTGGCGCGCGTGCAGGCGTTCCTCGATCAACTCGATCCGAACTCACGCGACGTGTTCTTCCTCTTCCACGTCGAGAGCTTCACGGGGCGAGAGATCGGCGAGATGTTGGATATGAATCCGCATACCGTCAATACGCGGTTGCGGGCTGTTCGCAAGGGTTTCCGGATCTACTGGGGGGCCGAGGCCCCCCGTACCGCCAAGAGAGTCCTGGGCCACAGTGGGTAGCACACTAGAAGACGACGCATTGAAGGAAGTGTTGTCCGGGTACCGCGACACGATCGGGCCCTCGATCCACGAGATCGACGGTTTGTGGTGTCAGCTCGAGTCCGCGGTGCTGGGTGATGCCAGCCCTCAGACCGGAGAAGGCACGGAAGGTACGCGCGACTTCCCCTCCAAAGCGGCCTCCGGCTCGCCGCCCAGCCCCTCGGGGGCGTCGGGGTCGGCAGCCCCTGCCGGCGCGGCCGCCCGGACCAAGATTTTTGCCGTGGGTCTCGGCACGGCGATTGTCGGAACAGGTCTCACGCTTGCCCTTTTCGCCGAGGACCCACCAGAATTGGCACCGTCGATCCAAACACAGACGGTCGTCCACGAGAAACCCGATCCCTCTACGGACTACGCTGAGGCAGACTCGACTCGCCCCGGGCCGGCGTTTGTGCCGGATGCTGAGTCACGGCATGCTCAGCCGCCTCCCACCGCGCTGCATCCCACCGCGCCGCATCCCACCGCGCCGCATCGCACCGCGCGACATCCCACCGAAGCGGCGGCGTCCACCTCATCCTCCAAGCCACGTTCGAGCCAAGGGACGCGCCATAGGGCGACCACTGCCGCCCCGAGCACGCCAGCGGCGACCCGGGCGGGCCTTCTCCGTGAAGAAGCGAGGTCCCTTGCGCGTGCGGATGCCGCCTTGCGAGTTGGAACGCCCGAGCGCGCACTCGAGCTGCTGGATCGACACCGCCGCGAATTTCCGATTCAAGCCCTCGAAGCGGAGGCGCGGGGTCTCCGGACTGTAGTTCTCTGTCGTCTGGAACGCCCGGAGAGCGCAGCGCGAGCCCGGCGTGACCTCGAGTCGCAGCCAGGCAGCAAATTTACTTGGAGAATTCGGAGCGCATGCGGTCTGTGAGCCTACGAAAACCAATCGGCTTGCACATTCACGCCACGACGACCATAGTTCACCGATCCGTCGCATCGACCGTCCTTACCGCTTGTCTGTTCGCTAGGTATGGGACGCCGCCGCGTCAGGCAGCTACTCCGGATCGCGCAATAGACACGCTCGCTCGCTCTCCGACTTCATTCGTGCGAGTTTGTAGGGCGGATGCTAGTGTGTCATGGTTGTCTCAGCAGCCGTACTCGAGCAGCTGTAACCACAACTTGGAGCCTCTGCTGGCTCCAGCGTCAGTATCCACGCACGGCTCGCTCAAACATGCCGTTCTAGCGGTCGCTGGACAGCGAGAATAGTTATCCCCCCCCAACGAAAATTCAATTGCATGGACATTCAGCTATTGATGAACCTGTTTCGCACTACCCCCAAAACCAACCTTAGCCTCAACCTCCTTACTGCGTGCCTCTTGGGATCAACTTTGATACCGCAAATGGGCTGCGATTTTGGAGAAAAGTCGATTGGTGACACCGACGATACCGACCAGGGTGACGAGCATTCAGGTGACCAAGAGAAGGAGCCAGCCGGCGATGCCGGCGACGTGAGTGATGCCGACGACGCAGAGGATGAAACAGGCGCAGAGGATGCCGACGGCGCAGAGGATGACGCAGGCGCAGAGGATGACGCAGGCGCGGAGGATGACGCAGGCGCAGAGGATGACGACGGCGCAGAGGATGACGACGGCGCAGAGGATGACGACGGCGCAGAGGGTGACGACGGCGCAGAGGATGACGCAGGCGCAGAGGATGACGCAGGCGCAGAGGATGACGCAGGCGATGAGGATGACACAGGCGATACAGATGAAGCAGGCGATGCAGAGTGTATTGAAGCGAAGGATTGTCTTGTGCAACTCTGGGAGGTGAACACGCTGGGGCATTGGGCGTGTGAGGGTGGCGTCTGCGAACCGGTCTCCGACATCTGTGATTGGCAAGAACCTGTGCCGCCATGTTGCGGTGACGGGGCGTGCGACGCCAACTACGGAGAGAACTCCGGAAGTTGCTACAAAGATTGTCCCGAGTGAAGCTGCCAACGCTCTCAATAGTATTGCTGCCATAGTTTGCGGAGACGTTGCCGCGAGACCTTCCGGTGGTCCAAGGCGTGTGGTCGAGAAACGCGGGCCGCATATGATGCGGAGGGTGCGGATCCGCGGTGGCCACAAATGTGGTGTAATTTCACTCGTCGCCGAGTTCGAAGGCCTCGTCGAAACGACGCCGGACGTGCATCATGCAGCCGAGGCGTCGCTCATCCGGAACGAGCTTGATGTACTTCCAGGTGTCGACGAGGGATTCGACGGTGGCCGAGTATCCTTTGTAATCGTCGACCTGGAGGTCGCGGTAGGAACGGGCCTTAGCTCAATGGGGTCGGCCCGCCCCCCGCACAGATCCCCGCGAGCGAAACTATCGCACTGGGCTCCTACCTCGGGTCGTGGCGTCGAAGCGCTCATCAGGCCAAGGATGCGTGGGCGTGGTATCCAACGCTCGGCGAGGGAGTGCATTCGACTGGGTGCGGCTCCCCCGCGGCCACGCGAATTTGTCATCGGACGATTCGCAGCAGGGGTTTGCGCTTCCCTGGCAGTTGGAGACTAGGCACTTCTCCGTGCTCATAGCGTGAGAGGTGATTGCGATCGAGTTCACGGGCTTTGTGAAAATCGAGATAGTCGTCGAGATCGCCGGCGGAATGTGTCAACATGTTTGAGACAGTTTTTGAATAAATGGCTGTAGGAAGTCGAGTGTAGATGATCCTCCCACGCAGGGACGAACTCGGAGACTGCGTCAAGGGTCGTCGACCGCCAGGGCGG
>JAZGFE010000345.1:0-31362 GCA_036479215.1 Nannocystaceae bacterium | reverse complement strand
CGAGCATCCCCAACAATCCGACCCAACCAGAGCGAGGCTACCGCCGTCGCCGGGGGATCTGCGTCCACGCCTCGCGCACATCGAGCCGATCATAGTCTCTCCTCCCTATCGCTTGTTTTAGGCCTAGTGGATGGTTCAATGGCTGGACCTGCATCGACGACGGTCAGTCTTTAACCAAAGTCATTCATCATTCGCGGCCATCTGATGTTGATATTGTTAAGGCGGTCGCATATTGGTACGATGAACGACATGAATCGAATGGGGACATTGCCGACATCGATCTCAAGTTGATTGATGATAATGTAACACGAGTCTCCGACACGGACGGCTACGGCGAAGTGGCCCGGGTGGTGCGCGCGAACCCAGGCCCAGGGCTGTGGGAGCTTCGTATCATCGGATATGATGTGGATGGGGTCGATGACCCAGTGTGCGGGAACGATTCGATTCAGGTATTTTACGCGTTTTTCTACGAAGATAGCGATCGAGACGATAGCAACGGGCCGGACTGGAACAGCTCGACGATGGTCGGCGTGGCACCGGAAGGGTGAGGTCGATCAATGAAGACAGCAAAATGTACGATAGCGTTGTTGCTAGCTTGTTGTGGCGACGGCACCTCCAATGATTCTGCGGATTCCGCCCATGCAACTGAAGCCACCCCCCCTGCCGCTGCGGGTAGCTCGACCGCGAAGGGAGAGGGGGGAGGGATTCTCGTCGCTGGCGCGATGGAGTGTGGGAAAAGCACCCTCCCGGACCATTGCAATTCTCTCCACTGGCTAGATCCGAACGGCTCGGAAACGTGGGACGGACGCTGTATATGGGTCAAAGTGTTCAGCTGCTTCGAAGATGAGGCGGTCGCGCAGCGATCCTTCTGCACACCCATGGGCATGGGCGCAAATGGTTGCGTCAACCCGATCGTGTGCGACGAACGCGCGTTTCAGACGTATGCAAACGATCACGACGAATTTTTCATCAATCCAGAATGTGGGCCCGCACCCCTCGTGGCATTGGGCGAGTGGCAGCGTTGCAGCATCACGGACAGCCGATGCCAATGCCAGTGCGATGCCTGTGAGCAGTACGACGATTGCCCAGGCGAACCCGAACCGAATGGCTGACACCGCAACGGCATGACGGTAGTGAGGCGGTAGTGAGGCGGTAGTGAGGCGGTAGACGAGCGCATCATCAAGAAACCCTGCGTGGGCCGCAGGAACTACTTGCACTGCGGATCCGTCAAGGGCGCCAAGCGCCTCGCTGCCGCCTACACCTGGTGCGGGTGGGGATCGCCCTCGGAGCCGGGTGTTCGGCGCGATGGACGCAATGTCGGTTCTCCCAGCCATGAGGCATGCTCCCGTTGCCGTACAGGCTCGGAGAAGGTTCCCGGACAGACAAGGCGATGAACAAGGACTCCCATCTCGTCGGCGTAGGCGACCCCGTCGTGCAAGACGCGATAGAACTGCAGAAGCAAAAGCTGAAGGAGAAACTGAAGTCGGCGGTTGCAGGGTCCACGTTCGCAGAACGTGAGGGAGCGGCGCTCGAAGTTTGCGATGCCATCCGCCTCGAGCTGCTCGAGGCGCGACCGCGCTCGTCGAGTAGCGAGAATGCCGACGAATAAGTGCGTCTGCCTGTCGACCGAACGAACGAACGAACGAACGAACGGAGCGCAGGGGCGGCAGGCAGGTGCCCGCCGCCCCTGCCCCACCTATTCTCACGCTCGAGTTGTGAGGCGAGTCCCCTCCGGACCAAGTGAGCCTGCGAGCGTCCGCAGTACGTCGAGCGCGCGACCCGGACCTAGACGGCGTGCACCACCCCTGGGACACTCAGCAAAAGATGCCACGCGTGATTCATCCCCCCAACTGGCCCCGCCCGCAAGGCTACAGCAACGGTATGGCAGCCCGCGGGGAGTTCCTCGCTGTCGCGGGCCAAGTGGCATGGGACCAGCACAAGGAGATCGTCTCCACGCAGTTCACATTGCAGTTTCGCCGAGCCCTCGCCAACGTGCTCGCTATTGTGAATGCCGCGGGCGGAGAGGCTCGTCATCTGATCAGCCTCACAATCTATGTCACCGACAAGACGGAGTACGAAAACAATCTGCCAGCCATCGGTGCGGCGTATCGCGAGCTGATGGGCAAGCACTTTCCAGCGATGGCGCTGGTGGAAGTCGCGGGCCTGTTGGAAAAGGGTGCGAAAATCGAGATCTCTGCGCTCGCCGTGATCGAAGGAGCCGATTCATGAATGCCGCCGACACCCGAGCACTGCCCCTCCCTACGCCCGAGCACTTCACATACGAGGAACGTGAACGGGTGGGCATCATCACGCTCAACCGGCCCGACCGTTTCAATGCCCTCACCTTCGATGTGTATCGCGAGCTGACGGACCTGTTTGCGGTGCTCGAAGGACGGAGCCTCGTGGCACAGGGAGCGAGGGCTCTCGTCCTCAAGGGCGCGGGCAAGGCGTTTTGCAGCGGTGGTGATGTGGACGACATCATCGCCCACCTGTTTCGTCGAGACGCCGAGGGCCTGCTACGTTTCACCCGCATGACAGGCGAGCTCATCCACAACATGCGACGATGCCCACTACCCATCGTCGCCAGCGTGAAGCGTGTGGCTGCCGGTGCCGGTGCCGTGATGGCCCTTGCGAGCGACTTGCGGGTCATGGCGAAACACTCGTTCTTTTCGTTCCTGTTCCCTCAAGTAGGCTTATCCGGAGCCGACATGGGCGCCAGTTGGCTCTTGCCACGCATTGTCGGGCTCGGGCACGCCAGCGAGCTACTCCTCATGGGCGAACGCATCTACGCGGCACAGTGTCTCCGTGTGGGCCTCGCCACCCGGGTCTGCGAACGCGATGATGGCGACGCGGCCGACGACGAAGCCTTCGTTCTCGCCAAGAAGCTGGCGGACCACCCACACTTCGCCACGAAAATGACGAAGACCGTCCTACAAAACGCGATGGAACTTCCCTTCGCTCAAGCGATCGAGGCCGACGCCCAGGCCCAGTCGCTGTGCATGCAGCATCCCGATTTCCGCGAGGCCAACGCGGCGTGGAACGAGAAACGCCCCCCTCGCTGGCGTTAGACCTTCGGCACCACCGACGCTGCGATAGTTACGAAGGGCGGCGGTGAACGGGCCCGAACAAGGTACGCCTTCTCTCCCGTGTCGCTCCGCCGAAGCATCGCGGTGATGCGTTCGACGGTCCGGCGGTTCCGAGCCCCCACCGCCGCTACCCGTGCTTGCCGAAGTACTCCTTCGAGGCGACGGGATTGGGCTTGATCGTGTCGGCGCCTTTGGTCCAACCAGCAGGGCAGACCTCGCCGTGCTCGTCGGCGAACTGGAAGGCCTCGATCAAACGCAACGCTTCGTCGACGCTCCGGCCCACAGGGAGGTCGTTGATGCCCGCATGACGAACGACGCCGGCCGGGTCGATGATAAACGAACCACGAAGGGGCATGCCGCCGGGCAACAGCACGTCGTAGCTGCGCGCGATGTCCTTGTCCACGTCCGCGATGAGCGGGAAGTTGCAGCCACCGAGGCCTCCATCGCTGCGTGGCGTCTGCGTCCAACGCAAGTGCACGAACTTACTGTCGCAGCTGCAACCGAGCACCTGAGTCTGCAACGCGGCGAACCTCTCGTTGGCCTCGGAGAATGCGATGATCTCGGTGGGACAAACGAACGTGAAGTCGAAGGGGTAAAAGAAGAGATACACCCACTTGCCGCGGTAGTCGGACAAGGTGACTTCTTTGAAATCGCCGCTGACCACTGCAGCGGCTGTAAATTGAGGGGCCTCTTTCTGAATCATTGGCATTGTGCGGTCACTCCCTGCAAAATCTGCGGTGCGAGCATAGACCCTCGCCTGCACCTGGCAACCCCCGCTGCAAAAAAAACCTGCCGCCTACACGGCGTGATGCGCCGGGCGCCATCTGCGAGCCTGCGAACCTGCGTGCACGGCCCGCGCACGCGCGCAGTCACCACGATGCCGAGTGAGCACCACTGCCTGGTCACCGCTTCTTGCCACCTCTACCTGGCCACCACCGCCGGCGACCCCTCCTAGCCGCAGGGGGCCTTGCCACTGGGAGTCCGACGCCGCCACACTGGCCACACGAACTCGCCATGACACGACGTGAGAAAGCCGATCGCATCCACCGAATACTCGACCAGCTACATCCCGATGTCCCCGTGCCGCTGGTACACCACGACCCGTTCACGCTGTTGATCGCCGTCCTCCTCTCCGCCCAAACCACCGACGCACGCGTCAACCTGGTCACGCCTGCTCTTTTCGCTCGCGCCGACACGCCGCAGCAGATGGCTGCGCTCTCCGTCGCCGAGGTCCTCGAGTTCGTCCGCACCTGCGGGCTTGCGCCGGGCAAATCCAAGAACATCCAGCGACTCAGCGAGATCCTCGTCTCCGAGCACCTGGGGAGGGTACCGCAAGACATCGACGCCCTCGAGGCCCTGCCGGGCGTGGGGCACAAGACCGCCAGTGTGGTGATGGCCCAGGCCTTCGGCGTCCCCGCGTTCCCTGTGGACACACACATTCATCGCCTCGCCGCACGCTGGGGCCTTTCCGATGGAAGCAACGTGGTGAAAACGGAGCGCGATCTCAAGGCCTTGTTCCCCGAGGGAGCGTGGAACCGACTCCATCTGCAGATCATCTATTTCGGTCGCACACACTGCCCCGCCCTGCGCCATGACCTGAGCGCGTGCCCGATCTGCGGCTGGGCGGCCGCGAAGAAACGCGTCGCGGCGGAGGCCGCCCAGGCGACAAGAAAACGGCCCGCCAAGACGCCCGCCACGCGCTCACGCCCGGCTACGAAACCGCGACTACGGACATAGACCGCGCCCACGATCCACGCTCGACGCCGTTTCCCGCGCCCACCTTGCCGATCCCGGACCGCCGCGAAGCGCGGGATTTTCCTGGCCGCGTCCCGGGCCAGGCCGTTGTACGTCGAGAAGGAGTGTCCCGCGTGCTAGCTTGATCACTGTGCTCGCGCTCGAACCGACAGCGTCCAAGTACGACCTCCACTTCTCTGTGGGTCGTATCCCTATTCGGATCCACCCCATGTTCTGGCTGATCACCGGAATGCTGGGCATCGTCGGGGGCAACCCTACGGTCTTCACGGTCGTATTGTGGATCGCCGCCGTCCTCGTGTCGCTGCTCGTGCACGAGCTCGGCCACGCGCTGGTCGCCAAGGCCCATGGCTGGCCGCCGAGCATCACATTGTACGGCATGGGCGGCGTGGCGAGCTACCGACCCACCCGGGCCACGCCCAACAGTCAAATCCTCATCGCCGCCGCCGGACCCGGGGCAGGTTTCGTCCTCGGGGGCCTATTGATCGCGGGCGTACTCGCCACAGGTCACAGCATCGACTTGCCGGGCCTCTTCATCCACCTCGGCAGCGGCCCGTCCCTTCTCGCCAGCCCCGGTCGTTTGGAGATCTTCGTCAACTACCTGCTGTTCGTGAACATTTTTTGGGGCCTCATCAACTTGGCGCCAATCCAACCCCTCGACGGCGGCACCATCGCCTCGGCCCTCTTCTCCCGCTACACCCCGCGTACCGCCCTGCAACGCTCCCTCCAGCTGGGGGTCGGGACCTGCGTCGCGCTGGGTATCGTCGGTCTCGTACTCTGGGGCAGCCCCTTCATCGTCCTCATGTTCGGCATGCTGGGCTACAACAACTGGCAAATGCTGCAGCGGGCCCGGGGCCTGCGCTAGCTAGCCGGTCCGGCACACACCCGGTTCGGCTCGCACCCAACACGGCTCGCTTGGCCCGACTCCGGCCGTGCACTAGCATGGCTCGGTGTCCACCTTTCTCCGCCTCGCCCTCCACCTGGCACCCGCGGCCGTGCTGGCGAGCGCCCTAACGCCCACGAGTGCCAGAGGCGACCAGGACGACGGAGGACCCTGGTCCCGCGGGCACGTTTCGATCGGACTGGGCGCCGGCGTCTCCGGGAGTCGAGACGTCACCATCATCGGCGCCGCGATCCAGGGCAGCTACTTCGTAGCCAATGGTGTGGCCTTGGGTGCCGAAGTGGACGAGACCTACCTCGCGTGGCGACCCGTGATCCGCTCCAAGTACCCCCACTTCGCGGACACCATTCCGAGCAGCGTCTTGCGGGTAACCCCTACCCTGCGCCTCGTTCCCCTGCGAAGCCCACACTTCTCCCCCTTCATCCTTGCGGGAGCCGGGCCCACGTTTCTCAATCACAACGGGGGGACTTTGGCCCACTGGATCGCCATGCCAGGGGTGATGATCGCCATGGGCCCACGCGCCTTCCTCAGTTTGGGTGTGCGCTTCACTGACGATCACCCGCCCTCTCGCTGTACCGATGCCTTCACCTACAAAACCGTAGACGGAACCATGCTCGAAATCGAAGGTTTTTGCGGTTTCAGCTGGAGCCCACGGATCGGGCTGAGCTTCGCCTTCTAGCGAAACGTCGCGCCGAGCGGCTCGACTGCCACGCCTGGGAGCTCGAAGTTCGTCATCGCACCTCAACCGCGAAAGATGCCCAGCTCACTCCCGCCCACTGGCCGAGTGACACCTTCTCGCGTCCTTGGTGTTCAAACCCATAGCACCGTGACCCACCTCAATCGAGCCCCTACCAGGCTTCTTGCCACTGGCGCATCCTTCTACAACCTCTCGAGCTGTTCCTTGAACATCGTGGGCAACGGCTACGCGACCACGATGCCGCACCGGGTCGCCTCGTTTTACGCGATCGAATCCACCGGGCCCGTAGACCTTGTGGTGTCAGTGGGGGCCGAGCAGTCGGTATCCCTCCGCTGCGACTCCAACCTTCACGAACACATCAATGTGTTCGTCGACGACCACGAATTGGTGATAGAAACCGGCCACGAGAGTATCTCTCCCCGCACCGATTGCACGGCGACAATCGTGACCGACACTTTGTACGACCTCAAGACCGCGGGCTCGGGGGACATTCAAGTCAACGGGCCTACCCCAGATCTATACCGCGTCCAAAGCACGGGTTCGGGCGATGTGAGGATCGCCGAGGTCACCAGCGCCAAACTGGAGCTGTTCACCACGGGGTCGGGCGACGCCACCATCATCGGCGTCACGGGCCACGCTCGGCTCGAAACCACGGGCTCGGGTGGACTGTACGCGCGGAAGCTTGTAGCGCGTGCGGCCGTTGTACGCAGCACCGGATCGGGAAGCGTGGACGTGCACGCCACCGAATCCGTCCATGTCCGCACCTCGGGATCGGGCAACGTGGATATCTGGGGTGCGCCCCAATCACGATACGTGACCACCGCAGGCTCGGGGGAGGTTCACTACCACGAGTAGCGCGCGCGACTCGGACGCGACTTCGTCGAAAACCCGATCAATTGTCTCCGGGACCCGTTTCGGCCGGGGTGCGGAGGATAAGCCCGGACCCACGCTGTGGGTGACGACGCTTGGCGGCACGTATGACCTGAGCCCGGTGGGCCAGGGCTTCTGCTTTCCGGCCTTCGTGGCGGTCAGCGGAGGTAACAAGGCGTATGCCGCTGCGATGATGCTCCTCGTTGTACCGCCTGAAGACGGCATCGACCCAAACGCGTGCCTCTCGTGGTCACGCGAAGAGGCCATCTAAGGTGGCTGACCCCGGCACCTGATCCCCCCGAAAAATTGGGGCACGGGCTCGGGTGCGCTCTTCACGGGGGACCTCTCACGGGCGTCGCATCGGTCCCGGCTCACGAACGACCAACCAACCAACCAACCAACCATCGAATACCGGTGCGTTCAGTGCGCAGTTCTCGCCGCTGTTCGGGCGACTACCCACCAAGGCACGTACTTCATCTGCATCATCGCCACGTTCTCATCGGCGGCGACGATGACATCCGCTTCGACGGCCTCCCGAATATAGCGGAACGCCGTCTCACTGTTTTTTAGACTCGATGCCGCACCGCTCGCGAATGCTCGTGTTCGTGAGGAACTCCCTGCGGACATGCTTCAGGCAGGCGTGCTGGGAGCAGGCTCGAGCACGATCCTCAACACGATCCTCCCGGTCTATCTCGGCGAGTGAGCGATATGCCAATAGGACAGTGCGAGAACGGGTCGTAGGTGAGGCCTCGGTAGAGTAGCTACGTCTCGATCGGCGCCGGGTATGGGGGCTCGAATTCATCGCGGGATACCCAACCCTCGGGTATCCCAATTTCCACGGTTGCGGCCGGGTCGCCTGGATCCTCTCGGACACCGGCGGCCCATGGCGTGACAACCCCCCCTTCTCGCACTACGTTGCGCTCCGTGACGTCGGACTTCAACTCGCTGCCGCTATCCTCATCGCTGCTCGCTGTGGTCGGAGAGCTGGGCTACGGCCAGCCAACGCCGATTCAGGCCCAATGCATTCCGGCGCTCCTCAACCGCCGCGATGTCATCGGCCACTCCAAGACCGGAAGTGGCAAGACCGCTGCATTCGCCCTGCCCATCTTGCAGGTGCTGCGGCTGGAGCAACGGGAGATCCAGGCCTTGGTGGTTTGCCCCACGCGTGAACTGTGCGCCCAGGTCGCTCGGGAGATCCGCAAGCTGGGGCGTCGGCACAGCGGCCTGGCGGTCCTGGAGCTCGTGGGCGGCCAGCCGTTTCGGCCCCAGGCCATGTCGCTTGAGCGCGGTGTTCACGTGGCGGTTGGTACGCCGGGTCGTCTACTCGATCATTTGACCCGGGGAACCATCGATACCCGCGCGGTCGGCACAGTCGTTCTCGATGAGGCCGACCGCATGCTCGACATGGGGTTCGATACCGATGTGAAACAGATCTTAGGGGCCTTGCCGCCGTCGCGACAAACGGTACTTTTTTCGGCGACCTTCCCCGATTCGATCGAGGCCATGAGTCGGGCATGCCAGCGTGATCCCCTCAAGATCACCATCGGCGATGGCGAGCATGTTGCCGAGATTCGTCAGTTGGCCTTGCCGAGTCACGATGCTCGGAAAGTTGATTCACTCTATTGGATCTTTCGCGAGTATAGACACGTATCGGTGCTTGTCTTTTGCAACTTCAAGACCACGGTGGCCCAGCTGCATGACACCTTGGTCCACGCTGGATTCAGTGTCGACTGTCTCCATGGCGATCTCGAACAATTCGATCGCGATCAGGTTCTCGCTAGGTTTCGCAACCATAGTGTGCGAATCCTGATCGCCACCGACGTGGTTGGCCGGGGGATCGACCTCGATGATCTGGATCTGGTCATCAACTACGAGTTGCCACCCCAGCCGGAGATCTATATCCATCGGATCGGGCGCACCGGTCGCGCCGGAAAACTCGGGGTTGCGATCGCGTTGCTCGGGAAAGGTGATACACGGAAGCTTGGGGCTATCGAGGCGCTCATGGGGGAAAAAGTCGAGCGCGTGCCGGAGCTTGGCCATGGGGAATGCGGCATTGATGGCCGGACCCTCGCCCGCGAGGCCACCATGGCGACGATTTTGATCTCGGGGGGACGCAAGGATAAGATCCGCCCTGGAGATATCCTGGGAGCGCTCACCGGCGCTGCCGGTGGCTTCGATAGTGCCGATATCGGCACTATCGAAATTCACCCAAGGCTCTCTTATGTTGCTGTTTCCCAGGGCATTCGTCATGAGGCGGTACAGTGTCTCAACGCGGGTCGGATCAAGGCCAAGCGGTTTCGCGCGTCGCTTGTGGGCAGAAAACGTGGAGGCCATGAGCGAGGCACAACCTGATAGTCCTCCCCGTCCATGATGGCACCACGCTGGCGACCATTTCCGAGGGTCTCGCGGCCCGCCATGATTCCCGCACAGAAGGCATGGAGCCGCGTTCGCTCGGTTCGCTCGGCATGGACCCCGATCGCCGACGACTTTGACCCTTTCGCTCGCTCACTTCGCACCATAGCCGCCGCCCCCAGGCGTCTCGATTCGAATGCGGTCACCCGACCGCACGTTCAAGCTTACGCTGCCGGGTACGATCTCGCCATTGATCAGGTTCCGGCCTGGCTTACCATCACCGCCTTCGTGCAGTCCAAAGGGTGCGCAGCTGCGCCTTTCGCTGATAATCGACACTCGTAGCGGCCTCAGGGCTTCGATTTCTCGCACCAAGCCGTCACCGCCACGATGATATCCCCGCCCGCCCGAACCCCTACGCACGGCAAACGTAACGAGTCGTACGGGATAGCGTGACTCCAGGATTTCTGGATCCGTAATGCGGGTATTGGTCATATGAGTATGCACGCCATCAGCTCCTGGCGCGCGACTCGTTGCCCCCGCGCCGCCCGCAATGGTCTCGTAGTAGCCAAAGCTATCATCACCGAACGTTAAGTTATTCATCGTACCCTGTGAAGCAGCAGCGAGCCCCAAGCTTGCGACAAGCACATCGACGATGCGTTGCGATGTCTCGACGTTCCCTGCCACAACCGCTCGACCCGGATCGGGATCGAGGATACTATGGGCGGGAAACTTGACTTCAACGTTGCGCAGGCAACCACTGTTGAGAGGAATCTGCTCACCGACCATGCATCGCAGGACATACATGATGGCAGCTATGGACACCGCGGTTGGCGCGTTGAGATTGCCTTCGCTTTGTGGGCTTGTGCCCTCGAAATCAACGATCAACGATCTGCCGCTGACGCGCACACACACTTCGATCCGAGTACCATCGTCGAGGCTATCGGCGAATCGATAGTCGCCGTCGGCAATGGCCGCAATGCTTTCGGCGACCTGCTCCGCCGCGTTGTCTTGCACATGGCCCATATAGGCGAGCACAACCTCGACACCGTACCGCGACAACATTTCATGCAGCAGGTTGACACCACATCGATTGGCGGAAACCTGCGCTTTCAAGTCTGCAAGATTTTCTAAGGGACAGCGAGGAGGGTACACCCCACTCGAGAGGGCAGCCACCACCTGCGCTTCGGCGAATATGCCGTCTCGGACGATCTCGATACCGCGCAACACAACGCCTTCTTCTGTGAGGCGCTTGGAAAATGGTGGCATCGATCCAGGGGTGGATCCCCCCACGTCGCCATGATGACCGCGGCTCGCTGTGAAAAAGATGAGCTGGCCTTGTTCGTCGTGAATCGGTGTCACGACTGTGATATCCGGCAGGTGGGATCCACCCAGATTGGGATCGTTGACCGCGTATACCGAACCGGGTCTCGGCGTTGGATGCAGCGACAAGATGCCGCGAATCGACTCCGCCATGGCGCCGAGATGAACGGGAATATGTGGAGCGTTGGCCACCAGACCACCGTCGGCATCGAAAACTGCGCAGGAAAAATCAAGGCGTTCCCGAATGTTGGTGGACATCGAAGTGTCGCGCAAAACGGTACCCATCTGCATCGCCGTCGACATGAATAGATTGTTGAAGATTTCCAGACGGATCGGGTCGACACCACCGTCGTGGCCGCTGGGCTTGGCCACTTGAGGACGGGTGTCATGGACCAAGAGTCTGCGTCCGGCCTGCATCGAAGCGGTCCAGCCTTCGTCGAGACATAAGGTAGCGCTATCGTCGACAATGAGCGCGGGCCCCATGACCGGTTCCGCGCCAGCGAGCTGTTCTCTTCCGTATACCGGAACCGCGACCATCCTGCCCGCAACCCACTGTTCGTGCGTTCGCAATGGTGGTGGTAGCGGGTGGATAGGCTGTGAGGGTGGCGTCACGGCCAGCTCGGCCGACTCGGTACGGCTGGCGAGTTCGACGCGCAGTGTGACGATTTCGATAGCGCCATCTTTGTTGTAGCCATAGGCACGCTCGTGTTGGGTACGAAAGTCATCCTTCGTATGATCACCACAGCGAATGGTTAGAGCGGCATCCGTACCGCGATAGCGCAGGTCCACTCGGCGCGTGGATACGACCGTGGCGCCTCCTTGTTCGCGCAGGAGGCGTGCACCTTGTTCTTCCAACTCGGCAAACACCTCCTCAAGCTCGCAGATCTTCCCGAGCAATCTCCGGCCGGCATCCGCCTGCCCATGCCACGCCAGGACGGCGAGTCCCATGCCGTAAGCCGAGAGCACGCCGCTTTGCTCGTCAATGAGAAGCGAGCGGACGCCAAGCTGCCTCCCTACCGCACAGGCGTGTTGTGCTCCAGCGCCGCCGAAGACCACCATCACAAACTCCCGCAGGTCACGACCGCGAGAAATCGTCACTTCGCGAAGCGCGGTCGCCATATTGGCATTGGCAATTTCGACAAAACCGGCTGCAATGTCGAGTGGCGCGAGCTTGATACCGCGCTGACCCAACCGTATTGCCAAAGCGTCGAGCTGTCGCTGTGCGCTCTCTCGATATAGCCGAAAGGGGAATCGATCGTCGACGATCCGTCCGAGTAGCAGGTTGCAATCGGTGACCGTGAGGGACTGCGCGCTTGCTTCACCATAACATATCGGCCCCGGGTGCGAGCCCGCACTATCCGGGCCGACGGTGAGGCGGAAGCCGTTGTCCTGACAAATCGATCCTCCGCCAGCGGCAACGGTGTGGATGCTGAGCATCGGAGCTCGTAGACGTATCCCGGCGATCTCCGCCTCGTAGCTGCGTTCCAGTTCGCCGTCAAAGCAACTGACATCGGTCGAGGTACCGCCCATGTCGAAGCCGATCACCCGGTCGAACCCCGACTGTTTGGCGATTTCGGTGTAGGCGATAACGCCACCCGCAGGGCCGGAAAGAACCGCATCCTTGCCGTGAAAACAGTCCACGCTCGTAAGTCCTCCACTCGACTGCATGATCTGCAGCCGGCTACCGGGGAGCTCTTTACAAAGCTCCCGTAGATAGCGACGAATAAGCGGTGTCAGGTAGGCGTCGACGACGGTCGTATCTCCCCTGCTCAGCATGCCCATTTCCCCGCTCACCTCATGGGAGATGGAGACGTCCGTCCATCCCTGCTCGGCGGCCACGCCCGCGATCAATCGCTCAAGCTCGGGGTTCTTGTAGGCATGCAGCACCACCACAGCGAGGCTCGTGATGCCTGCATCGCCGAGAGCCTTCAGCTGTTTCCGAAGTGTGACGGGGTCAGGACGCGCGAGAACCTCTCCATCCGAACTCAGGCGTGCCGGCACTTCCACCACCGCCTCGTAGAGCATGTCTGGTTTAACGATGTCGAGATTGAACAGATCGGGGCGCGTTTGGTTGCCGATGGCCAGGAGGTCACGAAAACCTTCTGTGATGATCAAAGCTGTCTTTGTACCTTGACGTTCCAGCAGGGCATTTGTGGCCAACGTTGTCCCCATACGAATGTCGCACGCGGGAATGGCCGCATTCGGCGCAAGCGCGAGCAATTTGCGAATGCCCGCCAGTGGGGCCCTGTCGCTGGACAACACCTTGGTGCTTGTCCGATGCCCCTCGGGCGACACCGCGATACAGTCGGTAAAGGTTCCGCCACGATCGATCCAGAATTGCCAACGCTTCATCGCCGTCGAGACTAGCGAACGCAACGCTGGAGGTGGTGACCGAATACGCCGGCAGCGTGGACCGTTTCCGCCAACTGCGCTGCGCGCAACCGCGTAGAGCAACGTGACCCGATCACCACCGCGAGGCGGTGGGCTCGCCCTCTATCTCGTGACCATCGTGTTCTGTCCCAAGCCCATTGGCTTGGTGATGCGTCCGGATGAACTCGTGGGACGGATGGGTATCGTCATCGACCTGCGGGATCCGCTCGCTAGAAAGTTCCGGTGGCCTCTGCTCGATCTACGTGATCACCATGCTGATCGCGGTTCTACCGGAGGTCATCGATCTAGTCGGTGATTTTTACTGCGCTCAAGTATCTCCTTCTCGCTACGTCGGGAGGTAAGATGTCGCCGGGTATCTGATCTTCGTAGTCGGCGCCGCCGGGATTGCGCTGCGGCGCGCTCTCTATCGGGCGACACGACCACTCACCAGCGCGATATCGCGGTTGTTCTGCTTGGTCTCGCTAGCGTTTCAGCTCGCCTGCGCGGTCAAGGGATTCCCGCTGATAGCGAACTCGAGACTTGGGGAATAGGCGATCCTCATCATGGCTGCGGCGCTAGCGAAACTGTCCGCGCTACCGATCCCAGGTCCTCGGTCGCACTCCCTGCCACCGAAGCGCTGCGATGTCACCGCCACGCATTGAGCCGTTGTATCCTCGGCGGTATGGCAGCGCCACGGACTCTCGCCGAGAGCCTGCCCGCTCTCGGCGCGATGGAGCAGGGCTTGTTCGGCATGCTGCTGCTCGCGCCTGTCGAGCTCGTCGCCCTCGGGCGCCCCTCGGCTGAGCTTTGGTGGGTCGCACTCACCTTGCTCGCCACCGTGGGACTCACCTTGGGAACAACCATCGCAGCCATCGAGTCCTTCATTCATGCGCGAAACTACCGAGGATGGAAGTGCGCGGCCCTGCGTGCCGCGCCGAGCATACTGGTCACCATCCCCGTGTCGGCAACCTCGTTCGAAGGCGCGTTCGCCAGCTCGCTACCTGCCGCCACCCTGGCCCCTTTTTGGGTCCCGCTGATCGCCTGGACGGGACTGACCGCCTGCTTCCGATCCGCGGCCCTCTATCTCGAGCATGCCCGCGGGCGGTCCCACGTACATCTGGCCGTGGTCAGCGTCGCCGTAGCGGCCGCGCTTGAGACCCTCAATCGCAGTTTCAAGGTGAGCGAGCACGACAGTCTGCACACGATGCTCATCATCTGCGCATACCTCGCTGCCACGCTCGCTTTCCATCTTGTCCGCTACGCCTCGGGCACCGCTGTGGTCGTGGTCCCCATCCTGGGCACGGTCGTGAGTCTGACGATCGGGCTCGGTTTTGCACTATCTTCCACCGAGACACGACAGCAGATCGCCGCGAGGGGTATGCACACTCGCCTGCTCCTGGGAGCCATACGAAACGCGCTGGATTTCGACGGTGACGGCTACTCGGCGAGCTTTGGGGGGGCCGATTGCAATGACTTCGACCCGACCCAGAGCCCCGCTGCCCGCGAAATACCCGGCAACGATATCGACGAGAATTGCGACGGGGTGGTGGACCGCCGGCTCGCCCCAACCAGCAAAGGCTCGCCCGCAGTCCGCCCCCATCGGCTCCCTGCTCCGCGGACTCGCCGGGACTATGCGGGGCACAACCTGCTGCTCATCACCGTAGACGCGCTACGTGCAGATGTGCTTCGCGTCCACGCCGGGGACAGCGAGTCATATCCGAATCTCACCGCCCTACTCGCGGCATCCCGCCAGTTTGACCACGCCTTCGCCCCCGCCTCGGGTACCGACATCTCCATTTCCACGCTACTCACGGGACAGATCAACCCTTTCTCACACGTGCCCGCCACGCTGGCCGAGTCGTTGCGCCAAAATGGTTTCGTCACCCACGCCGTGATTCCCCGCGAAGTACTCCGATATGCCGGCAAAACCCTGCTAACACGCGGGCTCGACTCCTTCGACCTTCTCGTCAACGACAAGACGAAGCGAAACCGGGGTTCCCATTCCACGTCGGAGGAGACCACACGACTCGGCCTGCGCTTCCTCGACCGCCCCCAGCGACGGCGGGGGGCACCTTTTTTTCTCTGGCTCCACTACTTTGACGTCCATGAGCATCACCAGATCGACGCGGATGATCCCCACCTGCTGGCGGTCGCGCAGGCGACCGACCTCGATGACCGCACCCAGCGGTACCGCGCGACGGTATCGCTGGTCGACCGCGCCGTGGGTACACTCGTCGATGCCCTGCAACAACGACAACTGTGGGATCAGACCATCGTGGTTTTCGCCTCGGACCACGGAGAGAGCCTTCACGAGGACCCACGCCTCCCCGAAAACCACGGCCGCGTGCTCTACAACGCACTCGTACACGTGCCGCTGGGAATCCGACTTCCGGGCATCCAACCGGCGAACATCCCCATAGCGGTCTCGCTGCTGGACGTCACACCGACCGTCCGTGACCTCTTGGCGCTGCCGCCAAACCATGCCGAAGACGGGCAGTCGCTGCACGAATACCTGGAGCCCGAACCCGCCACGACCTTCGGCGGCGCACCGCGGATCATCACACTCTACGAAAGCGACCAACGCGGACTCATCATCTGGCCCTACAAGGTCTTGCGGAGACCCCGCGAAGGGGTGATCGAGCTCTACGACCTCTCGTCGGACTTCGACGAGCGCAGGAACCTCGCGTCCACCGCCCCGTCCAGCCTCGCGCGCATGCTCCTCGCCCTCGACGCGGCACCCGAGCTGAATCTCGATCGCACACGTGCCGGTCGTCGACGACGAGAACAACTGGCCAAGGCGCCACCCCCCGAAGGGGAGTAGTGTCGCAACGTCGCTACGTCGCTACGTCGCTACGTCGCTACGTCGCAACGTCGCTACTGGTAGTTCGAACAGGGCAATCGATCGGAAATTTCGGGGATCGGCTGAGCGAAACCCAGCACAAGGGCTTGGATGGACTGGGCGTACCGAGCATGCAGCCCGGTGAACCAGAGGGACCGAAGCTTCCGGAAAACGATGATCTCAGCCCGTGAAGCGTCGGCTGGGCCCCCGAGAGGACGAGCAGGCGATCGACACCTCATGTTCACTCGCTGGCCCACTCGCTGCTGGAGGCGAAAACCGTCTTCTGTTAGCGTTCCCGCGTGTCGCTCCCGGCCCGCTTCGAATACGATGCCGTCGTGATTGGCTCGGGGCCCAACGGCCTGTCTGCCGCGATTCGCCTGGCCGAAAAGGGGCGCTCCGTGCTGGTGGTCGAGGGGTCGGATCGGGTGGGGGGGGGCATGCGCTGCGCCGAGCTCACACTGCCGGGTTTCCGCCACGACTTTTGCTCGGCCGTGCATCCAATGGGGGTCCTATCGCCCTACTGGCGAACGCTACCGTTGGCCCACCACGGCCTCGAGTGGCGGCATGCCGACCTATCCGCTGCCCATCCCCTCCCGGACGGGAGTGCGGCTCTGCTTGCGCGCTCGGTCGACGACACCGCCGACAGTCTTGGCCCCGACGGTGATGCCTACCGCCGTCTCATGATGCCGCTGCTTCGTCACCCACAGGATCTTGTCGACGACCTCCTCCTCATGCGGGCGTGGCCCCGTCGCCCCTTTGCGATGGCGCGTTTCGGTTTCTCCGGCCTGCGCTCGGCCCGTGGTCTCGCGCGATCGCGATTCGGCGATGATCGGGCTCGGGCCCTGCTGGCGGGCTGTGCAGCCCATTCCATCCTGCCACTCGATTTCAAGCTGACGGCCGCCGTGGGCATGATCTTCTGCTTGACGGCCCACATTCAAAATTGGCCGGTCGTGGCCGGCGGCACCGAGATGCTCGCCAAGGCGCTGGCCGGTCATCTTCTCGCTCTCGGCGGGGACATCCACTGCAACCGCCGAATCCACGACATGGCCGACCTTCCGCCGGCCCGCGCGTACTTGTTCGACACGGCGCCCCGAGAGGTCCTGAAGATCGCAGAGCATGCGCTCCCGGACAACTACCGTCGACGACTCCGGGCCTATCGCTACGGCCCAGGGGTGTACAAAGTCGACTTCGCCCTGCGCGAGCCTATCCCGTGGCGCGCCACGGGATGCCAGGGAGCGAGCACCGTGCACGTGGGCGGCACCCTCGAAGAGTTATGCGCCTCAGAGGCCGCAATGTGGTCGGGCGAGGTCTCGAAGCGGCCCTTCGTCATGGTGTGCCAACAAAGCCACTTCGACCCCGCACGCGCGCCTATGGGACAACACACGGGGTACGCCTATATACACGTGCCCAACGGCTGCGAGCTGAACTGCGAGCAACGCATCGTAGACCAGATCGAACGTTTCGCCCCGGGATTTCGCGACTGCATTCTCGCCACACATGTGACGCAACCGATGGACCTCCAGCGCTACAATCCAGCGTTTGTGGGCGGCAGCGTCACCGGCGGTGTCGCGGATCTCGGACAGCTTTTCACCCGCCCCGTTGCCCGTCTCAACCCCCACACGACCCCCAACCCCCGCATCTTCCTCTGCTCCGCCGCCACACCGCCGGGCGGAGGCGTCCACGGGCTATGCGGGTTTCGTGCTGCAGAGACGGTCCTGCGCCGCATCCTCCGCTAGCGGCGTGAGCGACGGGTTCAGGCCAAGACAACAGGGCGGAGAAGCAAGCGGGCGGAGAAGCAAACGGGCGGAGAAGCAAGCGGGCGGAGAAGCAAACGGGCGGAGAAGCAAGCGCGATGGATGAGGGCCTCAAGCTGTGAGACAGCGCGTTCGGGGATGGCGGGGTGCTTTTTCCAATGTCTTGCGTTCAGCGAGAACTTGCGAAGAATTCGCGCTCGCATTATGGCTGCTGTGCGGCAGCCGATGCGACTTGTCCAAGAAGTCCAGAAGATGCTCGCCGCGTTCCGACCAGAATTTTGCCGGAGGGCGACCTTCGGGGGCCTCGTGGTGATCGTGTGCGCGCTCATGCTGAGGATGGATACGGCGGGGGTGACGAGCATCGTAAGGTGCAGGGGACTCCAGCCAAGCGAGTAGCTGAACGTGCTGCATTTTTTCCGCAGCAACCGGTGTCATCGACGGTCCAGGAGCCGATGACCTCTCGCGTTTCCGTCGCCGAAGCGGCATGGCCGGCGGCGGTCCGTCTGATGGGAGCATCTTGCCACGCGGCCGTGCGGAGAAAATGGATCAACTTGTGATGCGTCGCGCTGATGGTGGTCGGATCTCCACCTAGGCGGGCCGCAATCGGCACCATACTCTTGCGCTCGAGTTCTGCCAGGAGTGCGGTAGCGTACACCGCGAACGACGCACGTTGCCGCATGTCCCGTACCGTCTCGCCAAGGTCGTCCAGACAGGCCCAGAGGTATTTCTCTGCCTGATCGTCGAGAGCAGTGCGCTGTATGCACGCCCTGGACCGCGGGCGCGTGCACGCTCCAGATTTCCTGCAAATCTCGGCAGTAGTACTATTGAGCGCGTTACTGAGTACTCCAGCACCGGCTGCGAGTCGCCCAAAGGTCAGGCGTGGTAAGAAAGCAAAGAAGCGATGACCAGCAAGCCCAAGCCCAAGCCCAAGCCCAAGCCCAAGCCCAAGCCCAAGCCCGAGCCAGCTACCGCACACGCCGGAGAGGATCGTTGTGACGAATACACCTTTGCCAGGTTCTGGCGCTGTGCGCTGCAAGTGAATCCGTCTGGGTACAATAAATCGTATCGCGGGAAAACGCACGGACTGCACGAGGATGCTTACAATCAGGCGCTCCTCGATACCTGCCTCGAACTCAACATCCAAGTGGTCGGCCTCGCGGATCACGGCAGCGTCGACGCCGTGGACAAGTTGCGCGACAAACTCCGTTCAAAAAGGATCGTCGTTTTCCCCGGCTTCGAGATTACCTCCACCGAGAAGGTTCACATGGTGTGCCTCTTTCCGGAAAGCACGGATACGGCAAGGCTCAATCAGTATATTGGTGAGCTGGGGTTGGTGGCGACTTCCGACACGACTAGACCATCGAAGTATGGGTGCCTGGAACTCGGCACGCGAATTCATGATTTAGGAGGGTTCTGGTACGCGGCCCATGTCACCCATGCAAAAGGCCTACTCCGTCTCGGATCCAAAGATGGCGGGGCGCTCACTCATGTTTGGACAGATCCCTGTGTTCGGGTGGCTCAGATCCCCGGATCACCAAGCGATCTGCCCGAGAACTACCTTGATATCGTCAAGAACAAGAACCCGGACTACAAGCGCGAGCGGTTGATCACGCTCATCAACGCAAAGGACGTAGCGACACCCGACGATCTTCGCGCACCAGAGGCCTCCAGCTGGATCAAAATGACGCGCCCCACATTCGAAGCATTCAAGATTGCTTTCCTCGATCCAGAATCTCGCGTGCGCCTCGACTTGGCAACCGAGCCGCACAGCGCCCTGGTATCTCTTCGCGTCCGAGGCGGATATCTAGATGGGATCTACGCACAGTTCTCTGAGCACCTCAATGCGCTCATCGGTGGACGCGGAACGGGTAAATCGACCCTGCTGGAGTGCATTCGCTACGCCCTTGAGGTTCCGCCCAAGGGCAAGCAGGCGCGCAAGCTACATCAGGACATCGTCAAGGAGAACCTCGGTAGAGCCTCCGGTTCGATTGAACTCACAGTCCGCTCACAGACTCAGCACGGCAGGCTCTTCACCATTTCCCGTCGCTACGGCGAACCGCCGATCGTTCGGGACGAGACCGGCGCGGTTTCGCAGCAGCAACCAGGGGACCTGCTCCCGAACATAGAGATCTATGGGCAGAACGAAATATTCGAACTTGCGCAAGACAGCGAAAGTCGCCGTCGTCTATTGGAGCGTTTTCTCCCCAGCGAAATCCAAAGTGATGAAGCACGCAACGCTCTGCAGAAGAAGCTCTCCGAGAACGGAACCAAGCTTCTCAAAGCAGAGAATGACAAGGACGACAACGTTGAATCGGTGGACAAATTGCCAAAATTGCGGGAGCAGCTGAATGGATTTCGAAACTTGGGAATAGAGTCCAAGCTTGAAAAAGTGCCTCTATATGCCCGAGAGAAGCAGCTCGTCGAGCGAGTCGACGAAGAACTGCATCGCGTCGGATGCGCTGTCTCCGCACTAGACGAAAGTCTGCCAGACGTTGCGTTTCTGAGCGACAAGGCACTTGACGGACTCCCTGGGGAATCGTCAATCGTCCAGATGCGCCATGCGCTGGAAACGCTACGGACCGAGGGCCTTGCTCAACAACAGGCCTTCCAGCAGCTGCTCGAAACCGCAAAGAACGAAAAGGCGATCGCCCACACAGCCTGGCACACTGAGCTTCGCAGCGGAGAAAAAGATTTGGAAACCACCTTTGCCGCGCTCCCCGATATGGCAGGGAAGAGCGGGCGTGAGGTGGGGACAGCCTACAAGCAAGTTTCCCAGGAAATTGAGCGCATCCAACCGCTGCGGGCCAAAGACGCAACCTATACGCAGCTCGTCGCGACTCTGAAGACCGAAAGAAAAAACCTCATTGCCGAGCTTTCGGATCTGCGCGAACAGAGGAACTTCGAGCTCAGCTCTGCCGTGAAGGAGCTCAATAAGCGACTGCGTAGCAAGATCCGTATTTCGCTGGCGGTTGAATCAGACCGAAAACCTCTGAAAGCATTCTTGGTTGCGTGCAAGCTTGAGAATGTAGGTGAGAAGCGTTTGTCCTGGATAGAAGACGCTGGAACCACTCCACTTGCCCTCGCTAGGGCCATTGAACAAGGCGAAGCCGCGCTGAGCAAGACTTTCGGTATGACAGCTGGGGTGGCTTCTGCCCTGACGAAGCTCCCTCGATCAGGCCTCTTGGAACTCGAGGCCCTAGAGCTCAATGACCACGTAAATGTCGAACTAAATGTCTCTCATGGAGAAGGCGAAAACTACAGGGAGCTTGCGCGGCTTTCAACCGGCCAGCAGTGTACTGCCGTGTTGCATCTCCTCCTCCTCGACAATGAGGACCCACTCATTGTCGATCAGCCCGAGGACAACCTCGACAACGCCTTCATCGCCGAGCGCATCGTGCATGAGCTCCGGGCATCGAAAACGGAGCGGCAGTTCTTGTTTTCAACTCACAATGCCAACATCCCGGTGTTCGGTGACGCCGAATGGATCGGGGTGCTCACGGCGGAGGACAACCAGGGCGCCTTGGGTCCAACCCACCAAGGGTCGATTGATGTGTCCGAGATCCGCGAGCAAGCCGCGCAGATCCTGGAAGGTGGACCAAGCGCTTTCAACCAACGCAAGGAAATGTATGGCTTCTGATGGTGGCGGTGAATCATGCTGAAGTCTGAGTTGCTCGAAATTATCGCCAACGGCGAGAGCTCCGGCGCCGAGTTCAAGCGAGACGATGTGCGCCCTGAGAAACTGGCGAAAGAAATCGTAGCGTTTGCGAATGTTCGCGGGGGCAAGCTCCTGCTCGGCGTTGAGGACGATGGAACGATTTCCGGCCTAACTCGGACAGACACAGAGCGCTGGGTGATGGATTCTGTCTTTGGACGCTGCGTGCACCCACAGATTATTCCCTTCTATGAGGAGCTGACTTTCGATGAAGAAATCCGAGTAGCTGTCATTACGATCGAAAGCGGAACAACTAAGCCCTACGTCCTACGTCAGAATGATAGGGAAGAGATCTACGTGAGGGTCGGAACGACTTCTCGACTGGCATCCCGGGAACAGCAGGCCCGCCTCTTCGCCGCTGGAGCGATGCTTCATGCGGAAACCATGGCGGTCTCAGGGACATCAATTGCGGATCTCCATCTTGAGCGGATTGAGAACTACCTTGTCGAATACGCGAGAGACGACACCGCTCCGCCCGACGAGCTCAGTCGCATCAAACGTCTCGATGGCCTGGGTTTTATGACTCCCGGTCCTGATGGCCGCCACGTGTGCACCATCGCGGGCTTGGTCACATTTGGAAGGGTTCCTCGCCGAGCTCTACCGCAGGCCGGCGTACGCTGGATGGCTTTTGAGAGCGATGACAAGGAGTACCAAGCCCTAGACGATGTCTACATTGATGGCCCCTTAGTTCCCTTGATGCGCCGGGTGCAAGGCTCCTTGGAGATGCTCGAACCAGGATTGATCGATCAGATTGTCGAGCGGATGACACCATGGATCAGCACTGAAGACGCCACCGTGGACTCTTCGATGCGACGACAACGGCGCAACCATTTTCCTCCTGAAGCACTGCGTGAAGCCTTGGTGAATGCACTCGTTCATCGCGATTGGACGAGGGGGCTTGAAGTGGAAGTTGTTTCCTATCGGGACCGACTTGAGATCACGAGCCCAGGATCACTTCAGAACGCAATGACGATAGAAAAAATGCTGGCGGGTCAGCGTTCTCCGCGGAATCCAATTCTTGTCGATGTCTGTCGCGACTACGGATACGTCGATGCGCGGGGTATGGGCGTTCGACGTAAAATTGTCCCTCTTGTGCGACAGCAGTCTGGGAGCGATGCAGAATTCGAAGCCACGGAGGACTTTCTAAAAGTAACCCTTCCTCGCGCATCAGTCGTACGCGAAGGGGGCTAGTGCCAGGGCCGTCGCACCGAAATAGCAATAGTTTCGGTGACTTAGGGGTCGCGCAAAAATAGCATAATGTTCGTATTCCCCCAGAATGGACGCCAGAGGCGTTCAGGCACGTTCCACGAACTTCATCGATCGACTTATTTTTGCACGGCCCCTTAGGCCTTCTTTGCCACGTGCGATTTCCGCCATTTTCGGCGATTCGCTGTACCTGGTGACGAAGTCCGCCGACCACCAGTACACCAAGGGCGAATCGGGAATCACCGCAAAGGCCTTCGGCTCGAACTCGAAGCGGGCCGCTTGGCACAGCGTCGCGGCGCGTTTGCGTGGAGTCCGACCAGCGTCTCGCGTCGTGTCGTCCAACGGAGTCGGCTGCATGGACACCGACGCGGCATCGCCCGCTGCAGACCGGCGAAACACAGATACGGTTACGGAGACGACTTCATCGGGAATCGACTCGAACGCACCACGGTCAAAATCACCCAACAACCGCAAATCAAACGCTTCCAACAACCCCATCCGCAACGCCGCGTACTGCTTCAGAAACATCCAGTTCCGCATCGTCAACATCGCCGACACCCCGCCCGGCCTACACAGCTCCAACCCCCGCTCCAAAAACGCCGCAAACAAATCCGCTTTCCCCCGCGGATAGTGTTTCGCCACGTACTTCGCATCCACCATCTTCGCCGTCCCCTGATACGGCGGATTCGCCACCACCAAATCATAGCTCCCTTCCCGCAACATCCGAGAAAACCTCACCCCCGTAGCGACCTGCTCCCCGGCCAACCGCAGACCCAAGTCATCACCACGGCTATGCGTCGCCAAGAACCCGTCGAGGTGATCCAGTATCCGCTCGGCCGCCTCCGACTCATCAAGCTCCACAACCTCACCGCCGCCCCCTTCATCACTGCCAAACAACTCCCGCTGCCCCGTTAACTTCCGCAACCTGGCCCCGTGATCCCGGATCACCTCGGCAATCGCCTCGTCGATCTTCAACAACGTCCCCAAATGCTCCGCCCCCTGCAGCGCCGCCACCAGCTTCTCGGTCAACGCGGGCGCAATACCTGTGTCCGCCTCGATCGCTGCCGCCAAGTCCCGCAGCGCCGGATCCCCGGCCTCAAGCGAAGCCAGGTGCAACGTCGGCGCCACCAAGTGCATTCGCCCCACCACCAATGCCTCGCCCTCGTCCCCCTGCGCCACAACACGCCGAGCCTTCACCATCAACGCCGCCGCGGCAATCTGCACCGCCCGTGGATCGATATCGATCCCGTGCAGATTGTCCTCCAAAATCCACTTCAAAATCTGCGCATCTGACCACGTCTCCCCGCGATGCTCAGCTTCCTCCCGGTACAGCGGCACCAACAAATCCAGCGCCAACACCAAAAAGTGCCCCGAGCCACAAGCCGGGTCGAGCAGCTTCAACTCCCGCAAACTCGCCGGCGCATACTCACCTGCATCCCCCGGCAACGGCTGTGGCACCCAGTATTTCCAGTGCTCCTCCTGCTCACCTTCAATCGGCATCAGAGCATCAGCCGCCACCTCCTCTGCCTCACGCCGAACTCTCCACGCCGCCCTCCGCTCATCCAACCGGTCAAGCACCCCATCGCGCCGAACATGCGCCTGCCAGCCATGCTTCTCACACATCGCCAGCCACAACTGCCCCAGGCTGTTTTGCAACAACCACTGCGCCATGTAGCGCTCGGTAAACATCTGCGTCTTGCTCGCGATCTCATGGGGCTCAATCTTCCCACCCCCGTTGATCTTCGCATCCAACGCCTCGCGCTGCGGGTCGTTCCAATACTGATACACCCACCCCAAGCACGTATCGTCCCCCCAACACGACCTCAACGCCTCATCCTCCAACGCCTCAATCACCGCCCGCAACGTCGCCGGCGGAACAGGCACCAACGAAGTCAATCCCACATCCCCAAACAACCCCGGCAACTCCCCGGCAAGCTCCTCGAACACCAGCCCCATCAAAAACCCATACCCCTCCGTCTCGTCGTCGCCCACATCTGTAAGCGCCCCCGCCAGGTCCCGAAAATCCTGATAACTCTGCGACCGCCATCCCTTGCTCACCACCGCTTCCCCACGCAACCCCGTACCCTCCAAGATCCGCAGGTACAGCAAACGATTCAGCAGCGTATAGCCAGCCTCCGAAACCACCTCGGCCAACAACCGCTCCCGGCTCCCGCCCACCCCTTTTTTCGGCTTCCCAGCCTTCTTCCCCAACCGGTTCGCCTCGCCCCGCTCCCGCTCCTCCATCCACGCCTCCAATCTTCCCCGCTTGCGCCCCGCCTCCTGGCTCAGCTTCGCCTTCTCTGCCTTGATCCCAAGCCGATACTCCCGTTCAACCGCCTCACCAAGGTCTTCGAGCAACTGCGCTCGCAACCTGCGAATCGTCTTGGAAAGCAGGCCCTTGGCCTCCGAGGTCATCACTGTGGTGTTCATCGCGCTCATCGCCCCAGTCGTCCGCACCGCTCGCCTAATCCAGGCGAATCCGAATCTTCTCGTTCTTATCAAGCTGCTCGAGCAACCGCGTACGAATCTCGTCCAGCAGGCTATCCACATCTTCCCGGGAGCGAATTTCACGATTGCGCAACGATAGGCTCACCTTCACCACAATATCGTCCCGCGTACGCGAACGCAGCTCATCCAGCAGCTGAATCGCCGCCCCCTCCGCCTCGCGCATCCGATCCTTAACCCCGTCCCGCAGGCGCGACAACTCGGGAGCAATCGCCTCCTCCGACGTCTCCACAACGGCCCCCTGAATCCGACGCAGTACCCGATGGCGTTCGTCCGCCGTCAACCCGGCGAAGCCCTCCTGGAGTTTGACCTTCGAGCGAGCCTCGTCGGCAAGCTTCTCCTGGTTGCTGATGAACTGCCGACGCACCTGAGCATACGCACTGCGGATAGCTTCCACATCTGCCTCGACCCCGCCAATATCCTTCCACGGGCGCTCCTGCTTCAGCTGCTCGGCCAATCGCTTCTCAATATCCTGAAGCCGAGCGTCAACCTCCCCCACCGCAAAAAGCTGGCCGAGCTGATGCGTCAGCACATCATGGGCCCGACGAACATCGGCCGCCGCCTGCTCCGTAAGCTCAAGCCGGTACGTGTTGAGCAGGCCAACCCCGTCCCGCAGTGCATCTAGATGACGCTTCACCTGCAACACCCGCGGCTCAACCTGCCGTTCCCGAAGACAATCCTCCGCTGCCTTGCGCAAGCGAACGAGCGCCTGCGGCGTTTCGGGTTGATTCGGTAGTCGTGAGAGTGCGCGCTCAACATCCGCCAGCTGCGTGCCAAGCGGGGGGAGTACCTCGCCCACAACGTCGGCGATGGGCTCGTTCTCCGGCACCACATCCCGTTCGAACACTGTCTTAAACAGATTCCGAATCCGGTTGCGATCCTGAACTTTGATCCGCGCTTCGCCGGCGGGAAAGATGTCCGCCTGCTTGAAGACTCGCTCTTTCTCAAAGAGGTTCTGCACCCCCTTGTCGACGACGGAGGTCACCTCGCTCTCGCCCGCCGGCCGGATCCGGATTCTTCCACCGTGCAGCAACCCCGCCACGCATGCTTTGACGACAGTCCCGGTGTATCCGTAGGGGGGCGCGCTGAACTTCGTGAGTAACGTTGCCCCAGAAATCCCCTGGTCTCGCTCGATCAGCTCGCAAACCCGTTTGGGAATCGGGCCTTCACAGGTAGCAACGATTCGGCCCGCATCCTCGTCCAGTATCCCAAGCTCTTTGGCGAAGAACTTGCTGTCGGGACCCGCAAGCGGCTTTTGCAGAAGTTGTTTGAGTTCCGCCGGGGTCACCGTTGTGGCGTCGAACTGGCTGTAGATATTGGGCAAACAGCGATTGCCCACCGCCACGAGCACCGCAGAAAAGGTTGTGCCGTGCTCGTGAGGCTCGAAATCCGCCCCCGCGTGATAGATGCGACCGCCAAGGAAGGCCTCAGACACGGTCTTGCGCAAACGGCTTGTAAGGTCCTCGCTGCGTGCTTCTTCCTCAAGCAACAAACGCCGTCGATCATGGGCCAGCGACTCCCGTTTGTTTTGGAAGCGCTTGACCATGCGCAGCGATTTTGCCAATTCACGGGCCGCATCTTGCACCGCACCGTGATTGGAGATCACCCAGATCACCCGATCGCTCAGTTGCGTCTCGGTACTGCGATTAACCCAGCTCGCCCGATCCTGCAGGTCCATGGGCACGGCGCGGAAGTCGACAACGATCGGCGTCTCGTCGCGGGGCCCCCGAAGTTGAGCGTCATCGAAGCGATGCTCGTCGCTGAAAAGGCCCTGCCACACAAAGCCCCGACCGCGAAACTTGGGTCGCTCTTTGCGGTCCCCGATCAGGTGCTCAAGACTCTCTTTGAGCAATTCCCCGAGGTCTTCCGGCGCGATGCCGATGGATTGCCGGTCCCGCTCCCATTCCTGGCCTGCGGAAGACTGGATCTTGTAGCCACTCTTCTCTGAATATCCCAGCAGGTTCTCGCCACGCAGTCGCTCCAGCGCCTCGGTAACGGCGGCTTCGTTGCTACCGCGCGTGATGTCACCATACAGACAGCGCGCCACAAGCTTGGCATCAGTGGCAAGCCCCCCCTCTTCGTGCGCAAGCAGTTGGAGTAGCGCGACCGCCTTGGCGCAACGCGCTGCCTCGTCGTTGCCCTCGCGTGCGCAGTATTCGAGCACCCGGGCCATCGTGGTTTGCACGTCGCTGTCGAGCGCCGAACACTGCACCTCGTAGATCTGATCGAGGGTGATCAGTCGACCCACGGGCATATCCGCCACGCCTTGGCCACGAAAGAGCTCACCGAGCATCTGCAACAGCCCACGAATCGCGTGGTCGTCGCCTTGAGACCGCGAAGACCGAGTCCGCAACGCAGAGGTAATCTGCAGGATCAAATCGATATGCTGGGGCAGCATCGGATAGATCTCGACGAAGTCCTCCTCGGTGATCTCTTGGCACTCGTAGGCGAAAAGCTGCAAGTTGCTGCGATACTTCGAGAAAAGCTCGCGCAGTCGGGGCTCTTCACCCGGTTTCTTGTGGAGCAGGCGGCGATGTACCACGTCGCGAATATTGGTGGCCCCCAAGTGCACCCGCAACGCGGCCGGAAAGCGGTCCTTCAGTTTTCCCAACACATCGGCCTGGTTTTGATCGTCGAGCTTTTGCTGCCCAGTCGCCAGCAGCCAAACCTGCCCCTTGAGCCTTTCGCCTAGCGAGCTCACCAGTGACTGTAGGGCGAGCATGCGGCCTACATCCTGGAAGATGTACTGAGACACTTCGTCGACAACGACAAACAGCGTGCGACCCTCAGCACGAAAGCGAAGCATATCCCGAATCGCCTTGGTCGCGTCCTCGGCCGACAGCGCCGAGGCCATCTGCCCGGCTCGACTGGCGACCCATGAGGTTGGATCGGGGTAGTTTTTGGGAAACATCACCGAGAGCACCGTCGAAAAGTCGTCTTCGACCATGTGGGTGTGCTTGAGCTCGTCCCAAGGAAGCGCAAGCTCCTGGTCAACCACCTCGAGGAACCGGTCGTAGTGGCCGTCGCGTTCGAGCTTGAGCTCGTAGTCGGCGACCATCGGGTCCTTGTCGCAGTACCCGAGGCGAGCCTGGAGCTGGCGCACCAAAGCCGAGTGAATCTGCTCGTCGCCTCGCGCGACACCGCCGATATCGAACACGATCGAGAGGGGATCACGCACACTAGACTGGAGCTTGGCCCACGCCGCCCTGAGTTCGTCTCGCCGCGGCGAGGTATCCCGCCGCAACCAGGCCTCGCCCAAGTCGGTACCGTCGGGAAGCTTCTTGCCATCGAGCGCTAGGCCGAGCAGCTTCGCAAAGCTAGATTTGCCCGAACCGTAGAAACCCGAGATCCAAACGGCCGGCGGCAAGTCGGGTCCACCCGCCTTACCCATCTCGCCAGCTATCCGCTCGAGCAGCCTCACGTAGTTCTCGTGAATCCCCTGGGGCACCCGCTTGTGATTTTTGTGCCCCTCGGGCCAGCCTCCCGTGATGATGTACTCGCGAACCTCGGCCGCGAGCTTCTCCGCGGATTGCTCGTGGAAGTACACCACCGGTGGGATGTCTCGGTCGACCTGGGAAAGGAAAAGTTCTCGAATGCTCATGGTCGGGTGTCGTGCAGAAAGAAGGGCGAATTTCTGGGGCTAGCCGTACACGCGCGGGCGGTAGTCGGAATCGGGGTTGAGCAATCCCATGAAGCTGAGCCCGGTTTCCCCCCGGCGCTCACCGGGGTACAAAAGCACCAAGGGCACGCCACGGGGGGTCTTGCCATCGAGATGCTTGAGCAGCGCGGAGTTGCGAAAGAAGGGATACAGCGCCCCTGCTCGCCCGATGATGGCGACGGTTCGGTCGGCCTTGTCGGCGTTCTGGGCCACGAACTTTCCGATCTCGCGGGCTACATCGGCCGCGATGCCGTCCGGCCCCTCGATCTCGCGCGTGATCTTTTGCGAGAGGTAGTTCAGTGCACGCGATGGATCGCGTTGGGCGACGAGTTTCTCCCGCTCGATGAGCGCTTCGACAAAATGGTCTCCATGGGAACGCAAGCGGTCCAGAAGCAGTTTCTGCAGCGAGATTGAAGTGACGGCCCAACCGCTGGTGGTCATGTCACTGACAAGCCGCTGAACATGTTTGCGTAGGTCGAACTCGCGGTCGGGCGGATAAACGGCAATGCAGAACCGATAGTTTCGCATGGTGCTGATCCGAGGGCCGTCCTCATGGATGAGGTCGCGTTTGAGATCAGCAAAGATCTCCGCCAGTCGTTGACTCATGACAGACCTCTCACCCATGACACCAGATCGGCATCTACCCATTCAAAGTCGACCACCTCACTGATTCGACGATAGGTCACACCTGGTAAACTGCGCAGCCGATCATCGAGCGACCGACCTTCGAGCCCCACTGAACGCAGGTAGAGGTTGTCGTGCAACTGGCCCTCGAATTCCACCTCCCGCAAGAGACGGAGCAAATACCCGAGCGCGGCGTCGGGTACCTTGGGCAGCACAGCAGGACGGGGATCTTTGGCGCTCCCAACCAGGCCGGCCCCGTGGGCGGCCGAGAGCAGCTTGGAGGCAAACTGAATGTGCGACGCCTTGGTCCAACGCCGCTCGGTATCAAGCTTGTCCATCCAAGCGACCACCGCGTCTCGAGTGACCGACCCCCGAAGGCTCGCCCGGCGCTGCACAAGAAACTCGCCGCTGAACTGCCGATAGACCGGGTCGGAGAGCTGCAAGTGCCAGTGGCAAATGAGCTTGCAGCTCTCCAGTTCGAGGCTCGACCACTGAGCGAGCGCGGCCAGAGCGTTGGGGAAGCTTTCGAAGCGATGCCGAAAGTTGCTCAGCAGCGTTTGGACTGCGGCGTACGAGCGCGTGCCGAACCAGAACTCAGAGAACGCAATATCCGCATCGGTCTTAGCGTCGAGTTCGGAGCGGTGGTGCTGCCAGAACGACCTCGAATGCTCGACTTCGAGCGCTACCTTGAGCAGTCGAGAATGTCGTTTGACGACCTCACTCGACCGCACTGGCATCTCGATAATGCGGGCAGGGATAGTTGTCGCTGATGGGGAGCAGAGCATGGGCGAGTCGGCGTACGGTTTCTACGGGGTCAGGGGGTGGATGGTTGGTGAGCCGGCGGCCGCTGGGCTCTTTGACGGTTTTGGGCTTCTCTCCTTGGCTCAACCACTTCTGAAAGGTGACAGGGTCCCAGTGCGCCATGGCGGCGCCGAGGCCTGGAAGTGCGGCCTGGGGCGCCGCTCCTGCCTGCTTGAGCTCCCGCCGGCGATCGCGCAGTTGTTCGTCAACCTCGAAACCCAACCGATAAAGGGAGACCAATCGGTCCGGCTGGGAGTCCCTCTTCCTAGCTTTGGCATCGGTCCGACGCGCCGCTTCCCTCACGACCTCGAGCGTCGCCCACTCCCAGGTGTTGGGGAGCAGCCGCTCGAACAGATCCTGGCCACCGAACTCGCTGACCATATCGGTGCTCCACCAGCGAAGCCGCGGCTGGTCTTCACCGCTTTCGCCCGCCCAGGCAACAGCGAGCTGCACAGTGAGTATTTGGTCGAGTTGTCCCTGACTGAGGTGCATCGCGCTGGCCTGTGATCCGACGGGCGTCGACGTTACGCGAGCGGACTGGCGTGCACCAGCGGGTAGCCATGACAACGTGCGCGCAGATTTCCACTTGGAGCGTATGCCCTCGCGCAAGGGGCGCCCGGAGAGGCGGCTCGTTACGTTTGGTCCGGGCTCAGCGTGTAGCCGCTGGTGGGAGCCGGAGGCATTCGAGGTTCGCCATAACCCGAAGACACTGAACACGGCACCGCGCTTGCTCGCGCGTCTGCAGCCGGTACGAGCGGGGCCCTTGCCGCGAAAATCCGTGTATCGGAGCAAGGTGGATTCGATCCTGAGCTTACATGATAGCGAGGACCTCCTGGCGCTGGGCAGCCGCGTAGGATTGCCATGCAGACTGCCACCGTTCCGACACGACGAGAGATCGGATCGTCAGGGTGCCTC
>JAZGFE010000344.1:0-81569 GCA_036479215.1 Nannocystaceae bacterium | reverse complement strand
GATCACAATAATAAAGATGATGATGATGATGATGATGATGATGATGATGATGATGATGATGATGATGATGATGATGATGATGATGATGATGATGATGATGATGAGGATGATGATGATGAGAGCGGCGATGATGATGATGACGAGAGCGACGATGACGAGAGCGGGGATGGGGACGACACCGTGGGCAACGGAGACACGGGGGATGAGGACGTACACAAGCTTGCGAATCCTGCGGACGGATGTGCGTGTTTGGTAGCTGTGACTCCGACAGGCGCGCCTGGGCGCGGAAAGTGGTCGCTTCTGTTGTTTGCCATCGGCGTTCGGGCAGCGAGGCGGAAGCGCCTTTAGCCAGGGTGAGCAGTGTCGGAGAACACGCACGGGTGTAAAGTGCGCGAAGTACTGAGTCGGTGTCGTGCGATTGCGGCTCGTAACTAGCATGAGCCGGGTCGGAGAACGCGCACGGGTGTGAAATGCGCGAAGTACTGAGTCGGTGTCGTGCGATTGCGCGCGTGTCTGAAAACTGGGGACCCGATGAGGCCAAGAACGCTCCGCGACGCGCCTTCAAGGCTTAACTAGCATGAGCGGTGTCGGAGAACGCGTGCCACAGACACCGCATCGGATAGCCTGGCGTCGGCTCCTCGCCCGCGTATTCTCCGTCGACCTTACGAGGTGCCCGCTGTGCGAAGGCAGTCGTTCAGCCTCTTAGATTAATAGTGTGCGAAACCACACGTCGTGAGGGATATCGACGGGCGGTCCAGATCGTGATCAACTCTCGATGTGGGCGCGGCGGTGGCTCCATCGCTGGTCGACTTGACCGCTTGGTGATCATGGTCGAGCAACGCGAGGCCTACGGCACCGGATAGTATCGAGTACGGGCATCAAGCTCGGTGGTCCGAACGCGCTTTTGATGCTTGAGCATGTCACGAGGATATTGCAGCTCATGGACGCCCAGGCCAAGCGCGGCGGCGAACTGGGACATGGAGGCCCCCGGTGAGGCACAGACCTTCTCGTAGAGGCTTGTAGCGACCGCTTGGAGGGCTTGAGGGGTCCGGCTGGCGGAACGTTTGGTGGCGCTCGTCCGCTCGCGGATACCTACGCCTCGATGTCGGGTCTTCGAGGGTGATGATTCGTGATGCTCGAGCCCGCGCTTTGCTCCATCGACCGCGGCTGCGTGAGCCTGTGCCACGTAGTCGTGTACCAGATTTTCGACCATGAGGCCCAACTCGTCCGTGGATGTAGGTGCTGGCATGACGATGAGGCCATTCCACACTTGATTGGCGATTACCAGTAGGGGGCTGAACGTCTACGTAGCCGATGTCAGGGTTTCGTACCTGTGAGATGTGGTCACCGTAGAGGATGAGGGTCGTCGCGGGGGGAAGGGCCGCGATGAAGCCCCCAATGATTGCGTCGACTTGGTGAAAGGAATCGAAGTAGCTCTCGTTGTGGTCCCGCGAAGAGGGAAAAAAGACGCGTGGCGAGCCGTCCTCACAAGGATACGGGATGTGGGTGGTCGCGGTGATGACCAACATGAAGTGCGGTCCTTGGGTTGCTGTAAGTTTTTCACCCGCCAGATCGAACAGCTTGCGATCGTGGACCGTCCAGTTGTCGGCCCTTACGCCAGCTTGGACAAACTCCTCCTTGAAGATGATTTCGTCGAACTGCATGCTCTCGAATGCTGGTCTGCGGTTGAAGAACTCACCCGATACGCCGTGAATAGCGCTCGTCCGATAGCCCTTCGCATTGAGGCGCTGCGGGAGAGACCCCGTGAGCGGGTAGTTGGGGATCTTGTAGTTGGGGACCTGATCGGAAGATAGTTTCGCCATCAGGGCGACGAAATCGGAGTCTGATGATCCCGTCCGTTTGTCGGCCTGCACGCGGTAGTACATCGACCTGCGGGCGAGAGCGTTGAGGTGGGGCGTGACCTCCAGGCCATCGATCCTGAAGCCGATGAGCGCCGCATCCAGGCTCCCGACTTGGACGAATACGATCCGGGGGTGCATGGGCGGGGCGGTTTCTACGGGAGAGAGGATATCGCTTGTGCCGGCATCGGCCCGTGCCAGCGCACGACGGAGAACCTCCTTGTGGTCGATGAAGTACCACTCTGCGGCCCATGTCGGCAGGTACCCGTACACACTGCCCACGCCGCCGACGGTGCCCCATCGCTCCAGCTTCCACATCGGCTTGGCAAACACGTTGAATAGGCCAATGCAGCACAGATACAGTGCGACACCCACGGCTCCAACGGTGGCCCGTTGGCCGGTCCGTCGCCGGGGATCGGTATGTACGCGTGCCAGCAGGAGGAGTTTCGCCGCTAACGTGACGAGAAAGACCAGTTGCCAGGGCTCAAGGAGAGCCAACATGGCGTCCGTGACGTCGGCTCCTTCTCCGCCGTTGTTGCGCACCACAAAAACGGATAGCGATCGATTGAAGTAGTCTCGGTAGATCAGGACCGCCAGGTAAAATAGCGGGTTGACAATGAACAAGAATCTGCGGGCGATACGCGGAAGCAGATGTAGGATCGAGCCGCAGGCGATGAGGTTGAGCGAAAACCGGATCAATGTGTCAGTGAACACACTGACGGCGGTTTGGGCGTGCGGTGCGATCAGACTGATCTCCTGCACGGCGAATAGTTCCGGCGCCCAAAGGAGTGTCAGTGCGATCCAGGTGCGCTCGAAGTACAGCGGCATTGGCCTCGATTTTCACGAGTCAGCGAGGGCGGGCCAAGCTACCGCGCAGTTCTACTTGGCGGAGGGGGGAGCCTAGTCGGGATCCCAACCGCGGCGCAAGCTCGGTCCGCGTTGAGACGCGGGGGCCGGTGAGCCTCTAGCGCGGTGGAGCCGGCGGGTCGAGATAGAGGGGGCAGTTCGGACACGAGAGCGCACGAAGCTTTGAGCGTGACGGCGACCTGGGAAAGCGGGTACAAATGTGCGCGTGGTCCAGATATTGATCCCGTTCGGACAGAAACAATCCGGCGACCGTGCTCCGCGCACCTTCTCTGTCGCGGAGGCCGTGCGGGGTGCGGATCGCTGTCTAGGCCAGACTTTTGGGCAGATCTGGGTGCGGGGAGAGGTGTCGAATCTACGCTTGCCCGGCAGTGGCCACGCCTATTTCACGCTGAAAGACAAGGAAGCCGCGTTGCCCACTGCGATGTTCCGCTCGGCGCTGCAGCGTGTTCGTTTTCGTTTGGAGGAAGGTCAGAGTCTGCGGGTGATGGGGCGCCTCGGGCTGTACCCCGCGCAGGGTCGGTTCCAGATGTACGCCGAGCGGGCGGAAATCGCCGGGTTGGGCGATCGCATGGTGGCGCTCGATCAACTTAAGCGAAAGCTCGCCGCGGAGGGGTTGTTCGCCGCGGAGCGCAAGCGTCAACTGCCGCGTTGGCCCCGGATCATCGGCGTGGTGACGTCGCCCGACGGCGCGGCTGTGCACGATATTACGAAGGTGATCGCTCGGCGTTGTCCCTCTCGGGTATTGTTGTCGCCTGCGGTCGTGCAAGGCGATGACGCCCCGCGGTCCCTCGTCGCGGCTTTGGCTCGACTTTCCGGGGTCGTTGGCGTGGATGTGATCATCGTCGGGCGCGGCGGTGGATCTGTGGAGGACTTGTGGGCGTTCAACGACGAGGCGCTTGCCCGGGCCGTTGTGGCCTGTCCCGTGCCCGTCGTGTCCGCTGTCGGTCACGAGGTGGATACGACGATCTGCGATCTCGTGGCGGACCTTCGGGCGGCGACCCCATCGCAGGCAGCGGAGATTGTCGTGCTGGATCGACGAGAGCTGCTGTCTTTTCTAGATAGCCTCGAGCGACGGTTGCTGGCAGTGATGCAACGTCGCTTGGTGGACGTGCAGGGGCGATTTGAGCGCAGTCGGCACGCGCTGGAACGCTGTGGTCGGCGCATCGTTACTGGCCAGCGGAAGCGGATGGTGGAGGCGCAAGGCGGTCTCGTCCGGGAGATTTCTGGTTGTGTGGCGAAGCGGCGCCGCAGGCTGGAGGTCGCACGGGAGCGACTCTTGGCCCAGCATCCGCGCTCGATGGCCCATAGCGATCGTGTCCGTCTCGTCGCCGCGCGTGAGCGCCTGGCCCGACTCGGTGACGCCCTGGTTGCCGACTCTCGTCTCCGACTTGGGCGAGCGTCGGCAAAGCTAGGTGCTTTGTCGCCGCTGGCGGTGCTCGAACGAGGTTATGCGGTGGCACAGACGGATCGAGGTCGCGTGGTGCGGTCATTTGCGGATGTCGCCGTGGGTGATGCCATCGAACTGCGACTGGGTCATGGACGCGTGCGGGCTACGGTGCGCAGCCGAGGGGAGGCCTAGCTATTGTCGTCGGATTTGGGGCTCTGTTTTGCGGTGATGGGGCATCCGGTTGCCCACTCCCGTTCGCCGGAGATGCATCGTGCGGCCTTTGAGTGTCTGGGATTGCCCCATAGATATCTCGCGTTCGATGTGCATCCCGATCGCTTGGCCGCGGCGATCGCTGCTGCCGAGACACTTGGGTTTGCGGGTCTGAACCTCACCGTGCCCCACAAAAAAGCCGCGATAGCGAGCGTGCACGAACTCGGTGCGGCGGCGCGAAGGATCGGTGCCGTGAACACGGTGTGTCTTGTAGAGGGTAAGCGCTACGGTCACAACACGGATGGTGAGGGTTTCCTTGCGGGTTTGCGTGAGCTCGATCCGGGCCCCGTCCGCCGGGCGACCGTACTTGGGACGGGTGGTGCCTCGCTGGCGGTCATAGATGCGATCTTGGAGGCATTTCCGCAAAGTTCGTTGCGTTGGGTGGGCCGCGACCCTGCCCGTCTAGTGGGTTGCGACCCTCGTGTGGAGCCTTGCGGCTACGGGGATCTCGACGGGGCGAGCATGGGCGACCTCATCGTCAACGCTTCGACCGTGGGGATGCCCGGCGCAGCGGCGGCGTTCCCCGTGCCCATCGCCTTGACCCAAGTCGATCGATGCTGTCGGGTTGTGGACCTGGTGTACGCGCCCATCGATCGGGGGGCAGCCACGCAGACCCCCCTCTTGGCTGCCGCGGGGCGTGTGGGTCTAGTCGCGCAGGATGGCCGGGCGATGTTGTTGTGGCAAGGCGTGTACGCGCTCGAACGATGGCTCGGTCATCCCATGCCGGAAGCGGTGGTGGAGTCCATGCGTGTGACTCTCTCCCTCTGAATGCCGCTAGAGGTGCGCTGGCGAATCGTCTCGTGCAGTCCACAGATCGTTGTCGTGTTGCACAGACCACCTACATGTAGGTGGTCTGTGCGTCTCTCGTGTGCGAGAGGAATCGTGGTTTTCTTGCGTGGGATTTGTGGAGCCGGTAAGCCAAACGCACGCCACCTCTTCTTGCGCGAGATCAACAGGTGGCAGAAGGCGAAGCAGCGATGGGGCACTTCCAACTCGACGACGGATATCAAGATCAGGCTCGAATCAAGGTCATCGGCGTGGGCGGGGCCGGGGGCAACGCCGTCAACACCATGATCGCTTCGAAGGTGGAGGGTGTGGAGTTTTTGGTGGCCAATACCGACGTTCAGGCGTTGCAGAGCAGTCAGGCACCCAGCACGATTCAACTCGGGCGCAGCGTGACACGCGGGCTCGGTGCAGGCGCCAACCCGGAGCGTGGTCGCGAGGCGGCGCTCGAGAGTGTGACGGAACTCGCCGAGTTTCTCGAAGGGTCGGACATGGTGTTCGTGACGGCGGGTATGGGGGGTGGTACGGGGACCGGGGCCGCACCGGTGATTGCGCAAGTGGCGCGAGAAAGCGGTGCACTGACTGTTGGGGTCGTGACAAAGCCCTTCGGCTTTGAGGGCAGGAGGCGGATGCGTTTCGCCGACGAGGGGATCGAGAAGCTCGAAGAGGCGGTCGATACTCTTATCACGATCCCCAACGATCGCTTGCTTCACGTCACGTCCGGCAACACGAGCTTGCTCGACGCATTTCGGCTCGCTGACGAGGTGCTCCAGCACGCGACACAGGGCGTGTCGGATCTCATCACTGTGCCCGGTATCATCAACGTTGATTTCGCCGATGTGCGTACCATCATGTCGAGCCAGGGCCGGGCCTTGATGGGCATGGGTATGGCAGCTGACGAGGGTCGAGCGATGGCCGCCGCGGAGCAGGCCATCAACAGTCCGCTCCTAGAGGATGTCACCATTCAGGGCGCGAAGAGTATCCTCATCAATATCACCTCCGGGGCCGATCTTCGGTTGCACGAGGTCGAGGAGGCCGCGACTCTGATCCAGGACGCGGCGCATGAGGACTGCAACATCATCTTCGGTGCGGTGATCGACGAGAAGATGGGCGAGGCATTGCGTATCACTGTTATCGCCACGGGATTCGAGCCCAGAGCGCCGGCCGAGGCAGAACTCGGTCACGCTATCGAGGCTCATACGGGAATGCGCCCGCGACAGTCTCAGCTGGTGCCGACGGGCGCCGCAGGGGTGGTGGCGGGGCACAAAGCTGCGGGGCACAAAGCTGCGGGGCACAAAGCCGCGGGGCACAAAGCCGCGGGGTACAGTGGCAGACCGGAGCAATCGATGGTCTACGGCCCAGCATCCGCCCGCGCAAATGCTCGTATCCCGGCTCGTCGATGTGGATTGGTGAAGCCGGGCCAGGCAGCGGACGCGAGCCAAGGTGGCGAGACTCAAACGACCTTCCTCCCCGGTTTGGAGGCCGCTCGTCCGGGAACGGCGAGTGCTACCGGGCCTGCCGGAGGAGGACCTAGCGGACCGACGGGACCTGGCGGTGCATGGGCAGCAGGGCACGACGGGAGTGAAGACCCACACGACGTCCCGGCGTTTATGCGCAGACGGGGCGGGGGGGGGTATCCAGCTTAGTCGTTCTTCGTCTGCAACCTGACAACGGTACAGAGAAGCGTCCACTTGGGCGCTTTTTTGTGGCGTTTCGGAGAACCAGATTTGTTGTCAACAACCAATGAAGAAGGCGACGCCCAACAGGTGTCGCCTTCTTGGCACGGAGCCCTTATAGGTCGTGGGGACGGACGGTGCCGCGCTTGTTCGACTCGGTTCGGGCCAAGGCCGCTTCGAGCATGTCGTGCACCTTCTCAGATACAGCCTGCACGAGCTCACCGTCGCTGCGGAAACCGGCGGATCGGACGACGTCCTTCACCTTCGAGCCAACAACGACCACTTCGCGTGCCTTCTTTGCCTTCTTTTTCTTTGCCATGTCTAGGTCTTCCTTGTTTGTTGCGTACGAGCGAGGGGAAAAGTAGCGATTCGAGGTCGTAGGGGCCACACAGGAGCGGTCCATGACCTTGATCCGAGGTGTATCTTATGCCAGTGCGATCCCGACACAACCGCGAATTGGCCGATTTCGGCAGAAATTCGCAGAAAAAAGTGGCGTTCGGCCAAATTGCGGCGAATTCCTTCGAATTCCACCGTTTCTCAAGAACGAGTAGGACTGAGCCTGCCGTCTGTCCGATGACGATCGTTTGCGCACACCATGGGTGGGCCGAGTATCGATGGGTGTAGGTATGGGCGTAGCACTACCCGAGGGGCGTTTCAGCAAGGTTCGTGTTCTCACGACGCAGTGTCGGCTTCCATCCAACGGTCGTTGCATCGAGCTGCCATCTCGCCCGCGACATGTTCACCTCGGATCTGGTAGCGGCCTTTCCAGCCCTTTCTACGGATCATCTCGCACGCCTCGACGAGGCGTTCCACATCCATCTCCGTATTGTAGAGGCCGAACGACGCCCGCACCGCACCGGGGGGATGGCCGGTCGCCGGGGTGGCGCCGCCTTGGGCAGCGAGCAGTCGGGCCATGTAGGGGTGGGCGCAGAAGCGTCCGTTTCTGCAGGCCACGCCGCGCTCTTCGCTGAGGATGGCGGCGGTGAGCGGGTCGGAAACTCCGGTGACGTTAAAAGACAGAACGCCTAGGCGCGCGTGGGGGTCGGGGGCTCCGTAGACGGTGAGGCCATCGATTGCGAGCAATCGCGTCATCACCGCATCTGTGAGTTTCAGTTCATGGGCTCGCACCCGGTCCATACCGATCTCTTCGAGGAACTCGAGTGCATGGGCCAAGGCGATGACGCCCCCGATATTGGGCGTGCCGCCTTGGTGCCTGTCGGGAGAGGCGACCCACTGCACATCGTCGGCAGTCACTTCCGTGGCCGTGCCACCCCCAGGCAGGTAGGGCGGTGCCGCGTCGAAGAGTTCGCGTGGCCCGAAGAGGAACGCGGCACCGAAGGGGGCGTACGCCTTGTGTCCGGCGCCCGCCAAGAAATCGAGGTGCGCAGGATCTTCGAGCGGGCGCACGTCTATGGGGTGGTGCGCGAGCAGCTGGGCCGCGTCCACGAGGATTCTCGCGCCGTGGGCGTGAGCCAGCGTCGCCACGCGGTGGATGTCGGGCATCCAGCCCGTGACATTGCTCGCGCCGCTCATGGCCACCAGTTTGACGCGGTTCGAGGCGATCAGGTGCTCGAGATGGTCGTAGTCGAGGCGACCATCGTTCAGAACGCGAGCGCGCCGGGTCTCCCCGTACCGGCGGTGTGGGAGGTCATTCGAATGATGTTCGAGGTCGGTGAGGATTGTGATCCCCGGCCGCTTGCGCATCACGCTTGCGCACAGGTCGATCGCCTGGGTGGTATTTGACGCGAAGATGACCGCGCTGTCGTCGAGTTGCCCGCCGATGAACTCCGCGATGACACGGTAGCAGCGAGCAAACTCGTCCGTGGCCGTGCGCGAGAGGTGGTGCGCGCCGCGATGTACGTTGGAGTAGTCGTGCGCCATGAAGCGTGAATAGTGCTCGAGTACACGCGAGGGGGGGTGGGTCGAGGCGGCATGGTCGAGGTAGGAGAGTTCGGTGTCGCCACCGCCGAGTAGCGGAATTCGCCTCGTTGCGATGGGAAATTCATCGCGGATCGCCTCCCAACTGAGCGCGTCGTCGTCCGGTGGCGTGACAACAACAGCGTTCCCGGCTTGAAAACCAGCTGAGAGCCAAGCTCGCATGCCACCCCGAAGAGAGACCACGTCGGTGTAGCCGAGGTCGAGCAGGTGGCCCGCGGCCACGAGGGAGCGTTCACCCCCGTGGCATACGACGCACAGTGGCTGATCGAGGTCGGGCAACCGTTGCTTGGCCGTTTTCGCGAGATCGCGCAGAGAGCAGTATAGCGGGCGGGCGATGGTCCCGGTGCCAAGCTCGTGGGAATCGCGGACGTCCAAGACCTGCCGCCGTGTGGAGTCGGTGATGAGCTCGTCACGCAGCGTCGATGCGTGTACCTGCGGCACACGCAAGCGTAGCTGCTCCATGGTGGCATCGTCGGTTGGGATACTGGACATAGAGCCAGTAGTAGCGCGTCCCATCGCTCGGCGCCATGTACTCACGGCTTGTGTCCCCGTTCCGCGTTGCCGCGACGTGGCCAGCCCGCAGGAGGTCGATCAGCATCCATGTTGGCGTTCGGCGTGGAACGTCGAAAACGCGGAGTTCGGAGGTGCGGATTTTTTGCCCGACCCGTCGCTTTCAGGTAGGTGCAAAAGGAGTCCCTAGCGGCCGGGCAGCGACGCGATGCTGTCCGCCGATCCGCTCGCGTTGGACCACGCGCGACCCCACGTGTCGAAGCCCCACCCACAACCGTCTCGCTCGTCGCGTCGGCCCGCAAAGGCGCGGCGAAATCGACGAAGGTTGCCCGATTCGGCAGCGACCTCGCGTGAACGCTCCGTGTCGGTCGCGGCCGCTTCGTCGCGGGGGCGCGGTGGCGGCGGGAGGTGGCGTGCCGCGGGTTTCGGGCTGGGGCGATGGTTGCTTCGGCTGGGTGTCACTGCTGGGCTGGCGTACGGAGGACTGCTCGCGGCGCGCAGCGTGCACGCTTACGCGACCACCTCTTCACGCTTCGAGGCGCGTTCGCTCGTCTACGACCCGAGCCCCCACGTCTCGGACGATAGGTTGCGCGAACTTCTACAACTGCGCCCGGGCACGAACATCCTGTCGCTCGATCTGCTTGCGTTGGGCGAGCAGATTGCGGCTCACCCATGGGTTGCCGAGGCTTCGGTTGTGCGCCGGCTGCCAGATACCCTCGAGGTTCGGGTGCGAGAGCATCGTGCCGCGGCGGTGGTGCTCGCTGGGCGTTTCTATTTGGCGAGCGACAACGGGCATCTTTTCAAGGAGGTAGAGAGGGGAGAACGTGGTCACTTGCCGGTCATCACCGGGATTTCGCGTGCATTGATTGTGGACGACCGGGCGGAGGCGGAGACGGAGGTGGTCCGCGCATTGGACATTGTGGCGACCTACCAGCAAGTTTCTCGACCCCGACTCGGGGAAGTCAACCTTGGAGCGAGTGGTGACGTGACGCTGTACACTGCACAGGCCGGGACCCAGCTTCTCCTCGGGCGTGCCGATCTTGCGACGAAATTGCGACGTTACGATGTCCTGCGATCGGTCGATGGCGTGAGGGCCGAGCGTCTTGCATCGGTTTATCTCGACGGCAGCACTGCGCGCGGTCGCAGGCATCGCGTTGCCGCAAGATTTTTCAGTCCGGAGGACGAGGTCGGAGTGTTCTTCGACTCGCTCCGAGCTTCTGCGGATGAGGGAGCGGCAGAGATTTCACCCACATCCCCAAAAAAACGGTCGAATAAACGCCGCATCCCTCGGCACCATTGATACGGAGCAAGCATGGCTGACGTCGGAGAAGTGATTGTCGGGCTCGACATCGGAACCACCAAGGTCACAGCTGTGATCGGCGAAGTGGCCGACAACGGTGTGGACATTATCGGAGTCGGATCTCATCCCTCGGAAGGGTTGCGGCAAGGTGTCGTCGTAAACATTGAGGCGACAACAAACAGCATCACGGCAGCTGTTCAAGAGGCCGAACAGATGGCGGCCGTGGATGTGCAGTCGGTGTACGTGGGGATTGCGGGTGGGCACCTTCGGGGCTTCAACAGCGTCGGCCAGGTCAGCATGCGTAACCGCGAAGTTGCGGAGGATGATGTCGCCCGTGTGATCGGGCAGGCGAAGGCCGTGAACATCCCACTCGATCGCCGGATTATTCACACCTTGCCGCTCGAGTACATCATCGACGGTCAGACACAGATTCGAGATCCCATCGGCATGAGTGGCGTACGCATGGAGGTGAGGGCGCATATCATCACAGCGGCCGTTGCCAGCGTCCAAAACCTGATTAAGTGCTGTAATCGGGCGGACCTTGATGTCGTGGACATTGCCGTTGAGCCACTCGCCTCGTCACTGGCTGTGCTGCATCAGGACGAACGCGACCTGGGGGTCGTGCTCTTGGATCTCGGTGGGGGTACGACCGATATCGCGGTTTACGCTGAAGGTACGAATGTATTTACAGCGGTGATTGTGATGGGGGGCCATCGGGTGACCCAGGATATTGCACACGGGCTGCGCACGTCGGTGGCCGAGTCCGAGAACATCAAGTTGCGTCACGGCTGTGCGCTCCTGAGTATGATCGAAAAGGATGAAACGCTGGAGGTCCCCGGAGTCGGGCCTCGCCCGCCGCGTCCATTCCAACGTCGTTTCTTGGCCGAAATTATCGAACCACGAGTGGAAGAGATCCTCCTTTTGGCCCAGCAAGAGCTCGCCGCGAGCGGTCACCTCGAGTCGGCGGCGAGCGGTGTCGTGCTCACTGGGGGGGCGTGCCAGATGGAGGGGGTGTGTGAGATGGCGGAAGATGTTTTTCAGATGCCGGCGCGGAGGGCCTCTCCGGTGGTGGGCGCGACGGCGGGAGATCGCGCGCTCGGGCTGACCGAGGGCGGGTTCGCGGGGGTGATTCAGGACCCGCGATACGCCACGAGTGTGGGGCTCGTGCTCTATGGCGCGCGTGCCGATCCGCTTGAGGGGGCGCACTTCGAAGTGGGAGGCCCAAAACCGGAGATACGTCGGGGCCGGACGCGACGATTTTTCGATCGTGTTCGCGGCATTTTTTAGTCGGTTCGGTTCGACGAGCTAGAGATCGTCGCCGATGATGTTTACCTCAAGCGTCAGGGCGACGCCGTGTCGCTGTCGGACACGATCTCGGACCTTGTTGATGAGGCCGATGAGGTCGACCGACCTGGGGGGCGCCGAGGCCTTTGGGTCGATCACAAGCCAGTTTGCGTGCACGGGACTCACGGTCGCGGCACCCAACGAGAGTCCTTTGAGTCCCGCGGTTTCGATTAATCTCCCCGCATGATCGTTGGGCGGGTTTTTGAACGTGCTCCCGCTGTTTGCCACGCCTCGGGGTTCACGAGCGCGTCGTCGAGCGCGGAGTACCGAGATGTCCGCTGCGATCTCATCGGGGCTGCGTGGAGCGAGTTCCAAGACGGCGGCAGCGACGATCTCCTCCTTGGGAAGCGCTGAACTTCGGTATGCGAAACCGCATTCGGCGTGGCGGCGCGTGATACCGGTACCGTCGGGCCGTAGACTGAGGAGCTCCACCGTCACATCCGTGAACTCGCCGAGATAGGTGCCGGCATTCATGACCAGCCCACCGCCGACGGTGCCGGGAACGCCACCGAGGAACTCAAGTCCTCCGAGGTGCCACGCCGTGGCTGCGTTGAGGAGACGGCCCGTGGAGGAACCTGCCTCAACGAACACCAGGACGCCCGTCGAAGTTTGCTGGAGATCGGTCCCCATGTCCCAGGGGAGGTCCCAGGGGAGTCCGGGGGTGGCGGGAGCGGGTGTGAGGCGGGCGGGGCACCAGACGCGATTGAGGTGGCGCAGGTTGACCACTACGCCTCGGATACCACCATCGCGTACCAATAGATTGGTTCCAGAGCCAATATGCGTGACGGGAACCGCGCGATCGTGGCAACGCGCCAGCAGTTCGGCCGTCGCGGCCCAGGTTCTTGGTTGTACCCAAACGTCGGCCGGGCCGCCCAAACGCAGTGTCGTGTGGCGAGCGAGCGCTTCGTCCTGGCGCAGCGTCAGGTCGTTGGCGTGGGTCAGCTCGCCCAGTTGCGCCATGACCAGGTGCCCCAGCCCGGGTGCGGGCATCGCCTAGCTCCGCGCGCCAGCTAGCCGCTCGACTAGGTCCCGGCTGACTTGTGTGATGCTGCCTGCGCCGAGGGTGACGATGAGATCTCCGCATCGGGAGAGCTCAAACAGCTCGGCTGCCAGCGTCTCTAGGTGGGGGAGATAGACCACTTGTTTGTCAGGCGCTGCTTGTTGGAGATCCACGAGGATGGACGCTTCGGTCACGCCGTCGATCGTCTCCTCGCCAGCGGCGTAGATGGAGGTGAGCACGATGAGATCCGCGATAGCGAGCGAGCGGGCGAATTCGGCCCGATGGTCGCGGACTCTGGTGTATCGATGCGGCTGGAATACCGCGATGAGGCGCCGTTGTGGGAACGCGGACCGAGCTGCCCCAAGAGTTGCACGGATTTCCGTGGGATGGTGGGCGTAGTCGTCGACCACCGTGACGTCACCGATACTGCCGCGCAGGGTGAAACGCCGCTGCACGCCGCTAAATTCCGCCAAAGACTCGCGGGTGATCTCCAGGTCGACTTGTTGTTCCTCGCACAGCACGATGGTTGCTAACGCATTCAATACGTTGTGTGCGCCGGGCATCGGGATGGAGAATATGCCGAGATCGCGCGTTGGCGTGCGAACATGGAAGTGGCTCGTGAGTCCGCAATGTTGTACCTGATCGGCTACATAGTCGGCTCCAGCGTTGAAACCGTAGGTACGTACACGTTTGGTGAGACGGGGCAAGAGCGAGACCAAGTTTGTGTCATCGGAGCAGACAATCGAGATGCCATAGAACGGAACGCGATTGGCGAACCCGACAAAGGCGTCGATCAAGGCGTGGATCGAGCCATAATGATCGAGGTGCTCGTTGTCGATATTCGTGATGATGGCGACGGTGGGGCTCAGATAGAGAAAACTACCATCACTTTCGTCGGCCTCCGCTACCATCAAGTCGCCGCTCCCGAGTCGGGCATTGGAATCGAAACCGTTGACCTTGCCGCCGATCACAGAGGTGGGGTCACGGCCCGCGTGGTGGAGGACGTTGGCCACCATGCTCGTGGTGGTGGTCTTGCCGTGCGAACCGGCGATCAAGATCCCTTGCTTGAGGCGCATCAGTTCGGCGAGCATCTCGGCTCGCGGTATGACTGGAATGTGGGCGTTTCGGGCCGCCTCGACCTCAGGGTTGTCGCGGCCCACCGCACTCGAGGTCACCACCACGTCGGCGTCGCCCAGAAAGCTTGCCGAGTGACCCTTGTGTACTGTGGCGCCCAACCCCGAGAGGCGTTGGGTTGTCTCGGAGGCGCTGAGATCGGTGCCCGTCACACGGTAGCCCAGGTTGAGCAGGACCTCGGCAATGCCGCTCATGCCGATGCCACCGATCCCGATGAAGTGGATATGGGTGTCGCGTTTGCGGAACATCATCGTCGGGTCGAGGCCAGCATACGTTCGGACGCATCGCCGTGGGTTGCCAGTTTTGCCCCTGCGGTCAACGCGAGCTCCGCAGTCATGACGCGCGCCCAGGCGTGGCTATTCCCCCGCAATCGCCCCTTTCCCTGGGGGACGTCCATTCATAGGCATAAGAGCGTCGTGTCCGCCACGTCGAGACAGCTGGCTCGCGCGCTTGAAGCGTGGTTTGAAAGGGCGCAGCGTGACTTGAGCTGGCGGAGGACGCGGGACCCGTACGCCATTTGGGTCTCGGAGATCATGCTGCAGCAGACGCGGGTCCAGACGGTAGAGGCCTATTACGGGGATTTCCTGAGGCGCTTCCCGACCGTGGATCTGTTGGCAGCGGCGGATGAGGATGACGTGCTCCGGGCGTGGAGTGGCCTGGGCTACTATCGACGCGCGCGTTTGCTTCATCGCGGCGCGAGATATGTTGCGGGAGAATTGGGTGGCGAGTTGCCCCGCGAAGTCAAGGCGTTGCGCCGTGTTCCGGGGGTGGGGCCGTATACCGCGGGGGCGATCGCGGCGATAGCATTCGACCAACCGGAGCCGTTGGTGGATGGGAACGTGGCGCGCGTGCTCTCTCGGATCTACGCCGTGTCGGAGCCTGCGCAGCAGCAGGCGAAGGCGAGTCACCACTGGGAAAAAACGCGAGCGATTCTTGCCGAGGGGACCCCCCGGGTCTTGGCCCAGTCTCTGATGGAGCTGGGCGCGACGGTCTGCACACCGAGGGCACCCAACTGTCTTGCGTGTCCGGTGCGCGATCTGTGCCGAGCCCAGGCCGATGATTTGACCGATCAGATTCCTGCTCCGCGGCGCCGGACTCCCTCTCCAACGGAGCATTTGTGGGCTCTCGCTTTATGTTGGGGCGGGCGGACACTACTGTATCGGCGCCCAGCCGAGGGCTTGCTTGCCGGCATGTGGTGTCTACCCTTGATGCTCCGTGGGGTTCGAGCGAGCCGCCCCGACCTGGCGCGGCTCGCTGCACTCACTGGAGCGGAGATCGAACTTGACGCCGCCGCCTGCCCGCCTCTGAAGCACGTGTTCACCCATCGGATATGGCAGCTGACACCCTGGCGCGTGCGTTTGCTCGAGCCGCCGCGCGCGAAGATTGACGGTCATGCGTGGGCGACGGCTACGAAGCTTCCGGCGGGCGGAATACCTAGCGTGACGACAAAGCTGCTCCGAGCCGTGAAGGCATGAACCGAAGGCCCGTCTAGGCTGCCATCTTCGAGAGCGCCCCCATGATGCGAGCTGGAATTTCACCGAGCGGTACGAGCTTCTCAGCGCCCCCATTTTTGTGCGCTTCGTTGGGCATGCCGAACACCACGCAACTGGCTTCGTCCTGCGCGAACGTGCGCGCTCCTGCTGTGCGCATCGCTAGCATGCCGTCCGCACCGTCCCGGCCCATTCCGGTGAGCATGACGGCAATCGCGTTCGAACCGAGGCACTTGGCTGCACTTTGCATCAGAACCTCTACCGAGGGACGGTGGCCGCAGACCTTGTCGCCGCCCTCGCAGCGCAGTAGGTAGTGCCCACCGGACCTCAATATGCGCATATGTTCATCGCCCGCTGCGATGAATACCCTCCCAGGTAGTACTCGGTCGCCAGTGGCGGCCTGCTTGACGTGCAGGCGTACTTCCTTGTTTAGACTGTCTGCGTAAATTTTCGTGAACCCCACCGGCATGTGTTGCACGATGACCACGCCGGGGCAGGTGATAGGTAGGTTCGAGATCACGGAGCGAATCGCCTCGGTTCCCCCCGTCGAAGCTCCGATGACGATGACCTTGTCTGTCGAGACCGCCAGTGCCCCGCTGCTGCTCCGAGCAACCGCTCTTCCGCTGCGCACGCCCCGGTTCTTCCAGGCACTCACATTGGCGGTGGCGGCGATGCGAATTTTCGTCGTGAGCTCCACGAGCATCGACTTTAGCCCGTGCCTGAGATTCGTAGTAGGTTTGAGCACGAGGTCCACCGCGCCCGCCTCTAGCGCCTGAACGGCAATCTGGGCGCCCTTCGGGGTCAACGAACTCACCATCACCACAGGAGTCGGGTATTGGGGCATGAGTCGGCGCAAGAACTCTACGCCGTCCATTTTTGGCATTTCGACATCGAGCGTAATGACGTCAGGATTGGTCTGGACGATGAGATCTCGTGCCTCGTAGGGATCTCGAGCGGCACCCACGATCTCGATATCATCAACCTTCGACAGACCGTCGCTTAGGATCTGCCGCACGAGCGCCGAGTCGTCTACGATGAGGACACGGATCATATGCGGATCACCCGGGCTCCCGGCTGCGCCGCGCCCTTCTTCCTGTATACGCCTGGCGATATCTTGGTGTAGGGGTTGGCGTCCGTGGGCAGAGATTCCGCCGCGCCGACAAATAGGTAGCCGCCTGGATTCGTGAATTCGAACAGCTTTGCGGCCAGCTCGGCCTTCGTAGCGACGTCGAAATATATCATGACGTTCCGGCAGAAAATGATGTCGAAGGGTTGCTTGAAGGGGAAACGGCGGTTCATGAGATTGAAGCGCCTGAACGTCACGTCATCGCGCAATCCAGTGCTTACTTCGTGATCGCCGTCGGAACGCTTGGTGAAATACTTGCGTCGCAGTTCGGTTGGGAGTTCCTCTACCTCGCGCTCGGGGTAGACGCCTCGTTTCGCAACATGGAGTACGTCGTCATTGATGTCAGTGGCGAGAAGCCCGGCACTCCAACTGGGATAGTCCACGCCTATCGATTCCCGCATGATCATCGCCAGCATGTAGGCCTCATGCCCGTACGAGCTGGCTGCGCACCATACCCGCAATTCCTTGGAACGCATGGCCTCTCGTCGACCGATCACGTCTTTGAGTGCTGTGGCGCGTAGATAGTCAAAATGGATTCTCTCTCGGTTGAAAAAAGTGTGGTTCGTCGAAATGCGGTTGACGAGCTCCGAGAGTAGTCCTCCGCTCTTGTCCTGCCGCACCCTGCGAATGTAGTCGTCGAAGGAAGCAATGCCCTCGCGCTGGAGCACGGCGTAGAGGCGCCCAACCACGAGGGACCGTTTCGTGTCATTGAGTGCGATCCCGAAGGTGTCGTAGATGAGGCTTCGGACAAGGTCGAACTCGGCGTCGCTAAGAACACTGTCTGTAGGGGGGACGAGGTGACGTGCTGGGGAGGCGGACATGCGATTCCAAAGAGTATGGGGGCAGGAGGTAGCCAAGACGAAGAATGGCTCTGGTCAACTCCTCCGCCGGTTCGAGTGCCTAGTACTTACCGAACTCGCTGTCGTCGAGTGCGATGATGCTCGCGGGGTCTAGATTCTGGGGTGTGCCACCGGAGACCGACGCAACGGGGGGAGCCGCTCTCGCGCCATTGCGCGGGTTCGTGGCGACGGAAAGAGGGGTGTATCCTTGTTGCACCATCATACGCTGCAGTGCGACCATCATCTCCGGCGTGATGCCTGTTGGCGCGTCCCCTCCCTGGGCCTCGGCCAGGGTAAAACTCCCCAGCCGGTCGACGAGCTCCTTCGCCTGACGCGACAGCTCCTGGGAGGCCGCCGCGCTTTCCTCGGCGCTGGCCGTGTTGGTCTGGGTGACCTTATCTACTTGGGACAAGGCCGTGTTGATCTCGCTGATGCCCTTAGCCTGTTCATTGCTGGCAGCGGCGATCTCTGCGACCAAGTCCGTCACCTTGCCCACACCGACGACAATCTTGGTCAGCGCCGAAGCCGTTTGTTCTGCTATATTTGCACCCTGGTCCACTTTCTTGATCGAATCTTCGATCATCTCGGTCGTCTCCTTGGCGGCGTTGGCCGACCGTGCCGCTAGGCTGCGGACTTCCTCGGCGACCACCGCGAATCCTTTCCCGTGCACGCCCGCCCTTGCCGCTTCCACCGCGGCGTTGAGTGCGAGAAGGTTGGTCTGGAAGGCGATCTCATCGATGACCTTGATGATCTTGCGGATACTCTGACTCGACTCGTCGATGTCCCCCATGGCGGTGACCATGGTTTTCATCATCTCATCTCCTTGGGAGGCCACCCCGCGCGCGTCGTTGGACAGCTCGTTCGCCGTGGTGGCGTTCTCCGCGTTTTGCGTGGTTTGGTCCGTGAGCGTACGCATCGTTTCTGTGATTTGTTGGAGAGACGACGCTTGCTCTGTTGCGCCCTGCGACAGGGCGTTGCTCGAATCCGAGACCTCTTGGCTACCCGAACCCACCGACTCTGCCACCTGATTGACCTGGCCCAGAGTCGTGTTGAGCGCGTCGAGAGAGTTGTTGAGCGCGTCTCGTGATGCCGCGTGGTCACCCGAGTAGTCCTCGCGGATATACGCGGTTAGGTCCCCTTCGGCGACCCGGCCCAAGTGCCGTTTGAGCACCTCGACAGGGGCCAGAAGTTTGTCCAGCATCTCGTTGATATTGCCCATCATGGGCGCATAGATGGCGTCGAGTTGAGTCGTATCGCCACGTTCGCTCAGGCGTCCTTCTTCGCAGGCGTTCAGCAGCTGGGAAACCTGCCCAGCATACTTGGCGCGTTCATTGTAGTCGATCCATTCCAGCCCCGTGCCGATGCGATTGCCATCTCCGTCTCGCAAGGCACACGCGGTCAGTCCGAACTCGAGTGTTCCGACCCTGATTTCCGTGATGAAGGGCAGCCGGGATTCGTCGGCCACAATCCCGCGTTGATGCGCCGGGTTGCGGTGGAACCGGTCCACGCAGGAACCGACGAGGGTTTCGACCGAGAAGTCCGGGAAGGTTGTGCGGATCTCCGCTTCGTAACGCCGCAGCATGGCGAGCAGCCCAGGGTTGACATAGGTGATGCACATATCCTCATCGACGATGTTGAACATGGCCTGGCAGCCCTCGATGATCGAGCCCAGTCGATTGCCGGCGAGAGCATCTTTTCGGACTCGCGTGACGTCCTTCCATTCCAAGCAATGGCCGACCAACTCCCCTTGTGGGTCGGAAATCGCGGATACGTTGAGCTCGAACGTGAGGTGCTGGACTTCGACATCAGCGGTATGGGGAAGATTGCCGGTATCGTTCAGTAAACGTCGAACCCGTCCTGGATCACGGTGGAATCCGTCGATGCAGGTGCCGATGAGCTTGTTCGCTTCGAAGCCCGAAAATTTTTCCCGGAAGGTAGCGCTATGCTGTTCAAGTAGTGCGATGGAGCTCGCGTTGGCGTAGGTGACGACGAAGTTGCGGTCGATCAGGATGAACGCCGTGCCGGCGCCCGTGACGGCCTGTACCAAACGCCCATCTCGCCTGGATTCGGTAGAGGTTGCGCCGGTGAGAAGTACCACCGAGGCACCCCGCGCTTCACCGTCCGCGTCGAGGATCGGGGTGGCGCGTAGTTGAACATCATGTCTTTGACCCGAGGCATCGTGGAGTGTGAACGCTTCCGTGATCGCCTCAGGTTCAGCCAGCGCGTCGTCCGCTGGCGTTTGTCCGCGCTTTCCAGTGAGCGCGCGTCCGCTGCGTTTTCCGACGACTTCCGCAGCGGACCGCCCGGTCAGTTCGGCTGCGGCGTCGTTCCACGACTCGATTGTGCCTTTTTCAGAGAGAGTGAAGGCGGCGATGGGAAGGTTCCTGAAGAGTTCGTGACTCCTTGCGTCGGTCATGTCGTGTTCCTTGGTGGCAGCTGGGTTCTGGGAGGCTCCCTCGAGCATGATGTTGGTAACAATTGTTAGTGCGTCGGCCCAAGCCGAGTGAACTTTTTTGGTCCATGACCTTCCCGCGACTTCTTTCATGACGTCGAGAAGTACCTCCGTGACCGCTGGATAGTGTGCATCCACAGCGCCGTAGGCGACATGGCGGGCACCGAGCTCGTGCAGCGCATGTTTGAGGGTCCCTGGGTTGCGCAGGTTTTCGACGACCAGAATCAAAGCAGCTTTGAGATGCTGCCTCTGTTTTGGCATAGACACACCGACGAATAGTGGCTTGACAGTTGGATGGCGCTCGAATAGCTCTTCGTAGAATCGGCGGACCAGTTCATCCGCGTGAGGGGCGAGCTTGGCGAAACTAGATTCGAGGACTTCTACTTCCAGGGTTGGGGCGTCGGCTATTGGATTGGATGTGGTACTCATTCGTTGATCTCCCTCTACGCCGCGATGGACGACTCAAGTTTTTCAAGTTCTTCGCCGTAGAGCAATCGTTCGGCGTCGAGCAATAGCTTGACGGATTTTTCCGTTTTTCCGACGCCTTTCATGAACCCGCCCCCAGTTTCGCTCCCTACGTTCGGGGGCGGCTCGATTTGGTTGTCAGCAATATCGAGAACTTCGGAAACTGTGTCGACCAACAGACCCACTGCCGAATCGCGGACCTGGATCACAATGATACAGGTTCGTTCATCGTAGTCGCGTGGGGGCATACGAAAGCGACATCGTACGTCCATTATCGGGATGACCTTGCCGCGCAGATTGATGATGCCTTTGATGAAGTCTGGTACATCAGGGATCTTAGTTATTTTTTGGAGCCCGATGATCTCTGTGACATGTTTGATCTCGAGGCCGTACGACTGGCCTTCGAGAACAAATGTCAGATATTTTCCCGCTTGAGTATCTTCGTTCTCGTCGACGTTCTCGTCGGCGCTTTGGGCCTGGGCTACTTCCATGATTTTGACTCCGCAATGATGCTTTGGTGTGGTTGGAGGTGCTGTTCGGGACCGACCGCGCTGTGGAGCTATGCGCTACGCTTTGGGGCCAACGCGACGCCAAGAGTGAGCTCGTTCGCGGCGAAGGTCTGGTGAAAGGCGGCCTCGTCGAGGATGAAGTTCGAGGCCTTGGTGGTCTCTGGGAGACCCACGGCGCAGGCCTCGTCGTCGCGGGCAAGCGCCACCTGGAGGCGGCCTGCGAGCGTGTTGAGGAGTTCACCCACGATGTCCTTCAGTTGTGAGTCGCCGCTCTTGATATCGCTTGTCAGGGTTTCGCTGAACTCGTGGGCTAGATCTGTGGGGACCGAGACAATGAGATCGGCCTCCAGCGGCTCGTGCAACGAAATGCGAGAGAAGATAGCGTTGTTCGCGGACCAGTCGAAAACGTCGTCGATCGCCTCTGCTTCGGCGAAGAACATTTCCTCGAGTATCTGAGGTACGAGTTCGTGGAGTGCGATGAGCGCGATCTCTGTGCTAGGGCGCATGGACTAGACTTCCTCTACGAGGGATTTGAGTAGGATCATGGTGGCGGCGCCGGAGAGGGGCTTGCGGGCGACGGCCTTGGCGCCCTTGCTTCGCAAGTCTGTTTCCATCGCCGTACTGATGCTGCTGCTCACGACCAAGACCGCCACGCCGGATACTCGTTCGTCCGACTTGATACGGTCGAGTAACTCGGCCCCATTCATCTCGGGCATATTCATGTCGGTGACAACGAGGTCGATGTGCTCCCGCTTGAGGGCGGTGAGCGCTTCGTGGCCGTTCCCAGCTTCGACGAAATGCGCGTTCGCTAGGCCGGCGGAACGAAGGCAGAGGATCGCGCCGTGGCGAGCAAACGCCGAATCGTCGACGACCAGGACCGACGTAATGCTGGGATGCGTGGCTGCGGCGATGGTCATAGGTCTGCTGGTTCCTTGTATGGGGTACTGATCACGACTCGCTGGCTTGCCACCTCTGCGGTCACGGTGCGTGCGTCCGTCCCTCCCACATCCTCGGCGATGGGGGTGAGACCATGGCGCCACAGGCAGCGTTTGACTGCCAAGATATTCCGCTTCCCAATGTTGAATGTTGAAGTTTGGCCGGCGAGGGAGGCGCCGCCGGTCAGCTTAACGGAGAGGGGTCCGGTCTTCGGAGAGGAACCGTGAATCGCCATTCTTCGCAGGAGTTCGGGGATGGCCTTATCGGCGTAATAGGCGGGGGGTTTTTCACGTCCCGGGTCGCTCGCGCTCGATCGGGGTAGCACCACGTGGGCCATCGCAACCACGTTGCGCACCGCATCCATGACGATGACCGCGACACAGGAACCGAGGCCCACACTCTTGAGCTTTTCCTGGGGGTCCGCGGAGACAACCAGCTGTCCTATTTGCACGAGTCGGGTGCTCATGGGAGATCCTTCTAGGCTGCGAGCCCGAGCTTGGTCGACGTCTCTGTCTGATCAACGGTGGATGAGGTGGTCGGGTCTGTGCCGCGGCCAAGGCTCGCGACATCGAGAATCAAACAGATGTCGTCAGTGCCGAGGATCGAACAGCCGGATATTCCACGAATTTCCTTGAGGTACTTGTCCAGTGGTTTGATCACGATCTGTCTTTGGCCGATGATTTCGTCGGCACCGAGGCAGAAAACGGAGCCCTGGTCCTCGACGAGGACCAGCATTCCGCCTTCACCCGGATCGCCCTGCCATGCGGAGCCATAGATGTGGGCGAGGCGACGGATCGGGAATAGGCGCCCGCGAATCTTCACCATCTGACTGGCATCCGGGAGCTGGAAAACCTGGTCTGCTGCGGGCCGGAAGGACTCGTGCACCGATGTGAGCGGGAGAGCGCATACCGACCCACCGATGCGAAGGAGCATGGCATCAATGATGGCCAGCGTCAGTGGCAAACGTACGGTGAAGGTGGTCCCGTGGCCGAGGCGGCTCTTGATCTCCACACGGCCCCGAATCGCCTCGACATTCCTTCTGACCACGTCCATGCCGACACCTCGACCCGAGATGTCGGTCACCGCGGAGGCAGTCGAAAAGCCGGGCTCGAACAACAGTTGGAATACCTGTTCCTTGGAGAGATCTTGATGCGGGGGCACCAGGCCGCGAGACACGGCTTTTTCGAGAATTACAGCCGGGTCGATACCAGCACCGTCGTCTGCGACTTCGAGCCACACCTCGCCGCCTTGGTGTTTGGCGCGGAGGCGAACGTGGCCGATTTCTGGTTTACCTGCCAAGCGGCGAGCCTCGGGGGATTCGATGCCGTGGTCCACAGCGTTGCGCACAATGTGAACGAGGGGATCTGCGATGGATTCGATGACGGTCTTGTCGACCTCCGTGTGTTCTCCGCCGATGTCCAATTCGACACGTTTTCCGACTTTCCGGGACACATCTCGAACGACGCGCAGCATTTTGCGGAACGTGCCCGCGAGGGGGACCATTCGCATGGCCATCGAGGTGTCGTGTAAACTGCTGGTGATCCTATTGAGGTGCCCAGTGGCCTGATCGAAACACTCGAGATCCAGGTTTTCCAGGTCAGGGTGATGGCTGATGGAAGCTGCGGCGCTGATGAGCTCGCCGACTTGGTTGAGCAGCGTGTCGAGCTTGTCCACCTCCACGCGAATGTATTTCGCCGAGCGCGACGGATTTCCCACGTTCGCTTTGGTGGCAGCTTGTGGGGAGATAGGTGGGCTCGGGTACGGCGTGTCCTCGTCGCTGTTGTTGTCGTCGTTGTCGTTGTCGTTGTCGTCGTTGTCGTCGTCGCCGTTGCCGTTGTTGTTTTCCTCGATTGCGTCTTGCGTATCGTCGACATTCGTTGATCCGAACGCGAGGATCGAGCGCGGCGGCGCGTCGATCGAAGGGGGCCGCTCCGCGAGTATTTTCGCCAGTTCCTCGGGTCGCATGCGCCCGCTGTGGAGCAGCCATTCGCCGAGCCTCGTGAGATCGTCAGGACTCGTAGGTGTGGCCAATTGTCGCTGCTGACGCATGGCACGCCGGAGTGCGCGTTGAATCTCCTTGCGTTCGGGGATGCGGCCTTTGGTGTCTTGCAGGTTCGTGACCGTGCGGCGCAAAATATCGACCCCCCGAAGGAGGACAGACACCGCCGCACCGGAGGTGTCCCGTTTGGCCGTCTTGAGCTGGTCGAGAATGTCCTCCATGAGGTGAGACACCTTCTCGAGGTGCGCGAGAGCTAGAAAGCCACAATTTCCCTTGAAGCTGTGGATCTCGCGGAACGCCTCCGCGACGACGCTGTCGTCGTCCGGCTCGCCCTCGAAGCGCAACAGCAATGCCTCGAGGGAGTCGAGCTGTTCGGCGGCCTCGGAAGCGAACTTCTCGACCATCTCGGGAGGCACGTCCACGCTGGGACCCACGTCGTTGTCGTTGTCGTCGTCGTTGTCGTCGTCGTCGTCGTCGTCGTCGTTGTCGTTGTCGTTGTCGTTGTCGTCCAGATCGCGAAGTCCACCATTGGAGACAGGGTGGACGAGTTCTTGGAGCGAGGCCTCAAGCTTTCCGACTGCCGCGTCCGACTCTTTTCCTAGGGCCGCATCGGTGGAGTCACGTTCGACCGCCTCGATCAGTTGTGTCGTGAAATCGAGGACGCTACACAGTGTGTCGACGTGACTCGGCGTGAGGAGCTGCGGATCGCGGCGCAGGAGGTCTAGAATCGACTCTGCGGCGTGGGTGACCCGTTCGATGTTGCCAAGGCCGATGAATCCAGCAGATCCTTTCATGGAGTGAAAGAGGCGGAAGATGACCGCGATGGTCGACTGATTTTCGCTACCCTTCCCGCCCGCCTCTAGCTGGACGATGAGCGGTTCGACCTCCGCCATCGTCTCGCGACACTCCACCAAGAAATCCTGCAGTATAGCGCGCATCTCTTCATCGAGCTGCGGTGCGCCATACTTTTCGGGGGTGTTTCCTGCAGAGGTCATGGGGGGCTTGGGGACGTACCTTGAATCGACTACAGAGAAACTTCTGAAGCCTCCAATGCGGGCCACTTCGGCCGTTGTTTCATCGGAACGCGTGACGGATGGCTGATCGCTCCGCAGTTGTAAGTCGACGCGAACGCGGCGTCATACCCAATAGGAACCGGATCGTCGGCCGCCGGGCTGGGCCACCGTCGCGGCGGCGGGTCACGAAGCCGAGCCGGAGTGAGCGAGAGGGTGCTACGACAGGGTCTCGGGCATGTCATGCTGGGCCGATCGCACGCTCAATATGCGTCACGTTGCCAGGTTCGGAGGCCACCCATGCCCTCGGAAGCACGAGCTTCCCCGCGGACATTGTCACCGCGAACGTCGGCCGCGCTCAAAGAGTGCCACAGCGGGGCTAGCCCGGGCGACGAAAAGCTCTTATCGTTGTTCGTGCTCTGCTTTCCCGCGAAAGAGACGCGCGTGCCCCAGCGAGGGACGCCGGGAGGGAGCCCGGGAAGCCGGGGCTTTCGGAGTCGGGAAGACTCGGAGCGCATACGCCCATGTGTGACGGAGACTGCCGGTGAAACTCAAGTTACTCATTGCCGATGACGACGCGACGACGCGGCGCATCCTGAATCGGGCGATCGCCCTGCTGGGGCATGAGGTTGTCTCGGTCAACGACGGCAAGGCGCTGGTTGAGCGCTTTAGCGAGGTCTCGCCGGATCTCGTCCTCACTGATTGGCGCATGCCCGAGATGGACGGCGTGGAGGCGATACAGCGTATTCGAGCGCTCCCTGGGGGTGCGGATGTGTTCATTGTACTCAGTACCGGAGTCTACGGGGCGCCAGAAACCGCGAACGCCATCGAAGCGGGTGCCGACGACTATATCCTCAAGCCGATCTCTGTACCCGCGTTGCGGGTGTTATTGATGCTATCGGGTGAACGGATCGTCAGGCGACGGAGCCTTGCGAGGCGTGGAACGGCTGTGGCAGGCGGGATTTCATTGCCGGCCGCGGTCGAACATTTCCCGGGGCTGTTGGTGGCGACTGATCTGCGGGGGCGGGTTCGCGGAGTGAATCGGGCTGGTGCAGAGCAGTGGCGTCTATGTGAAGGCGCGGAGCTCACAGAGTTGTTTCTCGCAGCGGATCGGCCTGCGTTGCGACGCGCGCTCTCCCTCGCGTCGGAGGGCGAGAGCTCAACATTCCTCCATCACAGTGGTCCGGATGGAGATTGTTGCCCGCAGCGGGGGAGCGTGTGGCCGCTGCATGAGGGGGGGGAGATCGCGGGATGCGGATTTTGTTCCATTTCTGTCGCCGACGCGGATGAGGATGGGTTGAGTGGAGATCAGGCCAACGCGAGTTGAAATGCGGAGTTGACCGTGCCCCGAGGGAACACCGACACCCACGACGTTTGCCATGCTCGAGTCCACTGAAGACAGCGATATCGTCGACGCCGTCGTGAGCGAAGGTATCGAAGCGCTCGAGAGCGTGATGGGCGAGCTGGCACGACTCGAGGCCGACCCGACCGATCTTGCGCCGCTGGATGCGCTTTTTCGTTGCTTCCATTCGGTCAAGGGGAACGCCTCGATGGTCGATATGCACGAACTGAGCGAGTTTGCGCATCGGGTGGAGGATATCCTCTCGGAGTTGCTCACCGTACAAACGGCAGTGTCGCGCGCTCAGCTCCAGTTGATCCAGCAAGGCGTCGATCTGGCGGTCGGACTGCTCGACGGCTCCCAGATCGATGTCGATGGTGATGACTACGCCGACGCGCGAGCGACTTTTCTTGTGCGTTTTTCGGACCATTGCGCCTCGTCCGGTGGTGAGGGGCGCACGCCCCCGGAGGGGGAATGCCCTGGCGACGATGGGTCGCCAAATGGCGAAAAGGAGCGGGCAGCGAACGTGATGCCGAACTCGGTGGCGAACCCGGTGGCGAGTCGGGGGAGGTCGCCTGGGGTTGAGCGCGAGTCCGTGGCATCGTCTACGATCTCGGAAAACGAGAGTTTTCGGGTCAAGTCGAAGAACATTCGCGGTCTGGTGGCGCTTGCCGGCGATTTGTTCCACTTGACAGCTCGATTGGACCGGATCACGCAGCAATATAACGCGCTGGACAACGCCGGGATCGGCAGCGAGTTGCGAGAGATAAGTGGCGCGTTTGATTCGGCCACCAACGAGTTGTACGAGCAGATGCTCGATATCCAGAAAGTGGCGGTCAGCCAGCTGACTCGCCCTCTGGACCGGATCGTGCGCGACGTCTGTCGGGTTCAGGACAAGTGGATAGCGTTCGTTGTCGAGGGAAAGGACCTGCGTATCGATCGGCGGGTTCTCGACCGTGTTCGCGATTCTTTGGTGCACATGGTCCGCAATAGTGTGGACCATGGCGTGGAGACGGCCGATGTCCGCAGAAAGGTCGGCAAGCCGGAGAAAGCGACGGTTTGCCTGCGCATCGAAGAGAACGACGATTTCGTAACGTTTACCCTGGTAGATGATGGCAAGGGCATCGATACTGAGGCGGTCTTGGCCAAGGCGGTGAGGCTGGGGCTGGTTGCAAGCGGTGCGGCTGCCGGGCTCTGCCGGTCTCGGGTGCTGGATTTCATATTCGACGAGGGGTTTTCGACCGTGAACAAGGTCACGGACCTCTCGGGTCGAGGCGTGGGGATGAACGTGGTCGCGCGAGCGGTTCGGGAGGCCGGGGGAAGCATCGAGACCAGCAGTGAGGAGGGCAAAGGCACGAAGTTCGTCTTGAACATCCCCAAAGCCGGTTCTCCGGTCGTGGAGGGATTGGTGGTCCGGGTGGGCCAAGTCGTCTTCCTCGTGCCGATGAAGGGGATTTTCAAGTTTGGAGACTGGAGCGCGGTGCGGGTGATCAACGGATTAGATCAACCGGATATGGTGGCGGTTGCGGATGGCGTTTACCCCCTGGCCCATTTGCGAGCGGGCGAGTGCGACGGCCAGGAGTGCGCGCGTGTGGCGCTTTTGATTGAAGACCCGCGGTCTCGTCGCTGTGTGGTACCAGTGGCCGAGGTGTTGGGGCACACACGTGCGCTCGTCGCCCGCGTCGAGGCAGATGCGGACTTGCTTGGGGGCGAACACCACACGTTTGTCCGTGGCGACGGAGGCATTGGCTATGTTGTCGATGTCGAGGCGTTCGTCGACGCGGCGTACCGTGGCCCGTAGCCTTCGGGGCCGCGTTCGGAGCTGGCGGCGTCTCAAGTTGGGCTTCAAGAAGCGGTTCCTAGCGGACGAAGTGCAGCGAGGGGAGTGGCGCTTCGAGCAGCCGCACCGGATCGAGCATGCGAATTCTTATTGTTGACGACGAGTCCAGCAGTCGTGCGATTCTGAGGAACATTCTGTCCAAGTACGGAGCGTGCGATCTAGCGGAGACGGGCGATGATGCGTACCGGAAGTTTATAGTTGCGCATGGGGAGATCCATCCATTCGGTCTCATCACGCTCGACATCACGATGCCCGGACTCGATGGCAACGAGACACTGGCCCGGATCCGGCGGTGGGAGGAGGCCTATCGGTGCTACCAGTGCTCGGTCACCGCGAAGATACTCATGGTTACGGGGCAGCAGTCGTCGGCCAGCGTGTTTCGATCGTTTCGCCAGGGGGCCGAGGATTACATCTGCAAACCCGTGCGTGCCGACGCCGTGACCGCTGCTCTCGCCAAGCTCGGTGTGGCTCCGTTGGCGGCCGCATAGAGCCGCCGCAAACCGGGTGACCCGGCGCGCCCGGCTACGAGCCGTAGCGAGCCACGATGCCACGTACACGCTCTCGGAACGCGGCCTCGTGGTGGCGCGTGAACGTATCCCAAGTACACAGGGTCCGAGTGTCGGCGACCCGGTCGACGAATAGTGTCCCGGACAGATGGTCCACTTCGTGTTGAAAGGTCCCAGCTGTGATCCCCCGTACCACGCAGTCGATGATGTGGCCGTGCCGATTCCAGCCAGTGACGCGGACCTCGGCGTAGCGAGGCACGATGCCCCGCAAATTCGGGACCGAGAGGCAGCCTTCGTAGTTGTCGAACGACTCGTCACTCACCGGCGTGAGGTGGGGGTTGACGAGGACCGTCAGTGGGATTTTTGGCTTGTAGGGGTAGCGAGGGTTGTCACCGACTTCGATCACACACACGCTCACGGAGCGGCTAACCTGGTTGGCGGCGAGCCCTGCACCGCTCGCGTGGCGCATGGTAGCGATCAGCTGATCGATGAAAGCTTGAAATGTGTCGCGGAGCAGGTCGTTGCGACGCAGGTTCGTTGTAGGGGCCCGGAGTACGGGCTCGCCGATTTGTGCGATCGGTAGGGGTCTCATTTCTGACGCATGCTTAGGCCTTGATGACGCGCGCCTTGAGGGCGGCGCAGCCGTTTTTGATGTACACCGTGAAACGGATATCCGCGGCGTCGTCTCGCTTCATCAACGTCTCCGTGTTTTGTTCGAGTTTGCGGGCAAACTTGTCGAAACTGAAGCCGTCGGTGTTCTCACCGCAAACGACCTTGGTTTGAACAAATTGCTCGTACACCTCGCGATAGTAGTTTTGGCGGCGATCTTCGTACTCTTGGCCGGGTTCGTTGTGATAGGTCTCGTGCGGGGGCCTGGCTCCGTCGCCGTCCATCGCTGTCGGGCCTGGAAGACCGGGCTCGACCTTGGCACGTGTTCCTCTCATCTCGGCTGGTGGGCGAAATCTACCCAATCCGCTTTCGCTGGGTGTCGTCGCGGCAGCACGGTGTTGATCTTTCGTGCCCAGTGATCCCATGAACTCCTCGAGCACGGCGTCGTCCGGCGTCGGATCCGAAAGGAGAGCCGACGGGATGGCAGCGTCGTCGATAGCCACCGCGGGATCGTTGTCGGTTACGGTGGCGTGGGGAGGCGGGGGAGGGTCGATTTCGCCGACTGCGTTGCTCTCCATGATGGCGTCGCCGTCGGCATCGGGTAGGTCGATACCTTCTGACAGTCGGTTCTCACGTGGCGGGATTGGGAGCGGGTCGCTATTGGATGCGGTGTCACTGTGGCCCGCCGGGGCACTGGGTGCCGTGTAGTTGGCGTCCGCGAACCCGTAGTCTGCTCCTTCATACTCGCCGGTTTCAGCGCCAGCACGCATGCTCGCGTGGGCCCGTACCGCCGTACGTGCCAGATCTCCGATAGCCCCATTATAGGTCTCTTGGTATAGTTGCGCTTGTCGGCCCTGTGCGAGATTGTCGAATTCTTCCGTCATGCGACGTAGCGGAGCTGTGCACTCGAGATGGGGAAAATAGAAACATAGGGCGAGTGCAACGAAGAGCAGAGCCGTCAAGGGAATCCAGTTGAGTTGGGCAACCAACCCATCTTGGTGCGCTCGACTCAGAGCCTGGGCAAGATCGTGCTGTCGCGCGCCGGATGTCGTAAGAGACAGCACCGAGAACATCGTGGCGTCGTTTCCTTTTCCGGCCGGTCCAGGAACGCGACCGATGGCGCCGATGCGTGCGTTGGACCCCTCGCCGACCACGAAGACTTGGCTTGCCCCTTGAGGGGGGACGTTGCTCATGTTTGCCGTCACGAGCTCTGTCAGCTCGCTGGTCTTGGCTCCGCCGATAGCATCGCCCAACAACTGGCCCGAACGTACGAGGCCCGCGGGATGGGAGGTGCCGAGTACGCGGCGGAAGAACGACCCCCCGCCGAGGTCGATGGCTTGGATCGAGACCAGGCGGCGCTCCAAGGTGGTGAGATCGCGTCGGGAGACCTTGACGGCGTGGAGCGTGCCGCCGAGGGTGGCCGAGTACAGGGTGTCTTTCGGGTCGGCTTGGGCCGCGCCAAATGTCTTGCTTTGGACCAGATCGTCGAAGAGCCGCTCTTCGAGCCCAGTTCTCGCAACGATCGCGCCGTCTTTGCCGACGATGGCGACGCTCATGGACGCGTGTTCCCTCAGGATGCCCTCGTTCGCCACCTGGGAGAAAACGTCGCTGAGGGAGGGACCGCGGTAGCGCGGATCGAGTGCGCCGTCCATCGCCTCCTTGAGACGGCTGTCCCCGAGCATGGAAGCGCCGAGACCCACGGGCGAAGATTGGATGTCGGCGGCGATCGCTGCCAGCCCAGCATCTGTCACAGCGCGGATAACCTTCTCGTCTGCCTCGGAGAAGCCGGTGGAGGAGCGCAGCGAGAGTAGAAACATTCCCGCCAGGCAGGCGGTAGCGAGGCAAGCAAGCAGAGCTGCCCAGAGCTTGGTGAGAATCACAGGAATCCTTTGTTGGAGGCGGCGTTTGCCCAGCGCCTCCGCTCGATCCTAGTCTAGGGCTTTCGGTGAGCGCGTGGAAGTGCGGAGTCGACCCTCTCGTTGCGCAACGACACCGCGTTGGGGTCGACAGGTCTGCATGTGCGTTCCCTACTGACCGCTCTCGGATTCAGCGTGGGGATCGGGTGGGGATCGTTTACGCCCTACGATGTCACGGGGTGGCGTGTCCTCGCTCTCGTGCTGGCGGGGGGCTGTGGCTGCGCCGGGGTCGTGGCGTGTGTCCCTGAAGTTCGCGTACGCGCCGGGGGGGCCGATTGCGGCCTGGCGTCGTGGCGTCGGGGGTGGCGGTTCTCGCTGGCGGTGGTGCTCTTGGCGGCTTCGACGGGCTGGTTGCGAGCTGTGGCGTCGCAGCCCCATGACTCTTGGTCGCGTGGGAGTCGAGATTTCGGCAGTGGGCTCATCGAATTCGAGGTGACTGGCGCGAGCAAACCTGGTCGGCTGTGCGTGGTCACCGTTCGTGACCCACGCGGCGCGCTATTTCGTCTGTCGGTGGAGTCGATGGTGTGCCGCGTCGCGTCGGGGGACGTCTTGGCGGTGCGTGCCGCCGATCTGCGCGCCCAGGAGTGGGCGTTGCATCCAGGTGCTGCGCACGAGACGCGATACCGACACGGCGATGCTGTGGCGTCGTTGCGTGCTCCGCGAGCTTGGCTGCGCGCGCGCGGACCCGGGGGCTACTGGGCATGGGTGGCACGTCAGCGCGAACAAGCAGGGCAGCGGGCGCGGGGAGACGAGGCGAATGCGCTGGTGGCCGCGTCGGTTCTCGGTCTTCGGTCTGCGCTGCCCAGGCGTCTCGTCACCTCGTTTCGTCGCGTCGGTTTGGGCCACCTCCTGGCGGTGAGCGGCCTGCATATCGCGTTGCTGGTGGGGGTGTTGTCGCGTTGGGGGATCGGAGCCGGCGGCTTGATCGGTCACCCAGCCTCGGTTCGCTTCGCCGTCATCGTGCTCCCGCTTATGGGGTACGTGGGCATCACCGGGGCCCAAGCTCCAGCCGTGCGTGCGGCCATCATGTTCGCCCTACTCGCCGCCTCCGCCATGTTCGGCCGGCCGAGCCACGGGCGTACCGTGCTGGCGATCGCCGCGGCCGGCATGTTGGCTTGGCAACCCCAGTGGGCGACCGACCCCGGTTTTCACTTGTCGATGGCCGCGATGCTTGCGCTCGTCACAGCCGAGGCCGGGGGAGGTGTCGTCGCACTCAGCTGGCGTATCACGTGGTTCATCGCGCCGTTGTGCTGGTTGCATTTTGGCCAGCTTTCCGCATGGGCTGTCCTGGCTAACCTGGTCGCCGTTCCGGTGTTCTCGTTGTGCCTATTGCCCTGCGCCATGTTGGGGTGGCTGTTGCTGCCTTTGCTCGGCGAGGTGGCCCTGGCTCCGGCGACCTGGGCGGCCGCTTTGATCATCGACTGGGTGACCGTGCTCGATCGTTTACCGCGCGCGGATCCAAACTGGGTCGCGGCGGTGGCTCTAGCGATGCTCTTGCTTCGGCTCGTGGCCTGGCGTTTCGTACTCGAGTCGTGGAAGCCTTATTGGCCGCCGTGGATCGTGGCGGGGGCCTTGCTGGTCGCAATCTCGTGGCCTCCCAAGCTCCCGGTTTCGCCCCTCGCTGACTTTTACGCCGTGGGAGGCGCGCGAACTCAGGCCGTTCTCCTGAGAGAGCCCCGGTCGAGCGACCACGTGTCTCCAGCCTGCTTGCTGGGCGCCAAACTGTCACCGACGGCTTGGTCGGCCACATTGCCGGGGCTCGGCGTGGGCGTAATTCGTCAAATCAAAGGGCCATCTACCTTCGCAGAGCCGCTACGGGAACGCCTCGTGTATGGCGGGCAGTATGTATATGATGACAGGCCGTGCCCGGCCGTCGACCCGATTCGTATCCGAGCGGTGCTGGATGCCTGCCGTCGTCGTACGCGAGGTTTGGTGTGGATTCGCGGTGCATACGACCGTCCGTTCCACCAGTGTTTCGCCCGGGGTCGCTGGCAACCACAAGAGATCTTGTGGCCGTCACGATCGCCTCTCTCCCACTGATGTGTGTGGTTTGCTCGGGGCTTCATCGTTGGCTATGGTGTGGAAAGCACGAGAGCAGCCCACCAATGGAAACACGTGTCCTCGATTCCGCACCGGTGTTGATCGAGTGCTCAGGGCCGCGAAAGGGCCGGGAGCATCCGCTTGGGCCGGGCGTTCAGGTGATCGGCCGAGGGGACGGGGCAAGTGTGCGGCTGTCGGGCGTAGACGTCTCGCGTCGCCACGTGCGTCTCGATGTGGATTTCGATGGCGTGTACCTTAGCGATCTCGGCAGCAAGAACGGCGTGTATGTTCACGGGCGTCGCGTCGACAGCGATGAGGGGCGCACGAAGCTCGACGATGGTGACGAGATCGATCTGGGGGGTATCGTTCTCAGGCTCGACCATCCCGGATCACGGGTTGCCCAAGCGTTGGCCGATGCCGGAGAGATCACCATCACGCGGCGCCGCCCCGTATCGCGCATTGTGCAGCAACCGAGTCTGGCCATCCCCGTGCTGGTCGCGGCAGCCTTCGCCGCGCTCGTATACGCGCTGCTCGCCTGACAGTCCCTCGCATGGTTCGTGGCTGTCTTGGGCTCGCTCGAAGGGGGGTAGGCCGGCGCAGCGCTATGTTAGGTTCCCGTCGTGTCTCTGCTCGCCCAGCTCCCGAAGGTGGACCATGTCTTGGATCAGCCCTGCCTTGTGCAGGGAGGCCGCTGGTCACGAAAACTGGTGCGCCATGTCGTGCAGCAGACCCTGGCGCGGATCCGAGAAGAGGTGCGTGCGGGTACCTGCGCCACCGTGCCGACCGCGGCTGAGCTGGCCGAGCGAGTGGCTACGGTCCTGGTCACATGGACGCGTCCACACCCGCGACGCGTGATCAACGCCACCGGTGTGCTCTTGCACACCAACCTTGGGCGCGCGCCGTTGGGTGCAGCAGCCATCGCGGCGATGACCGACAGTGCCGGTGCCTGTGATCTCGAGATCGACCTCGTGTCCGGAAAGCGTGGTAGCCGGTTCGCAGTGCTGCGTCCGTTCTTGTCGGCCTTACTTGGGGCCGAGGACGCGCATGTGGTCAACAATGGCGCTGCGGCCCTGCTGCTGGCTTGCACGGCGTTGGGCGCTGGTGGATCCGTGGTCATCTCCCGCGGTCAGCTGATCGAGATCGGCGACGGATTCCGCATCGCCGAGATGGCCGCTGCCGGTGGCGTGAATCTAGTAGAAGTTGGGAGTACGAATCGTACACACCTTAGCGACTACGAAGCTGCACTCGAAGGAGCGGCCGCGTCCTCTCCGATAACAGCGTTGCTGTGGGCTCATCAGTCGAACTTCAGCCAGGTCGGATTCGTGCGCCAAGTCGGGCTGCGGGAATTATCCGAGCTCGCCCGCCGCTACGGCGTTCCCTTCATCGCCGACCTCGGTAGCGGGTCTTTGGGGGGAGGCTTGCCTGAACATGAGCCCACGATCACAGCTTACTTGGAGGCGGGCGCCAGCTTGGTCACATGTAGTGGGGACAAACTCTTGTGCGGACCGCAGGCCGGTATCTTGGCCGGTGAGACCGAGCTTGTGCATCGCTGCCGACGCCACCCGATGGCCCGAGCGCTGCGTCCGGATAAGACGACCCTCGCGGCGCTGCACGCCACCTTGGCCTGCCACGCGGCGGCGGGGGATGTGCCGGACCTTCCGCTGCACCGCATGAACGCCGTGTCCGTGGAGGAACTGCGCGCGCGCGCGGCCAAATTGGTGGGACAACTCGGATGGTCGACCGAACGCATCGTGGATACGGTGGGAACCATCGGCGGGGGCTCGTTGCCAGGAGATACAGTACCGAGTATCGGAGTGGTTGTTGCGACGCAGCGGCCCAATCAAGTGGCCAAGCGTCTCAGAAACGGCGAGCTCCCGGTGGTGGGGAGGGTGCAGGAAGACGCGTTGGTGGTCGATTTGCGTACCGTGTTGCCCGAAGAGGATGCTTATCTGCTGGCGGCTCTACAAGCTCACCGTGGCACGTTGGATTTTGGTCCTGGTACGCGATAGACACCCCTGCGCAGCGTGAGACCCAGCTGATCGAGATGCTCGAGCAGCGGGACCACGAATTTGCGCGACAAGCCGGTGATCTCCTTCATGGCTTGCACATCGATGGTGCCGTGTTCGGTGAGATGTGCCTCCATCTCCCGCACGATCGTCGCGTGGGCTTCGTCGAAGAAGGAGAGGTCATCGCTGACTCGGATCAACAGTTTGGCGCGCTGGAGTAGGCCGACAACCTCGAGCGTCTGCTTGGCCGGCAATCCGCATTCGGCGCTCACCTCCTTGAGCGTCGGTGGCTTGGATCCCCTGTACTTGTAAAACTCTGCTACCGAACGCAGCGTGGGCGGGAGCGCATCGCGATCGAGCACACCCTTGCCCGGTCTCGCAAGGTTCCCACTTGCGTCCGCCACCCGCAGTGTGCCGTTGGCGATGCATAGGTCCACGGCGGCCGAAGCCACTTCGGCACTGACGCGGCCTGGCAGCATGCCCTCGACCGCCGCGCGGCCAAGTCCGGGTTGCATGGGGTTGTTGGCGTGGAACTCGTCGACCAGTGAGATGGCCTCTGCGCCGAGCCTATTGACCTCAGCTTTGGCGACGTAGCGCTTGTCGCCGAGGGGTTGGACCTGATCCTGCAGACCATCGAGGATATTCCGCAACTCGTGCAGGCCGATCCGGCGCTGCAATGCCACACGGTCCATGCCCGTTGCGGATGCGTCGGCCACCAGAGCCAAGACTTGAGCGCGAAGGTCTTGACTCCGGAGGGTTTCCCCCAAGCTGATCCAACGCTTGCGTTGACCTCGGCCGCGCGAGGGCTCCGGGTCGACCACGCGCCCGCCGCCCATGGTGAGCCCGTGGGCCTTGACCACATCCTCACTGCCGCTAAACGACCGCAGGACCACGTGTTCGCCGCGCCAGATCGGGATCGGTGTTTCGGTGCGAATCCGGACCAAACCGGCGTCGCCTGGCAAGATGACTACGTCGTCTCCACCGGTGGGCATGCTGCTGCTGGAGAGCGGGTCGAGCCTGCCGACGGTGTGGGCTGTGCCTGCGCAGATCTGAACGGTTGTGCCGGTTTTCCAGGCGGCTTGGATATGGCTCAGCAGTTCGGCGTACACATGAAAGGTGTCGGTAGAGATTACCTCTGCTCCGTCGGTGATGACGTCGCCTCGAGAAACCTCCGCCACTGGAATGCCTCCCAAGTTCAAGGCGGTCCGGCTACCCGCGGTGACACGATCGGTCGACTCTCCACGCACCTGCGCGGCACGGGCCCGGAGCTCCCGACGCTCGCCCCCGTTGCCGACCTGCACAAGCTGCATCCCTACGTTTTTTTCGACTGCGATGGATCCGTTCATCAGCGTACCTGTGATCACGGTACCGTGGCCTTTGATGGTGAATGCACGGTCGATGGGCAGGATTACCGTGCCTTGGTTGTCGCGCCGTGGGATCTCACGGATCAGCTTGGTGACTGCGCGCCGCAACTGTGGCAGGCCGGCGCCCGTGGTGGAGCTCGTGGGGATGATCTCTGCCTCGGCGAAGGGGGTGTCGGCGAGCGATTCGCGTACGTCGTCGATGGCGAGCTCGATGGACTCGGGATCGTCGGCGAGTAGATCGACCTTTGTGAGGGTGACGACGCCCCGAGATATCCCCAGCAGTCGGCAGATATTTAGGTGCTCACGAGTCTGCGGCATGACGCCGTCTTCGGCCGAGATGACGAAGATCACAACGTCGATACCCACCGCCCCCGCTACCATGGTTCGTACGAAGCTCTCGTGGCCGGGTACGTCGATGATACTGGCTTGGAGGTCCTTGGCGACCTGCCATGGGGCAAAACCTAGAGCGATCGTGATGCCCCGTTTCTTCTCCTCGGGTAAACGGTCCGTATCCAGGCCCGTCAGGGCCCGAACAAGGCTGGTCTTCCCGTGGTCGATATGACCGGCGGTTCCGACGACAAAAGAGCGGACCTTGGCTGCCACGGGCGCAGCTTACCAGTGTCGGGGGGGGGCAGGGTCAAGAAGGGAACGCGGCGGGAGGCGGGACGAAGCCCCAAGAAGAGCCAGGTTAGGGTGGCAACGGACCTCGGCTGTCAGGGCGTATCGGAAAGAGGCGGGGGCCGGCCCGCGCGGTAGATGGCGTGCGCGGCCACCAACCAGCAGCCGGAGGCGGGCTCACACGAGAGGTGCGCGTTCTCCCGCACCGGAGTTTCGATGAGCAACCACTGATCGGGGCGATCCCCTACGATATACAGGCGGTCGTCCGCTCGAGTCGAGGAGAAGCGGGCCAGACGCAATCCCGAGTCGTCGGGAAGCAGGACGGCGCCCGGCCAGTATGCGCCAGTGGAGGGCATCCACGACGCTCCGTAGTCGTACGACACGCGATCGCGGTAACGAAGCAGATCGGCAGTGAGGCTCAGGTTGTCGACGGGGCCGGCATGGCTCAGCTCCCGCATCAGGTAGAAATGGCGGCCCTCGTCGTCCGATCGCAACATCAAGTTGCCGCTGCGTTTTTTCGCGATGGTGACCGCGAGGACCATGTCGCCTTCGCCGGCCATGGCCTGGACTCTCGGTCCGGAACCCAGGTTGACGGCGGACCAGATTTCGCCGTCTTGTGACCTCCACAAACTCCCTTCCGCGCCTGCGAGGTAGAGGTGTGCACCGACTTCGAAGATGGCGGTGTAGTGGGTGGAGCGGCGGGCTGAGGTGCTCACTTTCTCCCAGGTGAGCTTGTCTCGAGAGCGCAGCAAGGTTGCGGCCCGGCCGGCGGCGTAAGCCGTTCCATCCGTGGCGATGTGCATCACGCGAATTCCGGCGCCACTGGGGCGTGTGGCTCGCTGGAACACCGCTCCCGCGTCGGAGGAGACGACGATATGACGGCCGTCGGTGACGAGGACGTTTGGACCGCGCGCCGCGAAGGCGCGAATACGAGACAGCCCGAAGCCATTGCTGATTTCCCAGCTGAAGCCGCCGTCTTTGGTGTAGGCGACCAAGCTCGAGTCGCCCACAGCTAGACCGCGATCGCCGTCGAAAAAGAGCCCTCGGATGTCGGGCAGTCCACGTGGGGTGGTGGAGGATCGGGAGTAGCGGCATCGTTGGCCCTCGCTGGGTAGGCGCTTGCATCTACGTGTTTTCGCTCGAGTCGCCCGATGGCGGCGATCTGCTGTGCGCCAGGTGATGGCGTCTCGACTGGAGATCACACCGGTGCGCGACGAGGCGTAGTAGTGTGGGTCGTGGTACTCGATGGCGTAGTAGTCCGATTTGGGCGAAACGTCGGCTGTATGCCAGGTTTGGCCGCGATCGGTGGAAGAGAGTATGGCGCCGCCCTCACCCACGACCACGATGCGATCCTCGTCGACTCGGGCGGCCCTGAAGTCCCGCGTTTCGTTGACCCGGCTTTCGATCCAATGACGGCCGTCGTCACTCGACGTGGCGATCAGGCCTTCGCGTCCCACCGCCACAAGTGGTCCATTGGCGTGGCCGACGACGGTTCGCGGCCGGATGCCCTCGCGAGACAAGGAAGACACATCCCAGGTCTTGCCTTGGTCGCGCGAGACGGAGATCGAGCCGCGGCCGGGGATAGCGATGAGATCGTCGGGTAGGCCGTGGGCGACCCCCGCGACTGCGCAAATGACTCCAGTGCGCGAACCCACCTTACCTAGCCGGCAACTGCCTGCCCGTGTCGTCGCGGTGTTGGGCTCGGGTAGGCGTACGCGGCTTTCGAGCGCCGTCCACTCGAGTCCATCGCCGCTGGCATATGCGCCCTGACGGCCGGTCGCTACCAATACGCCGTTGAATTGGAGGAGCAAACCTGTGGGGCGAAACTTACCGGGTAGGCGCCCGGATACGCCGGCGCTGCCGTCTTTTTCGTAGTGAACGAAGGCTCCTGTCTTGCTGATCGCTACAATGCCTGCGTCCGCTGCTACCACACTGCTCAGTTCGTCCGTCGTATAGCGAGGCAAGTCTCGCCAGTTGGCGCCATCGGTGGAGATGGCGACGTAGCCTGAGCTACCGGCGGCGACGTAGGGCCCCTCCGGGTAGCCAGCGACGTCGCGTACCCTCGCGTGGCGGTGGGGGCTAAACGCCCACGTTTTGCCACCGTCTTGGGTGACGCCCACGTGGTCATCGGTAGTCAGCACGATGGCTTCTTGGTCGTCTATCGGTGCGCCGCGGACGGTGGCCGCGGCGACGAACGGTCTCACAGGGATCCAGCGCTTGTATTGTTCGCCGGCCAAGATCAGTCGCTGACGCGTGGCGGCGTCTGCCGCCACGCGTGCCCTCGCGCCGTGCCGGGAACCGCCCGCTGCGGGTGCCGGCGCGGGGTCGCCTGGCTGCGCCGTATCCTCGGGAGGCGTTGGTTGCTCGCATGCAAGACCGGCCATCGGGGGCACCACGACCAGCGTGCCGAGCAGTGTGAGGGCCACGCGCGTGAGCATCGAACAGCATGTAGCCTATCAGCACAACAGGTAGAGGTGGGGCGGTCGGGAGAGCGTGGGGGCACAACCACGCAAGCCGGCATGCGATGGCGAACCGTGGGAGCGAGTTTGCGGTGCGCTCGGAGGCATGCCTGCCGCGCACGCCACGCGATACGATGAGCGAGCGATTCGCACGACGACATCGCTACCAGCATCCGCGTACCACAGCCTGTCTTCGGGGCCCCTTGTGGAGGGCCCCATGGGGCTGACGTGGAACATATCGGGCAGGCGAAACATCGTATTCGAAACGCTCTCCTCCGCCTGGGCGTCGCGCACGCTGCTTGCACCGCGCCGGCATCAACCAGCATAAGATGGCCAAGATCCGCCGTGCCCCGCCCGTCATCCCCATCACGCGCTGCGCTCAAACAACCTCTCGTGACGTCTCGCGCTGCGGCGCTGATCATGTTGTGGGGGAGCTTGGGCGTGGTCGCCATCCTGGCCTCAGCGATCGTGCGTCTCGCACCGCTTGCGTTCGCACCGATCGGGGATGGCAGCCTCGCTCCCCGCCACGTGCTCGCCTACGTGGTCAGCGTGGTGCTCATGGCGTACGCCGAGGGCTATCGCGGCTTCCACACCAGGTTCTCGCCGCGGGTGGTCGCGCGTGCGCTGGCTTTGGCGACCGCGTCTCGATGGTGGTGGCTGCTCTTCGCCCCGATCTTTTGCATGTCACTGTTTCACGCGACGCGTCGCGGCAAAGTGGTGGCCTGGGGCGTTCTACTGATGGTGGCTACCTTGGTAGTCCTCGTGCGCGGCGTGCCACAGCCGTGGCGCGGCGCTATTGATGCCGGCGTTGTCGTCGGGTTGAGTTTGGGCTCCCTGTCGATCCTCTGGTATCTCGTCGCTTGCTTTCGCGGCGTGGCGCCTCCGGTGTCGGCAGAGCTACCCAAGTGATACCAGGACGAGGCTATAGGGGCACGGGGTCCGACATCCAGCCAAGGAGTTGCTTGGCGGACACAATGCGTACTTCTGGGAATGAAGTGGCGTAGTCTAGGAAATCGACAATGGCACGCCGCCGCTCCTCGAGGCTCGCCACCTCGTCGTACGAGTGATGCTCTGCGGAGTAGGTGTCGCTGTGGACACCGATCGTGAACGGGGCCCGGCTCGAGCCTTCCTCTAGGCGGAACTCGAGGGCCCATTTCATCGAGTTGAGAAAGTCTGATGCGGACATCATCACGGTGCCGTACGCGGTGGAATCGAAGCCTGCCATGAAGTTTCCGCTCGTATCCGTTTGGTAGCGGTCTGGCTTGGTTGCGCCTCGCGGCATGGAGTACACAGGTACGGTCCACACTCCGGGGCGACTCCCGTAGGTCGTGAACGCAACGTTATAATAGAAGTCGTTGTCGAGGGTATAGGGCCAGATATGGCGTTTGAATTTCCAGTCCTCATGGTCGTCGCCGGACGGCATGTGAGTGACAGAACAGTCGTAGATGAGCCCCTGCGTGGCCTCGATAGCGTCGAACAACGCGATGTCGTGCTGCAAGAAGGGGGCGCGAATTCCGAGGATATCGGTTGGCGCGATGCCGAATAGGTCGGCCAGAATTTTATTGGACGTGTCTGTCTCGTCCGTCCAGGACCACGCAACGGTATCCTGCAACTCCCGGTGGGTATGGGTGTGGTTGCCGATCTCATGCCGGTTTTGTTTCACTCGCAGCCACTGTTCTTCGAGGCTCACCTCCCCGGCGTCGAGTGAGTCTGTCGTGAAGTAGAAGGTCACCTTTGCCGACTGTCCGTCGTAGGTGCGGGGATTCCCGTTCCCCTCGGGGTTGTTGTATCGCTCGAAGGTGTCGAGTACCCACTTCATTCCGTCGGTGAAACGATTGTCGTCGAACCCGAAGACGATGAACTGGGGGACATCCCCTACGGCCAGACCTCCGGGTGGGTTGAAAGATGGTGCCATGAACTCGGCAATGGGTAGATCTTCGATGTCACTTTCCCCGTCGTCGTCGTCATCGTCATCGTCATCGTCATCGTCATCGACGTCGTCATCGACGTCGTCATCGACGTCGTCATCGACGTCGTCATCGACGTCGTCATCGCCGTCGTCGTCGTCGTCGTCGTCGTCGTCGTCGTCGTCGTCGTCGTCGTCGTCGTCGTCGTCGTCATCGTCATCGACGTCGTCATCGACGTCGTCATCGCCATCGCCATCGCCGTCGCCGTCGCCGTCGCCATCCCCATCACCGGCAGGTACGGCTTGCATGGCATCGTCGTTTTCGGTGGCGCTCGCACACGCGAGTACCGTGCCGGCGGTGGAGGACAGGGTGAGGAGAAGGCATGTTGTGCGCATCTTGAGAGAACCGATCGGGAGAGCGTCCACGTCCGGGACGTGCCCTCCAACGCTACCGCGCCTTTCGACGCGCTCGCAGCGACATTTTCTGTATGGGATGGCCTGTTCGGCTCGTAGAGGGACGTGAACACCCGTAGGCTCCGCGAGTTGGGACGGTTTCGTTGCGTGGGCCTGACAGAGCCGACGTGTGGTAGGGCGCCGCGCGAGCGAAACGAACGCGTGCATCGCGCGAACCACGCATGGACACAATGGTGCGCAGATTGCCGGTTAAGTAATTAAACTTACTGTCGATACACTCAAAGTCTCCGCAGAGAGTGCGCGCAATGGTCCACACCTCCCCTCGTTTCCACACCTTACTCAGTGTCCTGAGTCCTTTTTTCGTCATCGGCTGTGAGATGTCGGGAATGGACCTCACGGGAGCTGTTGGCCATGACGCGGGCGACGATCCCGTTTCTCAGAGTAACCCGGAGACGCCACAGTCTACTGGAGCCGACGCGGACGGTGGCGCGGAGGTGACGGGTGGCGGCGCCGCTGGCGATCACGCTTCCAACGACGGCTCGGTCGTTGCGTTCGACTTCGACTGTATCAAGATCGACCGCATCTCCGACCCCACGGTGCTCCCGCCTGCCGGACTGCGCGTCAAGTTTCGTGTTCTTGATTGCAATGGGGACCCGATAGGTCAGCTGCCGTCAGGTGCTGTCGTGGTGTACAACGATGAGAAGGGGGAGGCGTTCGGTGAGGGGCTTGAGGGAGGGAGCGTGTCCGAGTTAGCCGTCCCTTCTAGCTACGGGCTTTCCTCCGTACTCGCTCTCGATTTATCCGAGTCTGTGTTCAACTCGGGGGTGCTCGACCAGCTGATCGACGGCGCGCTGCGCTATCTCGATGCCGTGCAAATTACGCCAGCCCCCGGCGTAGAGCATCGCGTGGCGCTGACGGTATTCGGTCGGCCAGAGGCACACAGGATCGTGTCGGATTTCACTGTGGACTTCGATCTGCTTCGAGCGGAGCTTGAAGCCCTACGCGCAGCCGAAAGTCTGGGCACGACGGACCTCTACGGAGCCTACATTGCGGCTATCGAGATGCTAGGGGGAATGGATGACTGCGGGCTCGAGCTTACCGAGAGTTTCGTCGTGATCATGAGCGACGGCACGCATGAGGCGGGAAACGAAGAGATCATGCGCGGCAGGGCACTGGACGCACTGCAGCGCCACCCCGAGCTGAACGTTTACGCCATCGGGATCGACGGCAACTACGACGAGCGCAAGTTGGCAGAGCTGGCCTCTACTGAGGAGAACTTCGTACACGTCAAAGACGCGGACCAGCTAGGGCGAGCATTCGGCGAGGTGGCCTTTCGTGTCGATGCGGTCGCCAAGAGCAACTACGTCGTGGGCATCTGTACGCCCATCGCGCTAGGTGACAGCGCTTCGCTCACGATCGAGATCAAGGTAGACGGGAGCGAGGATATCGATCCCAGCGATCGCGCGACCCTGAGCTATCCGGTCGCTTCGCTCGACGGCGATGTAGCAAGCTGCGACGCGAATGCGATCGCCGCTTCGTCTGTGGCCGGATCAGGTGTCGACGTCGAAGACGGAGGCGAGTGCGCGTGCGGAGAGGATAACTCGGGGAATCGCAGCATCTACGCCACGGTTCGAGATTTTCGTATCGCTCATCCCGATTTTCAGTCCGCATTGGGGACGGACAGGGGCATCGTAGGCGCCCAACTGGGCGAGGACCGAAATCCGGTGTACGCCGGGAGCCCGAGCACGCCGACGACGACGACAGTGGAAAACTTCGACCAATGGTATAGGGATGTCGAGGGCGTCAACACTGCACTCCCACTTGAGCTGCCACTGGTGGAGATAAGTCCGGGGCTGTGGGAGTATCGCAGCACGGCATTCTTTCCCATCGACGGACAGGGCTACGGAAACGAGGGGAACTCCCACAATTATCACTTTACCTTGGAAACGCATCTTTCGTTCCCTTACCGCGGTGGCGAGTCGTTCGTGTTTAGCGGCGACGACGACCTATGGCTGTTCGTCAATGGGCGCTTGGCCATCGACCTCGGCGGCGTGCATCCTGCCCAGACTCAGAGTGTAAACTTGGACGAGCACGCCGCCGCCTTGGGCCTCGTTCCCGGGAACACCTATACGCTTGCTCTTTTCTTCGCCGAGCGCCACACAACCGAGTCGAACTTCACGTTCCAAACGACGATGGAGCTTTCGTGCGAGTAGGCGTGTGGGAAGTGAGCGTTGCGGTGGATCGGAGAAACTCGCGGCGTGCGTGTTGTAGGGGGACAGGGTGCCGCCATCTGCGGACCTGGCCGTGAGCGGTGTGAGCGGTGTGAGCGGTGTGAGCCGCAAGGGCGGTATCATCGCTACGGAGCGCCAGCACCTGGCCTGCAGCTCGCCTCTGGATCACCGAAGAGGCTATCGGGCGAGGGTTGTGGCCCCGCGAAGATATCGGGCCCGAATCGCCGCAGTCGTCGGTGAATTCGCCGCTCCCGCGCGGGGTCCAAGTTGTCGTCGGAATCGTCGAGAACGGTTCTTAGCGTTCGCTTGCCTCTGCGTAGGGTCACCCGCGTTGGCGGGGACTCCTTGCGGAGGACTCGCCGTAGATCACGGTGATTCTCCATACCCTCTCCGTTGATCTCTGCGATCATATCGCCCACTCGCCATCCCGATCTTTCCGCCGGTCCGTCGCGCTGCACATCTATCACCGTAAGACCTTCGAGCGTGGCGCCGATCTGTCCACGGCGAATGGGCAGCGAGTCGGTTCGGTCGATCAAATCCGGCAAGTTGGCAATATTCCAGGCTGCGATCGCTACGACCACCGAGGAGTGTCGTTGGTATTCCGGGACTGCGGCGGCGAAGTTATCGTGTTGGGTGTGGTGCATGCAGCGGTAGACCGACTCGCCAGATTGGCCCCAGAAAAAGCCCGGAACGCCGGCGTCGATGAACGGCGCATGATCGCTACCTCCGCCCCTCAGAACTTCCGTGACATAGAGCTGGAAGGGCATACGCTCCGGATCGAGCTTTGTCACCGGAAAGAACACATGTTGCATTTGCGGAAGCATTTCCGGCGTTACCGAGAGTCCTGAAATGAAATTTGTTCCGCCGTCGTGCACGAACACCGCACTTATTTTTTCCAAGATGTCGGGGTTTTGATCGACGTAGGCGCGGGAACCCAAGAGGCCCTGCTCTTCTCCGGACCAGAGTATGAAGCGGATGGTTCGCTTGGGCTTGGCTCCAGAGGCCACCAAAAGGCGCGCCGCCTCCATGGTTGTGGCCACGCCTGTCGCGTTGTCCACGGCGCCTTGCGCTCCGTCCCAGCTGTCGAGGTGCCCACCTACGATCACCAGCTCTTCGGGGCGCTCCGTACCCACGAGATCTGCGATTACGTTGTGCTGTTTGACTGGGCCGAGGAAAAAGCGATTGTCGATGCTAAACTCCAGCTCGACAGCCATGCCCGCCTCAAGGCTACGGAGGAGGTCCGAGTGCTGGTCGGATCGAAGGTTCACGCGGACGTCCTTCGGCAGGTTGGTCCAAGACGTGGTCGCGTGGCCTTCGGTGTGGACAAGCTCGCCCCTCGTGTCTCGGTCGGCCCGCACGTAGCCCAAGCTGCCAGCTGTCCGCAGAAACTCTTCGAGGCGTTCGGGTGTCTCGCTGGCCGATCCGCCGCGCTGGCGCTCGTGTGCGTGGTCGTGCTCGTTTCGGTGAGTGTGACGGACGGAGACCAGCCAGGCGTCGCGGAACGTGTTCGTGTTGGCCTTCATGCGGGCTCTCGCGTCCCGGAGCGTGGTGGGTGCCAGCACAGCCCTCCCTCGTGTCGGGCCGGGTACTCCGGGAGTCCACGCGTCGGTCGTGAACTCGAGTGCGATCGCTCCCGTTCCGGATGGTTGCGAATCTTTGTGCATGGAACCCGATGAAGGACCGCGGTCGAAGCCAACCGCGAATTCGCCCCATTCCTCGAGGCCTGATTCGAGGCCCCAACGGGCGAACTGATCGCGCGCCCACAGTTCGGCGCGGATCAGGTTGTGCGATGAGCTCAGCCGCGGGCCAATGGTCTTCGTGAGGTAGCGGAGGTGTTGCTGGACGCGACTGTCGGAGCGACTTAGCTTGATGATGCGTTGGACGACCGGGTCGGCGGACACCGGGTCGGGCGAGGCCGTCGGGGCAGAGGTCGGTGAGGCTGTGCCACCCGTGGGCAGGGGCGCCGCGCGTACTTGTGTGCGAAACGGTGTTCTGGGTGCGGTGAGGTCCGTTGTTGGCCGGCAAGCGTAGAGGTGGCAGACCGTCAGCAGTAGCAATCGGAGTCGGCTGCAGTGGGGAGTTTTTCGTGCGTGAACAGCAGGTTGAGCGCGCGAGTATGGGCGGGTCGGGGCGAGATGCTCAACCATGGGGCAGGCACCGTAACACCCGTGCAACGGCGTATAGCTGGTTGTGATTCGACGCGAGGTTGGCGAGGAGCACAAGAAAAGGCCGCCCGGGGTGACTGCCCGGCGGCCTTTCTCGCTCAGTCAGATAGGAGAGCGGTCGCGTGCCGTTGCGAGGATGGAACGGCTAGGGACGGTCCCGTCGTCGTCGGAGCGCCAGCCCGCCCAAGAGAATGCCAGCGAGCGCCGCCGGGGCGTCGTCGCTGTCCACATTCGTACTGCAGCCGCAGCCGTCCTCCTCTCCGTCGTCGATCTGGTCACTGGTGTCGTTGCCATCGTCGTCGTCGTCGCCAGCGTCGCCATCACCAGCGTCATCATCATCAGTCTCGTCGTCGTCGTCGTCGCTCTTGTCGTCGTCGTCAGCATCCTCCGCCTTGCTCTCGTCGTCGTCACTGTCACCGTCGTCGTCACTGCCACCGTCGTCGTCACTGTCGTCGTCGTCACTGTCGTCGTCGTCACTGTCGTCGTCATCATCCCCATCGTCGTCATCCCCATCGTCGTCATCCCCATCGCCGGTATCCCCGTCGCCGGCATCCCCGTCGCCGGCATCCCCGTCGCCGGCATCCCCGTCGCCGGCATCCCCGTTCTCGCCACACGTGGTAATCGGACCCGTTACAGGCCCCACGTTACATGCGGGCCAGGTGCCCCCTGCATTGCCGGGATCCGTGGGGAATTCGGTACACTCTTCCCCGGGGTTCCACGTTCCGTCGGTGTCAAAGCAGGGCGTGACGTCAATGCCCTCATCTTGTTCGATGGTTGGAATGGCATCCCAAACGAGGGAAAACGTCGTGCTACTGGCACATACCGACCCCCCCGCTCCTTTTCCGCTCGTCTGCCCCATCATGCGCCAGCCCTGGTCCTTGCCTTCGTCGTCGATGAGATGGGCGAACACTGGCCCACCGGAGTCACCGTTGCACCACCCCTTCTGAGCGTGCCCCGCGTCAATCATCCCGCCGACCATGCCGTTGTAGGGGGTAGCCACCCACCATTTCGTCCCGTAGTCGTTGCCGTTCGCGCTCGTCTTGCCGAAGCCGGCCCCAACGACATCTTTGCCCACCATACTCGCCAACATGTCGACTTCGCAGCCGAACATCGCCGGCACGATGGGCACATCCGTAACCTCCTCGCTTAAGATGCAATACGCCCAGTCCGTGCCGTCGTTTGCGTCTGTGCAAGACGCGCTGACTTGCTTCACCGCACTGTTGGAGCGTTCACCAAATTTTACGGTGGTGTTCCCGAGCTCGCAGTGTTTTGCAGACATGACCACTTTTGGGTGGATCAGCGAGCCGGTACAACCGTTAACGTCGACTGTCGCGGCCCAGTTGCAGGTTGCCACCTTTTGTCCGCCGATGATGCGAGTTGTGTTGTCCGTCGAACCGATCGAGCCGACCGGTTGCTCGTAGCTGTGACCGTAGGCCACGGTGGGCAGAACCACGAGAGCACCGACAATGGAGCCAGCAGAGATCTTGTTAAATCGCGCCATGTGCTCATCATGTCAGAAACGGCTAACTTCTGGATCACCCGAAGGCCAGGCGTTTGTGGGATCGATGAATAATGGCGTACCCAAGCCGCTGTGCGGCGACAGGAGCAGAATGCCGAATGTCCGATGTTTCCGAACGCGCGGGCGCTATCGATCTGGATTACATAAAAGTCGCATGGTGGCGCAGTAGCAAACGCGACGGCGGCCTCCAACTCACTGCGCGCTCGGCTCTATGCGACAAATATCCAGAAGTGGGTGGCTCGTTGGTTGCGTCGTTGGGTGCAGCGAGTCTCTCCGGATGAAAATACTGGGTCTGCGAGCACCCGATATCGAAACACAGTGCAAGCGGCGACCGTCAGGGCTTGGGCGCGCGCCAGCAGCCTCGCGGCCAGCACCCAAGCCTAGGGTTCCTCGCGTGCTTCAGGCGGTGGAGGCGATGGGAGCAGCGGCGCCTCACCTGGCCTGGATGGTTCTTGTATCGGGCACGAGAGACCCGAAGCGCGGGGGTCCACACTGCGGGTGACCACGGGTGGTGCGTCGAAGACGTTCTACCGGCAGCAGATTGTGCGAGGTCGGATCTCGATGGCTTCGCCTTTTGTAGCGTTTCCCTGCGTCGGAGCGCCACAACTGCCGGACACTGTGGGGGTGGCGCTCCAGCTGGTGACTTCAGCCGATCGGTATCCGTAAAACGTGTTCGTTGTACATTGAGGGGATGCGTCGTCACTGGAGATGTCGAGGGTGGTGAAGACCGACGACGGTTCGACGCAGGGTGCCGCTATGGGGCCGGCCGTAGAGAACGCGCTGATCTTCGCTGTGCACTCCTGAACCACTGTCGAATCGCATCGGCAAGCTTCGCACTCACGTTGGTCGTCGAAGGTGTCGTACGCGACGAAGGGACCCTTTGAATACCCAGCGAGACAGCTAGCAAATGCGCCCGCCCGGTGAATACAGATGTCACCTGTGAAGCCCGCAGGGGCCACCGGTGCGCAAGATTCACCGGTATCGCATCCGTTTTCGAGTTGTGGCAATCCGCAGATGACCACGTCGGTGTCCCACATGACCGGTGGGTCGACCGGATCGATGGATGTCGGCTTGCACGTTGCCGGGTTGTCGACACGTATGGCGAAGCTCCATGATCCGGAGGGTAGGGCGTAGCAGTGCGGCGCGACCGACATGGAAGTCGCGCTGGGAGACGATTCTGTACAGTCGGTGAGGGGGATCGGGTACTCTCGCAACGATGGTTTGCCGCAGCGGGCGTTCCCGTCGTCGAGGCTGCAGCTGCAGTCGCAGTCAAGGGCGGCATCTTTGTCCAGTCCGGTGTTGCCTTGAAAGCGACGGCTTGGGTATTTTCCTGGGCAGCTCGGAGCGGAATCTCCATCGTAGTAGACGACTGGACCCGACCAGCCCGTTGGCACGTTGGGCACGCATTCGTGGGTGCTCGGGCAAACTGGCACATCGCCATCACCGTCGCCACCGCCATCGCCGTCCCCGCCCTCATCGCCATCACCGCCGCCATCGCCGCCATCGCCCTCGCCACCCTCATCGCCATCACCGCCGGGGTCGCCGTCCCCACCCTCATCGCCCTCGCCATCACCGTCGCCACCCGCATCACCGTCGCCACCCGCATCGCCATCGCCGCCGGGGTCGTCATCGCCGCCGGGGTCGCCATCGCCACCCTCATCGCCATCGCCGCCGGGGTCGCCGTCCCCACCCTCATCGCCATCGCCGCCGGGGTCGCCATCGCCATCTTTATCGTCATCCCCACTACCATCACCCTCGGTCGAGCCGATTCCCGTCCCCGTACCGGGGCCCCCGGCACCGGATCCGAGGTTCCCTTCGAAACACGCGGATCCGAGGCAGACCGAAAGCAGGGAGATCGAGACGAGGTAGCGGTGTGAAGCGGTGCGCATGGGAGCGCGCAACCTACCACGTCGATGTGGGTCTGTTGGCTCATATATGAGCCAACGTGGGGCACGGGTGAACGGGCGGCGTTGGGCTCAGTCGACCTCCCGTGCCTCCTGCCTCCTGCCTACTGCAGCATCGGCAAACTGGCGTGGGAAGCCGCTTGGGTAAAGCGCTCCATTTCATTGAAATTCAAATACCGATACAGTTCCGGTGCCGCTGCACCCAACTCCCCGGCGAAGTGTTTGTACTCCTTAGCGGTCGGAATTTTTCCCAATATAGCAGAGACGGCAGCCAGCTCGGCAGAGCCTAGATATACGTTCGCGCCCTTGCCCAATCGGTTGGGGAAGTTACGTGTCGAGGTGGAAAAGACGGTGGACCCGGGGGCGACGCGGGCTTGGTTGCCCATGCACAGTGAACAGCCCGGTGTTTCGGTGCGCGCTCCGGCCAGCGCGAATAGGTTGTACATTCCCTCTTCCATCAGTTGGTGCTGGTCCATCTTGGTAGGCGGTGCGACCCATAAACGCGTGGGCACAGGTTCTCCATGCTTCCCCAGTAGATGCGCGGCGGCCCGGAAGTGCCCGATGTTGGTCATGCACGAGCCGATGAAGACCTCATCGATCGCGGTACCAGCGACCTCGGAGAGTGGTTTTACGTCGTCCGGGTCGTTGGGGCAGGCTAGGAGAGGCTCTGTGATGGTGCGAAGGTCGATCTCGAACACGTTCGCGTACTCGGCATCATCATCTGGTTGTAGCAATTCAGGTTGCTTCAACCACTCTTCCATCGCCCGTGCGCGGCGCTCGAGCGTTCGAGCGTCGTGATAGCCCTCCGCTATCATCCAACGGAGCATGACGATGTTGGAATGGAGGTACTCGGTCACGGACGCCTCGCCGAGACGGATGGTACAGCCGGCTGCAGAGCGCTCTGCAGTAGCGTCAGACAGCTCGAAGGCCTGCTCGACCTTGAGGTCCGGAAGGCCTTCGATCTCCAGAATCCGTCCGGAAAAGATGTTCTTCTTGCCCTTCTTGGCGACCGTAAGTTCGCCGCTCTTCAGGGCCGCGTACGGTATTGCGTTAACGAGGTCGCGCAACGTGATACCGGGTTGTAGCTCCCCGTGGAAGCGCACGAGTACCGACTCGGGCATATCGAGGGGGGTGACCCCCAAGGCAGCCGCAAACGCGACGAGTCCCGATCCGGCTGGAAAGGAGATGCCCAGCGGGAAACGAGTGTGGGAGTCGCCGCCCGTGCCGACTTGATCCGGGAGCAACATACGGTTGAGCCACGAATGGATGATGCCGTCGCCCGGTCGCAACGAAACGCCGCCGCGTGTGGTGATGAAGTCCGGTAGCGTGCGCTGGGAGGCGATGTCTACCGGCTTGGGGTAGGCGGCGGTATGACAGAAGGACTGCATCACGAGGTCGGCCGTGAATCCGAGGCAGGCGAGCTCTTTGAGTTCATCTCGCGTCATGGGGCCGGTGGTGTCTTGGGACCCCACCGTGGAGATGCGTGGCTCGCAGTAGGTCCCGGGGCGGACGCCGGGCACGCCACAGGCACGGCCGACGATTTTTTGTGCCAGCGTGAATCCTTTGCCCGTGTCCGCGGGGCGAGTCGGGAGCCGGAATGCTTCGGAGGGGCCAAGCTCAAGGAAATCGCGCGCCTTTGCGGTGAGACTGCGACCGATGATCAGAGGGATCCGTCCGCCTGCCTGCACCTCGTCGAGCAGTACTTCGGTTTTGAGCGTGAAGGCGGATATGGATTCGCCCGCCTCATTGCGGATCACACCTTCGTAGGGGAACAACGTCACCACATCGCCCGTGGCGAGCTTCTCCACGTCGCACTCGATGGGCAGCGCGCCGGAATCTTCCATGGTGTTGAAAAAGATCGGTGCGATCTTTCCACCCAACACCACGCCACCGGATCGCTTGTTCGGAAGATGTGGGATATCCTCACCAAGATGCCAGAGCACCGAGTTGGTGGCGGACTTTCGTGAGGAGCCGGTGCCGACTACGTCACCGACGTACGCAACCGTATGCCCTTTTTTCTTGAGCTCGGCGATCTGCTCCAGCGCGCAGTGAATGCCGTCGCGGGGACTCTTGAGCATGGACAAGGCGTGCAACGGTATGTCTGGACGTGACCAGGCATCTTGGGCTGGGGAGAGGTCGTCTGTGTTGGTCTCACCCCTCACCTTGAATACGGTCATGGTGATCGACTCGGGTACTTTGGCTCGGGCCGTGAACCATTGGGCGCGGGCCCACGACGAGATCACAGCCTTGGCTCGAATATGGCCCGCCTTGGCTTTCTCTGCCACGTCGTGGAAGGCGTCGAATACCAGAATCGTGCGGCCCAGTTGCGTCACTGCCGTATCCCCGAGCTCTTCGTCGTCCAGAAGATCGATCAGGCTGCCGATGTTGTAACCGCCCAACATGGTGCCGAGGAGCTCCGTAGCCTGGATGCGTGACACCACGGGAGAGTGTGCTTCGCCCTTCGTCACCGCGGACAGAAAACCTGCTTTCACGTAGGCGGCCTGGTCCACGCCAGCGGGAACCCGTTCGCTGAAGAGCTGGGAGAGGAACGCCTCTTCACCCGACGGAGGATCCTTGAGGAGCTCGACAAGCTGGGCGGTCTGCTCGGCGCTGAGGGGCAAAGGCGCGATACCGAGGGCTGCGCGTTCCTTGGAATGTTTTCGGTAGGCTTGGAGCACGGTAGAACCTTGTTCGGGGCGGCGGGGCCGGAAAGGCCCGCCGGGAGAGGTCGGCCGAAGGTAGCGCTCGGCGAGCTCGGCGGAAAGCAGATCTTCGCGGATCGTGTTTCGAGCGTCCGGCAGGAGCGACCGGTTCTTGCCGCCGCCAGCGACGTGGCAACCGACTCGGCCCCGATTGGCCCCCACCGACCCCCACCGACCCCCTTGGGCCGACTAAGAAGCAGCGGTGCGTAGTGCGCTATCGTTGCTGGTGCGGGGAGACGCCATCTGCCGGGAACATCACGCGTCCCCATTGCGCTGGTGTTTCTCGCCACCGCACGCTCCGCGCGGGGCGAATGCTCGTCGGTATGGGCTCGAGCGCCACCGAGGACCTGCGTTCTCGCCGGATACGAGGTGGGTCCGCCCAGCTCGGGGACCGGTGTTCCGGCGACGCGATTGAGGGGCGATTGAGGAGCGATTGAGGAGCGCTAGTTACCGAGGCCGCAAACGCTGGCGGGCCGCATGCAGGCGCGAACGAACCGTTGTAGGCTTGAGCCCGAGATACGTTGAGATCTCCACAGCTGTCATACCGAGGGCCTCCGTGAGAATCCAGACGCCGCGCTTGGGGCCATCGAGATGGGCGAGCCGCTCGGCCAACAACGTGCGATTGAGGAGGCCTTCGGCCATGTGGGCAGGTAGCGATGTCGGCGTGGTATGGGCGAAAGCGATGAGCTTCGCTCTGGCTCGTCTGCCTGAGCGCCGCCAATTCGAGGCCGAAAAGCGGGCAATGCAGGCCAGCCACGACCGCGCGCCGGGTCGGGACTGTAGGCTATGGCGTTTGCGGTGGGCGGTCCAAAAAACTTCCTGCGTCACATCGTCGATGGCATCTTCCGCCACATGATGCCCTCGAAGCTGGCGGCCTACGAAGGCCGCGTGCTCGCGGTAGAAGGTCGAGAAATCCCCCGTGAGGTCACGGTCTTCGGCGGAGTCAGGCGTGATTTCGGGCATGAGAGGCTATCGGGGAACTGCGCTCGCGCGCGTGCTGGCCCGCAGCAAGCCTGCTGCCTGTTGTTAATAGCTGCGTGTTCGCATTTTCGTTTCGATGGCGGAAAATCGGGCGCGATCCGCAAGATCGGCCACCGAATAGCGGCGGGCCACCGAGTCGCGGCGGGCCACCGAGTCGCTGGGGACCCACCTTCGCAACGTTGCCGCGGCGGAAGTCGGCGAGTCAGCTGCGGCGAAGCGTCCCTGGAGACAATCCGAAGGCTTCGATCGACGCGGCCAGTTCCCGGCGGACGACATCTGGGCCAACGGGGCTGAAGCTTTCGTCGAGCGCCGTGTTTGCGTGGTCGAACAGGCGATGCAGCTTGAGAGGACGTCGTCCTGAGATGCCCGAGACCGGGGCTACGTAGGATCGGGTCATCTGCATCTGGGTTCGGTACGCGAGGACGACGCTGTCCCCGACCTCGCAGCGTTGTCCCGTCGTCGGCTGCAGCTGCATATGGTAGTCGATGCACTGCTTGACATGGTGCAGATACTCGACTCGGTTGTCACGCGCCTGTCCCCATGAAGATCCGACGAGGGCCTCGATCCGATCAGAATAAGCGCTATGGAACACTCCTCCTCCGTATGCGTAGGCGCGGCCATCAAACCAGTGGGAGACCTCGCTCACGTATACGAATGCAGTGCGCTCGACCACGTCGCTGCGAAAAGCGTTGCTTGGCACCGTTCCGAGCAGCGCGTTGCCGGGTTCGACGTGGGTCGCTCCGTGTCGTTTGAGTAGCGCCATGACGGCGCAGGATGTGTTGCCAGGCGCGTTGATCTGCTCGACTTGGACGCCCAGGTCGGTGAGTTGTGCTGCGACTCTGGTGATCGTCTTCATGTTTTCTGTGACGGTCACCGGTTCGCCTTCGCGCTCGTTGTAGCGCAGGCAGGGGAAAGACGTGACGCCAACGAGGCGTACGTGCTTCAACTCGCGCAAGAGACCAACGACTCGTGGGACTTCAGCCTCACGAAATCCGCCCTCTTGTCCCTCGAAAAACACATCATCGTCGCAGCTGACGCGGATCAGAAGATCCTGCACCGTATCCAGATCTGCGGCGGCATGGTTGACCCATCTCGCGTGTTCAATATTGTAGACCGTGAACACTTCGGGGCGCATACGCGTGACAGCTGGTAGGAGGTGGCGAGGAATCTGGTTGAGATGGCCGACGTTGCCGAGGGGAAGCGCGTAGCGTCGAGCCATGAGCGCCCCCGTGGCATCGACGGCCACCAGCTTGCCGAGTCCGGCAGCGAGTCCGAGCCCGCTGATATACGGGTTGCGATTGTGCTGTTTGGCCATCAAGTATGTCTGGAGTCCCAAGCGATTCGCCTCCGACGCGAGCGCGCGTGCATTGTCGACGACGGTGTCAAGGTCGACCACCCAGGTGTTGGGGGGGATCCTCCCGCGTTGGTGTAGATCGATCGCCGTTGCCAGAAGCTGCGGGTCCCGATCGATCACGTGCTGCAGGTACATCGGGTCATCATTTCGCTCGAGAGGAGGATGGGAGCAGCGGCAAGGAAGCGGCCCTCGTTTGGGTCATGGCGTGGTGTGGAGCGTACGAGCGAGCAGGCCTTCTTCGAGCCAGCGCCTGAGGTAGGCCGCGGTGATGGCCGCCGTGTCGTTCGCGCTTCTGGGCGCACCCCTTTCGTCGGTAGATGCCGCGACGCAGATGTCGGCGAAGCACGCGCCGCTCATGAGCGCCGTGAGGGCAGAGGCCTCGGGCGCGGCCAACTGCCGGTGGTAGACATCGAGGTCACGTCGCCACAGGAGTGTATGCCCCGCGCTGGGAGCCAAGGGGGCGTCTTGAGGCGCCAACTGGTTGCGTTGCGCCGCCCAGATCTGACTAAAGTTCCAGCGCGACACCATGAGTCGGGTGGTGTTTTGGGGCACGAAGCGCAGGCTCTCCCAGGTGTCGAGGGGCACGCGTCGGAGCTCGTTCGAGCCCAGGGTGGGATCGTCGGCCAGGTCGATCAGCTCCAGTCGTTGCCATTCGAAACGGGCAAGATCACCGAGATAGGGTCGCTGCTCGCTCAGGTCATGGTCTCGCAGGAAGACCGGGAAATGTGATCCGAACTTCCCGACGTCCATGTACCTTGAGGGATGGTGCAACACGTAGTCGGTGGCTACGTTGCGAAAATTGTCCGCACCCAAGAGCCAATGCACGAGTTGAAACTGATCTTCGAGGACATGGTGGAGGCGCCAGTAGTAGTCATTCGCGTACACTTCTAGGCGCTCGATGTTGGAGAAACTCGGCGTGCCCACAAAGGTGCGCTCGAACTGCTCGCGCTCGACGGTGCTGGCCTGATCGAGGTAGTCGGACACCCCTTTCGGCCAAGCGATGACTCGCCAAAATAGATCCTGAGATTCGCGCAAGTTCATGCCAACGTAGCCTTCCCTTGCGCGTGTGCGCGGCGTTCGTCGAGTCCCAAGACGGCCTCCGATCGCATCGCCGCCTCGTCACGCTGTGCTCGGAGCTCGGGCCACGGTGGCACGTCCGAATCCCATTCGACCAACGAGGATACAGGCCCGAGGTGCTGGAGCGCGAACGCGTGCAGGCTCCATACTGCTTCCTGTACGGCGCCGCGGTGGTCATCAAACTTGTAGTGACCCATGTCCGTGTGATTCGCTAGATGAAACTGCCACACATGTGAGGGGGTGAGGCGCCGAATGTAGTCGCGTGCGTCGAAACTGTGGTTTCGGGCACTGACGACGATGTTGTTGATGTCGAGCATGATTCGCCCCCCCGTTCGGCGGCACAGCTCGTCGAGAAAGTCGGCTTCGTGGATATCGCTGTGGTGATAGGAAACGTACGAGGATGGGTTTTCGAGGAGCAGCGGTCTGCCGAGAAATTCTTGGACGAAGTCGATGCGTTCCGCGACTCGCTTGAGTGAGGCCTCGTTGTAGGGGAGGGGCAGCAAGGCGTGGGTCATGTGATCCTCAGCTTGGTGGCCCCCCACCCGGCACCAGGCGAGGTGATCGGATACCCATGCGGGCTCGAAGCGGGCGAACAAGGCCAGAATTTGCTCCAGATAGACTCGCGGCGGCGGGTCGATGGACCCGATGCCCAGCGAAACTCCGTGGAAGACGACCGGTAGATCACGACGGAGCCGTTCCAGAACTCGCATGGGTCGGCCGCCGCCGCCGAGAAAATTTTCTGTACAGGCTTCGAACCAGTCGACCTCGAGACCGTGCGTGAGCGCGTGTCCGTAGTGGCGGGTGCGTAGCCCGACGCCGTGGCCGATGAAGGGTCGGGAGGGGCGATGCGTATCGGGGGTGGACATCAGGACGCGCCGAGGGGGACGGTGCCGAAACGAGGTGGAACACGGGAGGTTACGGTGCCGTCGATACGAGTTCCAGCCGTGCCGGATCACGGGTGTTCCAGACGATACAGCCGCGCAGCAGGTCACGCCGGTGTTGGTGGCGGACTGAGTCGGGCGACAGCGGGGCTGGAGGCTGCCGTGAAAGCGTTGCGGCGGGTAGCGAAAGCGTTGCAGTGGGTCGCGGCGGCGAGCTCAGGGGGAGAAAGTGGGCAAGACTTGCGTACGCAGTTCCACCCGGGCGGGCTCGTAGTCGTGGCGTGTGGCCACGAGGAGGTAGGTCCCCGCGGCGAGATCTAGCCCGATAGGTGCGATAGGTACGCCCTCGAGTCGACTGAGAATCGGTCCGTCGATCTTCTCCGGGTGCTCGAAGTCGATGCCCGAGCCATTCCGCTGTGAGCCCACGTTCACGACACGCAACAAGATGTCGGCGGGAGCGTCGAGTCGGAATTGTACCGTTGCCGGTCGGTCGAGATGCAGCTTGACGGTACGATACATGCCTGGGGCACCATCGACCAGTGGGCCGTGTGTGTCGGGTGAATCGCAGTTGAGATCCAAAGAGAAACTCGCTTGGTTCGCCTCGATCCGTGCGACGTTTCTCTCTCGCAGCCCGGCATAGCGGCGTGGCGCTCGGGTCTCCCAGAGCGTTTCAATGCGCGAAAACTCGGTTTTGAAGATGGCCTCGAACAGCATCTTGACATGGGATGCGCTTTCGCCCGACCGTACGGCCCGAGCGATGCTTCGCACCCCGCTGCGTCCGCGGGATCGGTGCACGTAGTTGAGAAAATGAGAGGCTACGACGTAGTCGAGTTCGCCGTCTTGGTACTCTGCCTGGGTCAGGTTGAGTAGATCCGAGGGGGAGGGGCGCTCCCCACTTTCGGCACGGTAGTCGACACCGATGCCGGAGTACAGGCCCGAGATCGCTTCTTCTGCGAAGAAGTTGGAGCCGGCTTCCGCGTCGAGTACCACGTGCACAAGCTCGTGGTAGATACTGCTCGCGCCAGCGACTACGACGCGTGTGCCGGGGAAATAGCAACCCGTTCGCCCGTCGCCGCACCACGGCGCTATATCCGATGTGAGCCAGTAGTAGCGGATGCGTTCTCCTTCGCCCAATGTGCTCCACAGAGCGCTTTCGACGTACTCAAGGTGGCGCTCCAGGCTCTCGGTCGTACCTCGACAGATCGGGCTATCGAAGTCGGGCGCGATCTCGAAGTGAGGCGTGGTCACGGACACTTCAGGCAAGTCGTGGCAGGCAGCGGGCAGCATCAGCGCGATCGCTGCCGCTGTGGCGAAGCGGTGAGATCGGCGGGAGAAACGCGTCAACGGCGCTCCGACTATTGGAAATATGACCACGGTGCGAGTACGGAACGTTGAGTGTGGCGAGGTCTTTCGCCGTCTTTCGCCGTGCCTGTCGATCATGGTAGAGCAATAAGGGACACAGTGCGACGCCACGACGACGCCGAAGTGGGCTTGAACGACCCGAGCTGGCGTCGCAGGTGAGACCCGCGGCTGCCCTGCGCTGTTTTCCGAAGGGCGCGATTCTCTTGTGTTGCAGCGCGTCGGCGACGACCTCCCCTCTCAAGCCCCGCGCCGCAGGACCCCTCGATCCGATGCGGCCCTGAGATGGGCGATTGGCCCCGCATCGGGACGAGGGCGCCACCGTCCGCGGGGCTAGGCTAGGGCGGTGGGTGTCGAGCAACTTGAACTTCGGGCCGAGTCACGGCATGTGACGGAGCTTCCGGTCACGGTCACTACGGAAGGGGGCATGCATGCGGAGGCCGTTTGCTTCAATCTGAGTCCCACCGGCATGGGACTTTGTAGCTTGAGCAAGCTCGTGGTCGGGCAGACCGTTCAGCTGAGCATCGAGTTTTCGAGCTCGCGCCCCGATGCCGTGCGGGCCAAGGTGGTTTGGACCAAAGAATCGATGGCTGGGGTGGAGTTCGTTGACCGACTCAACGCGCGTCAGCTGACCCGACTGCTGTCCTTGAAGTGGCAAGACGGGTGGCTGACGCTGTAGTAGGCGGAAGAGGGTTCGAACCTCCGACCACCGCGGTGTAAACACGGCGCTCTACCACTGAGCTATCCGCCTGGAGATGGTGTCGATGCGCGTTGATCGCCGCGCTTCGTTCGTGAAAACCTACCAGAAAAGCGTGCCCTCGGCAGCAAGTGCTCGGGATGTTTGCGCAGTATCGTCCGCTGTGTATCGGGGAGGGCCGCGAGCCACTCGAGGCTGGTCTTGTCACCGATGCGCAGGTCGGGAGCCAACTCGGCGAGTGGTGCGAGCACGAAGTCTCGCTGCTGGAGACCGGGGTGTGGCAGGCGCAGCTGTGGGGTCTTCTGGAAGATGGGCCCCGCGTCTGTGATGCCGAACAGCAGATCGAGGTCGAGCGCGCGTGGACCCCAGTGCGCGGTCCGAACGCGGCCATGTTCACGTTCGAGTGCCAGGCAGCCGGCGAGCACGATACTTGGGTCGACGCTGGCCGCCACTTCGATGACCGCGTTGAGAAATGGGTATTTCGCCGGCCCCATCGGGCGGGTTTCGACGAGATGGGAGCAGTTCGTGAGGACCGTGTCGGCGATGGCTCCGTTGTCGATTCTCATCACGGCAGACCGCAACGTAGCCACGCGGTCACCCATGTTGGAGCCGAGTCCGATGAAGATTCTGATGCGCGACATCGGCTCAATACCGTAGGTTGGTGGCGTCACGGTCTGGGGAATCGGTCGGGGGTGGGCGCGCGTTCACTGGCTTGGCCCGCTTTTCAGCCTCGGTTTGATGAGGCGGACGGGGAGTGACGCGCATGCGCATGCGATTGGGGGCGAGCTCGAGCGGGTACACTTGTTGAGGGCGAGGCCCGAAGTGCGGGATTATGGATGCGTTGTAGGGTGTTTGGTAGTCGACCGCGACTGCGTGGTCGCGGTCGACCAGGATTGCGCCATGATGTACTCGTTTTTCGGTCGTTGTAGGGGGCTGTTGTGGTAGGTGGAGCGCCGGCTCCGGGGGCAACTGAAACTCGACGTGACCGCGTTCGTTCGTGGTGCCTTCGTCCCGGTATTTTCCCACGACGAGTTCGACGCGGTGGTGTTGAAGGGGCGGATTGGGGTGGCGGCAACGCCGAGGACCTCCCAACTCGACCCGGTATGCGTCGGCGTACACGGTACTGTCCACAGCACGCGCAGTATCGTAGATCGCGGATGCCAAGAGCATGCCGGAAATGGAGCCAAAGGTCGTGCTGATCCGGCGAGCCGAGCTGGGGTCGTATACGATCTCTCCTGTAGTGGAGATTAGTTTCGTGCCGAAGAGGTCGGGGCGAACCAAGGCGAAGCCGGCGAAAGCACCGAGTCCGGCACCGAGGGCGTACTCCCAGATGAGCGTGGCATCTGGCCGTTTTGCCACGTGTTCGATGCGGACAACGGGTACGTGGAGCAAGGCGCGACAGCTCCGCCGTTCGCTCAGGTCCACGGCGAGCTCGTGCCCAACTTGTTTCCACTGGGCCCGGTAGCTCGTGGATCGAACAACGACGCCATCGGGTTCGAGTTGGAGAGGTGGACCCGGGCCCCGAACGAGTTTGACGGTGGACGTCGTCGTGATCTGTGCGCACGCGCAGCATGCCAAGAGGAGCGACACGAGGCCACGAACTTGAGAGTTGCTCCGCCGCACGCCGTTTCGATTTCTAGAGTTGGATCGATTTGCCGAGTTTTTCGCCAACGATGCGTGCCACCGTGGACATGAGCTCATCGCCGCTTTTCGCTGCGATCCACGACTTTCGATGGTCCACAAAGTCAAAGTGCCATGCGCTACTCCCCGCAGCCATCCAGATCTGCCTGGCTGCGGAGTGTGCGTTGATGACAAATCGCGTGCCATCCTGGAAGTAGAGCGTCAGCACGTCGGCCGCGAGTTCCGGGTCGAGAGCTTCGTGTTCGAGCTCGCCGAGTCGGTCGTCGATCAGCGAGAGGGCGTGGTGCGAGAGCTCAGAAAATACGTTGCTGTTCACAGTATCCTCGACGTCAGTGGGGCTCGGCCCCCGTTGGGGCGTCGGATGAAGCATCGCCCGTACCGATTGGGCGTGTTTTGATGTTGCCGTTTTCGTCGAATTCGATCCCGTACAGCGCCTTCGCTTCTTCGGGCGTGATTTCGAAGGTTGGAATCTTGGCCACCTCCTGTAGGAGATAGTGTTCGATCGCCTGCCAGCCAAGATATCCGATCAGACCGCCATAGATGACGACGCGGAGCAAGACACCTTTGCGGGGTAGCTTCACTGTCCACCACCTTTGCAGGTGTCCAAGGGAGGGGCAAGTGCGCCCCGCTGGTAGGTCTGGCACGGCCTTGCCGCGGAACCACCGAATCGTCCGAATCGTCCGAATCGTCCGAATCGTCCGAATCGTCCGAATCGTCCTTCTCTCTCTAGGGTATCGACCTGAAGCGCATGCGACGCGATGTGATTGCCGACGCGATGCCACCGTCGCGCAGCTCACCGGGGTAGGTGCCCACGGAGGTCCGTGTGAGAACGAGGTCACCGTCGCACTGGCGTTGCGTGGACGCGCCCTCTACGAGGGCCGGCCACGGTGCCGCAAAGATCGCCTGGCCCTTGTCCCGCACGTCCGCACTGAACCTCTGCAGGCACGAAAGGTCGTCGCGCTCCACGACCACCTGTAGCGTCTTCTCTCGTTCGATGGGCGTCCAGCGGAGCTCCACGTCTGCGCTGCGAGAGATTTGTTCCCCCCCCGGGAGCGTGATGGTGAGTCCAGGCGGCGCTTCGACGCGTGTGGTGATCGTGACGTTGTTGCCACCGCGATAAAGCTCGATCTTGTAGCTTGCGGACGGAGCGTCGAGGGAGAGCAGGTAGATGGGGTGATCTTGCGCATGGGAATCGTCCACATCCTCGCCGTTGATTCTCAGGTGGTCGGGGCGTTTGCCACTGGAACACAGGGCCATGGGGATCTCGATGCCCGAGCGATGCAGCGCCCATAGCTTGATTTCCGCTTCGACCCGGAGGTCATCGTCCACGATGGTGGCGGCCATCCGGATGTCCTCGACGGCGGCGAGGCACTGGAAGCTGTCGTCTTGACACGCTCCAGCGAGGCACAGCAGCGCGCCAGGGCCGGCGGCGGCCAGTGCCGCCGTGGCGCGGTTTCTCGCGTTGCGGGTAGCTGTCATTTCGAGACCTGGCTAGAGCGGTTTGACCACGGCGAAGATCACGATGACAATCATCAGCAACGTAGGCACCTCGTTGATCCATCGGCACTGTTTCGAGCTCAGCGGGTAGCGGCCGGTGGCCATCACCTTGCGTAGGTGCCCCGCGTAGAAGTGATACGTGAACAGGGCGATCAGGGCGGTGGCCTTGACGTGGAACCAACCCGCGGCGAGGTGCCCGGGTACCGCAAATAGCATCGAGACCCCGAAGACCGTTGATGCGACCATGCCCGGCCAACAGATTGCCCGGTACAATTTGCGCTCCATGACTTGGAGCACGCCCACCGCTTCTGGCTTGTCGCGGTTTTCTACGTGGTACACGTAGAGGCGGAACAGGTATACAAGTCCGGCGAACCACGACATGACGCTGATAATGTGGAGGGCGAGAAGCCAGACGTAGCTCACGGTCGGACGATATCAGTCGAGCACATCGGTCGCAGCGGCGGGGCGTGCTGGCACGCCGGCGTTACGCGCGCCGTACGGGGCCAGAGTCCCGCGGCTAGGTCATGCAAGCCAAGGTGGCGCGCGCCTCGGGGGTGAGCGCGCCGGCGCGGGCTAGATCGACGCGCTTGGGGCCGCCCCACTGCGCGAGATCGTCGCGCACGGCGCGGAGAAGATCGATGTGCTCGTTCGCCAGCCAGTCGCCCGAGATCACGACCGTCAAGGCGCCGTGCTCGTTGAGCACCAAATCGCAGCGCTGGTTGCAAGGACGGTCGGTTTGTCGTGCAGTGGACACGCTCGACTCATCGCAGATGGGGTCGTGGGCTTGAGAGGGGAGGTCGTGGCCGGCCGGGGCGTACTGCCGCGGGACGTGGTGCTGCGGACGTCTGTGGGTCCATTTGGCCCAAAAGCACCCAGTCTCCACCGACACGCCTGCACGGCGCAGCAGACTCTTCGGCGAAAGTTTCGCGGGCTCGGGGGGCCATTTCGGGTCCCATCGAACCCGTGGGCCTCACATTCAGCGTGGGCGAATGCCTGGTCCCGAATGACTCGGAAGCGAACTCACGCTTGATGCGTGGAGTTGGCTATCCTGCGCCCGGGTCGGCCGCACCCGCAGCAATTGCCCTGAGTACTTCGACATACTTGGTGCCTGCACCAGTGTTGAACAGCACCACTTTTTCCCCCGAGGAGATCCAGCCCGTGCTTCGCAGCTGTCGTGCAGCCGCGAGGCACGCCCCACCTTCTGGAGCGGCGTTGATGCCCTCGGTCGCCGCCATGTGCCGCATCTCACGAACGAGGGCGTCGTCGGCGATGCTCACTGCGGTGCCCCGTGTCTCCCGCAGGGCCTTGAGGATCAAGAAATCCCCCACGGCTCCGGGTACGCGCAATCCGGATGCGCAGGTCGCGGCCTCGTCCCAGTGGGTGGCGGAGGTGTGCCCAGCATCAAACGCGCGCACAATGGGCGCGCAGCCTTGCGCCTGCACGACGACGAAGCGCGGTCGCTTGTCCGACTCCAGCCATCCGAGTTCCGCGAGTTCCGCGAATGCCTTGTGCATACCGATCAGGCCGGTCCCGCCGCCGGTGGGATAGATGATGACGTCAGGGAGGCGCCATGCGAACTGTTCGGCGAGCTCGAAGCCAAGTGTTTTTTTGCCCTCGAGCCGATAGGGCTCTTTGAGCGTGGAGAGGTTGAAGGCGCCCAGTGCTTCGCGTTGCTCCGCGACGACCTTGCCACAGTCGTCGATCAGACCTTCGATGCGCGTGAGGTGGCCGCCGAAGAGGGGGACTTCGAGTTGGTTGATCTCGGGCGTGTCGGCGGGAACGATCACGTGTGCGGGAAGTCCGGCTCGAGCCGCGTAGGCAGCCATTGCCCCCCCGGCATTGCCCGCTGAAGGCACGATCACCGCCTTGGCGCCAAGGTCCTTTGCCATGGTCACCGCAGCCGAGAGACCCCGGGCCTTGAAGGAGCCGGTGGGATTGACGCTCTCGTCTTTGATGGTCAGCTCTTCGATACCCAGCTCTCGTGCAAGCCGGGGCGCGGAGAGAAGTGGGGTGTCGCCTTCACCGAGCGTCACGGGCTCGGCGTCGGAGCGCAACGGTAGGAGTTCACGCCACCTCCACATGCCTCGCGCGCGGGTTCGTATTTCATCTCGATCCACGGTTTGTCGAACGGTATCGAGAGCGTAGCGGCACAGAATCGGCTTGCCTGCGGGAGATAGGTTGTGGAGTTGACCTGTCGGGAGGCTCTTCCCGGTGGCCGAGCATTCAAGCGAACGAAACGCGCTTCTGAGCATGCCGCGGATGATGGCCCCATCGAACCATCACGTCTACCCGCACCGGTTGTCGCGTCTTTCCCATAGAGGGTTGTCACGTGCCGGGCTGGTGCCCGAAAGCATGGATGTGCAGCCGTTGTCCCACTCGGAAATTGCGCTCCTGACACGCGCGGGCGATCGCGCCGTACGCCGACCCCAGTTTGCTGGGATCGGTGCATTCGGGCATGAGGAGCACATGTTGGCGGTCTTTGTCTGATACTTGAAGTGCCTGGAGGCTGACCTCGATCTCGTCGATGTCCGCGGCCAAGAGCCGTTCGTCGGCGTGGCGGACAACGAACTTGAGCTGCCAGGCGAACCCCGCGATGAGCCGGCGGATCACGGAAGGCGCCCAGCGTGCGCCCTCGTGCCGCGATGCGAGCGCTGGGGCGCGTTGCCAGGGCGTGCTGTGGCGTAACTTGGGCGAAACGGAGATCAGGTCGCATGCGAGCGCCTCGAGCCACACGCTGCCGGCGGTTTCGATTGTGACGTGGTGTCCTCGGCGACCTAGCTCGCGACTCAACGATGCGATGCCGGCGAAGAGGAGTGGCTCCCCCCCGGTGAGCACGACGTGACGTGGGCCTTGTGCGCATCGCTGGAGGAGATCTGCGTGCGCCGTCGCTTCACCGGCGGGCTGCCACGACGTCTTGGGGGAGTCGCACCAGGTGCAGCGCAGGTTGCACCCGCTCACGCGAACGAATGTGGAGGGTACGCCTACGAGCGCACCCTCTCCCTGGATCGACACGAAACACTCTTGGATCGGGAGTGTTGGTGCTGTCGAGCCCATACGGGGGTGTACCTTGCATGATGGCGATCGGCCAGCGAGAGAGGACGACCGAGCGCAGCGCGGCTTGCCGCTCTGCCGATGGCGCCGCGCCTGGCGATGATACGATGCGAGTCATGTCGCAGAGTTCCCGCACGAAGATCGTCGATGCCCTCTCGCGTGGGCCCAGCGCCGATATGCGCATCAAAGGCTGGTTGCGTACGGTGCGGGCGAGCAAGGGGGTGGCGTTCCTGCAGGTCAACGATGGCTCCTGTTTCGCCAGTCTGCAGGTGGTGGTCGATGATACCTGCGAGGACCACGAGGGTGCACGACAGGTCATGACGGGCAGCGCCGTAGAAATTGTGGGAGATTTGCTCGAATCTCCCGCCAAAGGCCAGAAGGTGGAGCTTCGGGCGAAGCGAGTCACGGTGATCGGTGGTGCGGACGCGAGTTTTCCGTTGCAGAAGAAACGGCACAGCTTCGAGTACCTGCGCAGCATCGCGCATCTGCGGGTCCGATCGAATACCTACGGCGCCGTGTTTCGTACGCGCAGCGCTCTGGCCCAGGCGATCCACCAATTTTTCCAGCAGCGTGGGTTCTATTGGGCCCATACCCCGATCATCACGGCAAGTGATTGTGAGGGAGCGGGAGAATTGTTTCGCGTCACCACGCTCGACCCTGACCATCCCCCTCACGATCCCGCGGGTGAGGTGGACTGGAACCAAGATTTTTTTTCGCGTCGGGCCTACCTCACTGTATCCGGCCAGCTCAACGCCGAGGCCCTGGCACTCGGGCTATCGGAGGTGTACACTTTCGGCCCGACGTTTCGCGCCGAAAATTCGAATACGAGCCGGCATGCTTCCGAGTTTTGGATGATCGAACCCGAGGTGGCGTGGGCCGATCTCGACGACAACGCCGATCTCGCCGAGGCCTTCGTGAAGTCTTGCCTCAAGACCGTACTCAACGATTGCGCCGAGGACATGGCATTCTTCGACCAGCGGATCGAGAAGGGGTTGATCGAGCGCCTCAAGCGGGTGGTCTCGTCCGACTTCGCCCGCATCAGCTACGCCGAGGCTACGCGGTTGCTTGCAGAGAGCGGACGCGATTTTCAGTACCCCGTACACTACGGAGCCAACCTTCACGCAGAGCACGAGCGCTACCTTTGCGAGGAGGTCATGAAGCGCCCGACCTTTGTGTTTGACTACCCCAAGGAGATCAAGGCGTTCTACATGCGTCGCAATGACGACGGGCGTACGGTTGCCGCGATGGACTTGTTGCTGCCGCGTATCGGAGAGTTGGTGGGGGGGGCGCAGCGTGAAGAGCGCCTCGACGTGTTGCAGGCCGCGATGGAAGAGCGTGGCGTCCCGGCCCGGGATCTCGAATGGTATCTTGACCTTCGACGTTTTGGTACGGCGCCACACGCTGGTTTCGGTGTCGGGTTCGAGCGACTCGTGATGTACGTCACGGGCATGGAGAATATCCGAGACGTGGTCCCGTTTCCCCGCACGCCGCGGAACTGCGTGTTCTAGAGGAGCGCGCCGATTCGCGGCGGTACCGTTGGTTGGCATTCCGGCGTGCGGGGCGTGCGTGGCGTGCGTGGCGTGCGTGGCGTGCGTGGCGTGCGTGGCGTGCGTGCGGCACCGCGGAGAACGCATGAACCGGCATGGAAGGGGGCATAGGCGCGCCTGTTGTCGGGATCGCGTCCAAAGGACATCCGGCGTGTGGCGACTCGGTTCTAGGTCAAAGGCGAGTGTGTGATCCGCCTGCCCACCCGAAGAGGGGGCCTAGCGGACGCGGGTGCGTCAAGTGCTCTGGCGCCGCCGTGAAGTACGCCGCGAACCGTGTCTAAGGAATTGAAAGATGAGCTCAAGCTACTGGCTTGTGGACATCAACACTGTACCGGACGTGGTGAGCGTCGTGGCGGTTCTGGCTCCGGCGCAACGGTCGGAAGAGAAGAGGGGAAACAGCATGTACTTGCGGAAGAACAAAGTGCGTTCGGGCGCGCATCATCGGACGTATCTTTCCATCGCTCACAACGCGTGGTGGCCGGCGAAAAATCGTCATGCCGGCCAGAGCCGACCGGTGGTGATGGCCTGTCTCGGGCCGGAGCGGAAGGTGGACCAAGCGCTCGCCGCAGAACTCATCGTCGCGCTGGAAAACTGCGTCGGCACCCAGTCGGTGGAGCGGGGAAGAGGCTACGACACGATCATGCGAATAGCGGATGAAGTACGCAAGATTGAGGCGTTTCTGCGGGTACTCGTGAGTCCGAAACTCAGATTGAGCGAGCACCTGTGCGAAGGTCAACAGCGTGGGCGTGTCCTCGAAGCGCTCGTGCGCGATCGTCTCGCCGATCCGAGCCCTGGCATCGGCGAGGACCGTATGTTCGAGACCGTACGCGAACGATTTGGTCCCTCCTAAGCATCCTGTCCCGAGCATCTGGCCCCTCTAAAGGCGCCCGACCTCCTCGCCCGGACCCGCTGGCCCGTGTAGGAGGGGGGGATCGGGACTCTGCCCGGGAAGGGGTCGGGGGCAACCGTTCGAGCCCCCCCAAGCTGGTTTTGAGGCCGTCGTCCCGTGGTCTGTTAGGACGAACGGAGGATTCGTGCGATGAGCTTCTCGGGCAGTGGCATCGAAGCTGGGCGGGATACGAACACACGGCCAGCTTGTGTATCTACCAAAATGCCAGTGCCGAGGCGCGGCGCGAGTACTTCGAGGGTGTGTGCCGTGAAACCCGCGACGTCGCGAGCGTAGGCGTGCTGTTTGAAGTGGGGCTTGTTGAGGGGGTTGTTGTCGACGAACACTTCGCTGAGGAAGTCGACCTTGACGGCGAAGTCGATCCGGCGGCCCTGGAGGCCGGTTTGGAGCTCGAGAGGCACCCCCGCCGGTACGGCTCCATCCAATACGCGTTGCAGATAAGGTTGAAGCAAGTCCGCATCCGAGAGTTCGGCCTGGGGTGCGACCACAATGCCGACGTCGTCGACCTCGTGGACAAGCCCGTCGGCAAGAGCTGCGGCGCGGTCCTGAAGCGCTTGCCATTCTTCCTGACGCTCAGTCGCGCGCCGCTTGGCATCAGCGGCGGCAGCAGCACTGGCGTTGTTCCCGCTGAGCAAGGATGCTCCACGGTTTTGCCCTGGAGGAGCGTGTGGCGCGCCGGGCGGGCCAGGCGGGCCGGAACTGGCCGCTCGGGTGTCGGCCGGCTCCTCGCCGGATGGCTCTTCGCTCGGCGGTGCACCCGCCAGTTCGCGCAGGAGCTCCTGGTCGTCGCCTTCTGGTTCCAACAGGGACAACTCGATGCGCAGGCCTCCCGGAAAATCGTGGGCCAAGTCGTCCACCGAGAGGCGCATTTGCTCGCACAGCCGCGCGACCGGCCAGTCCGCGGGGGAGGCGTCCGGTGGCATCGTATCCGGACTCGCGTCCTCTTTCGCCAGTGCTCGGCCTTGTTGGGCGATGACGAAGCCTTGGCGCGGCTTCTTTCCAGTGTTGACGTAATACACGAAACATTGGCGCGGAAGCAGCTGGGAGGCCAATACGCCTAGTTCCGGATTTTCCGCCCAGAAGGCCGCCGGGTCATCGCCGACAACCGAGCCGTGGATTCGCGCCATGATGAGCGGCGCTTCTGCGTGGCGAATGAGCTCGAGTCGGGCGTCGAGGACGTTTCGCGTCTTGCCCACCAGGATCTCGGCGAGAGCGGCCGCGAGAGCGGTGGGGCGAAAAACGTCGAGGGGGAACAGGAGTCCGCCGTGGCTAGTCGGCGTGTTGAGCGTGTCCATGATGTCGTCGATACTCCGTGGGGCAGGGTCAACCCGCTCCGATAATGGCTAGCGAAACCTGCCACAGGTCGTCGTCCAGGTCTCGCGTGAATCTTCCCACAACCAGGAAGGGGCCTTCGCTAAGTGCGCAACGATGGAAAGCGTCGGCACCGATGCTCTCGAGTTCTTCGAATCTTCGGGCGGTGCACCACTGGCTCCAGCGGGTCAAGCTGGCGCGGATGAGCTCCCGGCCCTCTTCACGCGAGTAGCCGAAGCCAGTGAGCGAGAATAGCCCGTAACGATCGAACTCGAGGGTGAGTTCGTGTCCGCCCAGGCGGGGCGCTTGTCGAAGGGCGCACACCCAAACTTCGCCCGAGTCGCTCTCGTGGGGCGTGGGCGTCTCCGCACACCATCGGTCGGCGGCGACGTCGATCGCTCCAGCGCCGCTGCCAAGGTAGGTGATGCCGTAGCCCAAAATCTCGTCCACATCGTCCCAGCCGGGCTCGGCTTGCCATCCCGCGTTTGCCGAGGTCGCTGCGATCGCGCCGGATGGCGTGCGGGCATCGGGTCGGGCTTGGGCTTGGGCTTGGGCTTGGGTTTGGGCTTGGACAAATACGCACTGTGCCCGCGATCTACGGGTGCATTCGGTGGCCTGCTTGGCGTGTGCACAGCCGGCAGCGATGGCGGCGATGGGCAGCAGCAAAATAGTGGAGGCGGAGAGCCGCACGGGGGGTATCATACCCGTTGCTCGCCGCCGACGTACACCTGGGTGACTGCGGCGGCGGAACCGTGGAGCATGAGGCTATCGCATACCCATGGTCGCGGTACATCAACGAGGGAGACGTGTTGTAGATCGAAGCAAACGGCATCGAATGGCGCGGCCACTGCCAACTGTCCCAGATCGCGGCGACCGAGGGACGTGGCGCCCCCTGTCGTGGCAGCTGCGAGGAGTATCGGCGCCACGCGGCCGTCCGCCCCTTGGAGACAGAGGCGTTGTCCGAGACGCAGGCGTTCACCCATCTCGAGTAGCCTGGCTTCTTGTACGAGATCGATGACCGCGTTGCTGTCGGTTCCGAGGCAAAGGTTCACGCCACAAGCGAGTAGGTCGGATGCGGGTACGATACCATCGCCGAGATCGGCTTCGGTGGTGGGGCAAGCACAGACACTCTGATCGGCGAGCAAACGCCGATCATCTGCATTGATGTGCACGGCATGTACGGCCGTGAAACTGCGCGGGCGGAGGAGCATGCCCGCGTCCGCGAAAACTTGTGTGGGCGATTTTCCGTACTCAGCGTGGCACTGTGCGTTCTCCAGCGGCTGTTCGGATACGTGAGCGTGGACCACGAGATCGTGCTGTCGCGCGTAGACCGAAAGCTCCCCGAGCTCCTCGGCTGTGGTCGCTCGTACGCTGTGTGGCGCCAGTCCGAGTGTGAACGCGCCATGCTCGGCCAGCTCCCGCAGTCGGTCGATTCGAGCGAGATACGCCGGCACGCTTCCGTCGCAAAAGCGCAGCTGCTCTGGGAGTGCGGCTAGATTGTGCCCCGCACGTGAATAGTACACTTCGAGCAGCGTGAGCCGAATCCCGGTGTCGGCAGCAGCGGAGATGATGCACTGGCCTAGCTCATTGGGGTTGTCGTAGCGGTGGCCGTTGCGCTGATGATGTATGTAGTGAAATTCTCCGACGCAAGTGATCCCCGCCCGCAGCATTTCTCGATAGCAGGCACAGGTGGCGCCGAACAATGCCTCGGGGTCGAGACTCGCAGCAGCCTCGTACATGGCGCTGCGCCAGCTCCAAAAGCTCGATGGATCGGTCGACGCGCGGCGTCCTGTGGCGCCTCGGATCAGCCTCTGGAACGCGTGGCTGTGCGCGTTGACAAACCCGGGCAATATCAGCACCGGGCCGAGGTCACGTACGATCGAGGTGCCCGGGGGGGGAGGGCGCGATTCGATGGCGACGATCGTGCCGTCAGCGGCGACCTCGATATAGGGTCGAGGCTGGAGCTCGGCCTTCCCCGCCTGTGTGACCCATCCCCAATCGGCGGTATAGAACCGGCGCGGCGGTGCGCCGGTTTCGGTCAAAGAACACTCTCTTCTACGCGGGGCAGGTTTTCGTCGAGCCACGCTGGAAACCAGGCTGCGCTATCGATCACGCAGTTGGGGTCGAGGGTATCCAGCCACTGTTCGCCGTTCTCGGGCCCCGTCCGCACCGCTACGAAAGAGAGCCCCGCGTCCGTCGCAGCACGCCGATCTTCGTCTCGGTCTCCGACATATATGGCTCGACGCCGGGCTCCGACCCGCTCCCAGATCGGATCAAAGCAGCGCGGATCAGGCTTGGGCGCCGGTTGTTCGTCGCTCGTATAGATGCCGTCGAAGAGACCTGGATCGACGGCTGCCTCCCGCAGGCGCTGGGCCAAACGAAGTCGTGTGCGTTTGCTGACGATCCACAAGGAGTAAGTCGATGCGCGGAGTTGCTCGAGTGCCTGCGAAACACCAGGAATCGCCGTGCACGGATGTTCGTGGGCGATCTCATCGTAACGGAGACAAAAGGGCGCGAGGTCACGCCCTGGCCACAGGCGTTGCAGCGTAGCAGCCCAAGTCGGCCCGTAGTGGACGAGATCGTCGCGCGTGGGAATGGGCCAGTTCAATTCTCCCGCGATGCGCTGGTGTAGCCCCCGATAGCTCCGAAAACTAGAGATAATGGTGTCGTCGAGATCGAAGATGAGTAGGGGGCGCGAGATCATTTTGCGGTGGCTGTGGGCGCTGAGAAATAGACTTCGCGGCCGGGATAGTCGATGGCGTAGCTTCGGTCCGCCACGGCCTCGTAGCCGATCATGCCGTCGAATCGGAACTGATCTCCGGTGACCTGATCTTGCATGTACCCGTAGGCCCCGCGGAGGGTTCCAAGCTTGATATCGGAGCCGAGGCGGAAGGTGTCGACATTCACGTACGAGGCTCGCCCCGGTTGCAGTGGCGGTGGCGCCACTCCGGCTCGGCCGTAGGTATGATCGCTCGCCGTGATCCCTGCGCCTCGCATGCCCGTGTTGAACAAGTACAAGCCCTCGAGGCTTCCGAAGTGCGCCCTCATGTAGATCGCGTGGGTTTGGTGGAGCCAAAACCGCACGGGTTTGCCTGTCTGGAGCTTCTTTGTTTCAGCGCGACACTTTGCCGTGCCGCGTACATAATCCAATCGTCCACCGGGTACGTCGAATCGCAAGATCCCGTCTTGGAAGATTCGCGTCCCGAGCACGCCATCGATGGCGATCCCGGCGGCGAGACCCGCGAAAGCTTCTTCGGGGTAGATGTCGACCGGCAGGTTGAGCACGGTCATGTCGCCAAGACTGAGCTCGTCGAGTTTGCCGTGACCGATCGGAGCCTTGTCGGGTCCAAGCGACGTGCGGGTATCCGAGGTGAGAACGAGTCGGGTCGCGGTCCGTGGTCCGACGATGAGGTCGGGCGCGGTGGTGTCCACCAACAGGCGCAACTTCTCGCCCTCGACTTCCACCTCGATCACCGCCGCGGGGAAGCCAGGTAGGAGCGGAAGGCTCGCACGACAGGGGGCGCTGCCCTGGGATAGTAGGAAGGGCTTCCCCTCGAAAGCTTGGTAGCGCTGCGCGAGGGATGTGGCTCCCGCCTTGTCATACAGCTTGGCCGCGCTCGCATAGTCACGTTTGTGCAACTTGATCGCTGCGAGAACCATATCGCGCTGGCGTGGGTCGAACCCGGCGGATGCCGCCTGTTTGACCCAGCGTTTCGCCTGCGACCACTTCCCTTTCATCACGGAGATTCGCGCCAGCAGCCACATCGCCTCCGGCTCCCGTTTGTCGATCTTCAATGTGCGTTCTGCAGCAGCTTGTGCCGCATCGAAATGCGACGCGGCCCACGCGGCGCGCGCGTAGGCGATGCTCCCCGTCGCGCTCTTGGGATCTGCTGTGTACTCGGCTTTGGCGGTGGCGAGCGCGGAGATGAAGGGGTCGGGCGTGGGCGCGGGAGCTGCGAGTTGCGGGATTTGAAAGAGGCCGCCTGCGAGTGTTTTGTGCTCGATCTTGGTGACCTGGAAGTCCAGTTTTTGCTGGTGGTCGCCCTGTGTGATGACCTGCACGATGTGATGGGCCATCTTGATGCCGTCCACATCCTTGTAGTCGGTGTAGCTGACCACGCGCCGCGCTTGTGCTCCAGGTTCACCGTCGAGTTCGATCTCCTCGTGCAAAAGCCCGCTGCTCCGATCGAACCAACGCTCGCGGTGTGGCAAGTCTTTGGCTTTGCGCTGCCACAGGACGCCGTCGAGAGGGCGGACCTCGCCGGCTTCGTCCGCGTCGCGTGGTGGTTGGAGCTCGGGGATGATCTCCCGCTGTGCGAGATCAAAGTACCAGTGCAACAGCGCGTCTTCCAACAGGGTTGCTGCGACCGAGGGATCATCGAGGAGGACCCGTGGGGGGTCGGGTTGGATCTGCCAGCCGACCTTGCCGTCGAAACCGCGCTCGTCGACGAGGGTGCCCACCGAGACGCGCCGATACATGCGGCCGTCGGCGGTGCTGTGTAGGACGAAGGTGCCTTTGCTGCCGTCGGGAATGCAGCCAGCTTCGCCATCGGAGCAATCTTGCCCCAGCGACAAAATGAGGTCGGCCTCGATGGTTCGTCCCTCGATGCCGCGAAGTTTCGCCTCGCCACCCATGGCGGTCACGTAGCGGGCGAGGAGCTCACCGGAGGTACCGGGTACGGCGGAGTGGGTGGCCTCGGGAGGGTTGGTATCGTCCACTTTGAGGCAGCCGCTGCCGAGGGTCGCCGCGAGCAGTGCCGGTGCGAGCAGAGTCGGTGCGAGCACACCCCGCGCGAGCCGCCACGGGGCAGGGAAGTTGATGCGAAGCGAGGCAGTTGGCGGGACGCGCTGCATAGAGCGGGAGCTTGACGGGCGAAGCTTGCGCTGTCCACAGTGGCGTCGGGTTGCGCTGGCTCTAGCTTGTCGTCGGGCGTGTGTGGCGAAGAAGGGAGGCCGAGCCGGCGGTCGCGCTCCGGGGTGCGTGGGAGCCGAGTTGATCCGAGTTGATCCGAGTTGATCCGAGTTGATCCGAGTTGATCCGAGTTGATCCGCGTCTCGTCTCTCTCCGGTAGCTCGTGTTAGTGCAGGTACGATGGCCCTTGTTCGTCGCAGCCGCGCCGGTCGTGGTCGCCTGCGGTCGGCGGTTGTTGCGCTCATGTGCCTCGCAGCCGAGGGACCGGTGTGGCTGCTCGCTTGCGGGGCTCGGGTTGGACGCGGTACCGACGACCCGGCGGCGGTGCTCGATGACGCGCTGTCGCAGGTTTCGACCGCCTGTCGTGAGCTTGTGGGGCGAGAGTTTCGACGGGGTCAGAAACTCGAGCCCGGCTGCAATGTGGCGCGAGAGCAGGTGGCGAGGCGCGTGGCCAAGTTGCTGCCGGCGCGCTTCGGCGTGCTGGAGCAGCAGTTCGTCGACTTGCATGCCATGTCCTTCATCTTCTCCGAAGCTTTCGCTTGCGACCGTTGGCCGCTTCGGGTCGAGGGCCACGAGGTTCTCAGTGTTGCGGCTGCGACCCGTGCGGGCTGTCGTGTGCGTCGCTTTCACGGCGAAATTCCGGTCACCTTGACGGACATGTCCGGGCGACGCTACGAAGGTGCACTCTCGTTGGCCGTCATACATGGGATGTTGCGCGTGGGCGTACCGGAACTCGATCGCATGCTCCGAATGCGTGGCTTGGCGGGGATCGACGAACTGCGCTCGCTCGAGTTCGGGGAAGACGGCTGGGGAGGCTGGGTGAACCTCAAGAAGCTCCGCGAGATTCGCGGCGTGCTCCATTGGCAATGGATCCGCCAGGGTCGAGGCGCGCCGACGTTGTTCTTGGCGCGCTACCCGGATCACCCGGTTGTCAACGAGGCCCGGACGCGCGCCCTTGAGGTGACGAGGGCCCGGGAGGCACGCGACCTTGCCCGAGTGAAGTCTGGCAAGATGTCGTCGGCGGCGTTCCTGGCTCGTTATCCAGGGTCAGCGCATCGCCAACTGGTCACGACTTTGGACAACGCGTCGTTCCCGCGTCACTGATGCGGGGGGGGCTGTCGGAGGGCTTCCCTCGCCGTGGGTGAGTTCGTGGGTGAGTTCGCGGGTGAGGTTATCGGTCTGCGAGGATCGAGGACCTCGTTGCTCTGTCGGGTCGAGTCGAGTCCGCGACGCTTCAGCGGAGGGCGGTCCGGAGGCACGGACTTGTCGGCTACGATCAGGTCCGCTGCGGGTCGTTCTTCGAAGAACCCGACATAGGAGACGCGTGCGCGTCCTTGGTGGGTGACCAACTCAAAGACGATCTGCTCCGAGCCGTCGGCGAGGTAGTAATAGCACCACATGGGCTCCGCACCGGTGCCCGCGAACAGGCTGCCCGCCGGCGAGAGCACCGCACACCGATAGGGCGGTTTCCGGGGAAAACGGTTGGCCGCGGCTCGGAACGCGACGATGAACGCGTCGAGGTTTTCCCCGTCGAGGGGCAGGGAACCTCGTTTAGCCCTGTCGGGCAGACCCCAGGTGGCATCATCGGTGACCAATGGCAAGACCCGTTCCTCGAGATCCTGCGCCGCGTACATGAGGATGCTCTCCACAAGTTTTTTTGCGTCCCGTGTCAGCACGAGTACGTCGATCGCTCTTGGGGGATAGAGCTTCCCTTCTACGTAGGAGGCGAGGAGCGAGCCTTCGATGAGGGACTCGGCGGCCGATGCGATCCTCTTGGCCGAGGCCGTTTCACGGTGCGCTGCCGCTGCGTGGCGAGGCTCGGCGTGGTGCGGTGCACCGCACGCGATCGAAAGTGCACCGAAGAGCGTGACGGTGGCGACGAGAACCCGGAACATGACTTCTCTTTTAGGTAATGGTGGCAACAAAGGACAGTGCTTTCGCCGGGCGCGAGTCGGCGCTAGGCTGCGGCCATAGCGGATGGCGCAACCGGTGCATGTAGCGCGGCGCGTCCACTTCGCGGTCCCCAGCCACAATATGCCCTCGCGCACCCACTCACGCACAACCTTCGTCTTTCTGGCGGTGGTCGTCGCGGTGGCGGGGTTGGTCGTCAAGGGCGGTGCAGTCACGGGAACTGCAAGGGCGAGGGTCGGAGCCGAGTCCCCGCCGGTCGCGGGACATGAGGCGGTGGCGGAGGAGCGTGTGGTTGCGCGTTGGCGATTTCGCGTGGTTTCCAAACCCGTGAAAGTCGTGCTCCTCGCTGGTTCTGTGGGCGCCTACCAGCGCAAATCGTACGCATATTGGATGGGCGAGCAGTGCCAGAATGTGGAGCTGCGCAATCTCTCCAAAACCGGCTATGGCGCCTACAAGCTCCGCAGACATTTTCAAGAGCAGGTCCTCGACAATCCACGTGTCCGTACACACGATGCGCGCTACGAGTTTTGGCTCGTGTTCCAAGGCGGGCTCAACAGCATTGCCGAGCCACAACGCACAAACTATCACCTTCATCGGATGTTCCAGTTGGCGCATCGTCATGGATTTCACGTGCTGGGTCTAAGCCCGACACCTTGGGGGGACGATCGTGACCGGCGGCGTTGGGCGGGGGCTCGCGGGTTGGCGTATCGTGGGTACACACAGCGCGTGGTCGACTTCCTGTTGGGCCGCCTGGGCCCCGAAGAGGCATTGGGTCGGTACGCGAGCAAACGCAAAGTCGGTGCGGACGCTCCCTGGGAACACGAGGAGCTCGCGGATATAGGCGTCGATCTGTACAACTCGCGGCTGCGTGACGCCATGGCGCGCGCACGTTCGTTGGAGCAGACGCGTGCCATCATCGCTGCGGACCCCAAGTGGCGCCAAAACCACCTGTCCTTGTCGGCGTCCCAGCGGGCGGTCGCTCTCGATCGGGACACGGATGCCGCGTCCCGATTGCCGCAGTGGTATCTTCGCCCAGAGTTGCGAAGCTTCGACCATATCCATCCAAATGAGCTGGGTCACCGTATGATGTTCGATGTGATGTGCGGATCCTTGCCGCGTAGCTGGGGGTGTGCGTGCGGAGATGCTCCGTGAACGCACGTGTCATACTGGCGGTTGTCGTGGCGATTTCCGCGGGCTTGCTCGCGGGCAAGCAAGCGCGTGACGCGCTTCAGGAGCCTTCCGAGGCTGAGAAAAAGAGTCGCACCAAGCAACGCGGACGTCGGCGCAGGCGTTGGGCCTGGCGAACGGCCAAGAAGATGTGGGAGCACAAAGACGGCAACGGGCCGAAATAGTGTGGGGAGTGCGGGAGTGCGGGAGTGCGGGAGTGCGGGCGCGGGCAGGCGAGGGGTCGGAGCCTCCCTAATTCACGACGGTACGGCGAGGAACCGACTGGAGGATTCGAACCACAGGCAGTGTGTGTGGCACGACGTAGTTCTACAGAAGGTGAGTGAGGCGATCGATGGGAAAATGACCCGAGATGCCGATCACCTCGCCCTCCGCCTGAATGCTGCAGGTGTCGGCCAGTACCCGAGCGAGCTCCAACTCGGCCGACGTGGACTCGGGTGTGCGCAGCGCGACTTCGATATCCGAAAGGAAGCGGTTGGCACTCGTTTCATCGCGGAAGCGTAGGTACGCGGAAAGGTGAACTTGCTCGTTGAAGTAGAAGGTCCCGGACACGGACGCGAGATCCGCGAACGCGAGTGTCGGACCGGCCCTGCTTTCCGTGGCGCCGAGATCGGCGACAAACCAGATCGGGAGGCGAGGATTCGCGCCGATCGAGGCATTGCGGAGGTTGGACCCCAGAGCCGATTGCCCTCGGCCGCGTACCCGCTCGGCGACGGCTTGCGCCCAACCGGAAGACGCGAAGACGAGGGTGTGGGAGTCGGCCCTCCAGTGGGGCGGAGACCGCAGGCTTGTTGGCCGTTGGCCCGGCGCGGACGCCGGCGTCCGGAAGGCGTCGGGAACTCGCCGAGCCAGACAGTCGGCCATCTGCGGCAATGCGAGGCCGTCGGCTCGCACTGCGGCGAGCCAGTTCGCGGTCGGCGTATGCAAGCCGAGCGCGATGGCGTCGAAGTCGACCAGGCGCGTGCCGCAATCGGTGAGGCTGCCCTGCAGCGAGACGGTGAAGGAGGCCAGGCCGGGACTCGAGAGCAGCTCACGGAGCGCTCGGGAGGATCGCAGTGCAGCGAGGTCGATGTCGATCATGGCGTCGGCCCCTTGCGGCACGTAGGCCGTGAGGGGGTCGTCGCCATGCTGGAGGGAACACGCGGAGACCGCCCAACTCAGACACACTGCCGCCGTGATGCGTACCATCTAGGGGGTCATGTAGCGCGGGATGGGGTCGTGGACCGTTCGGGTTCGGTCCACGACCACCCATTTTGCGGAGCGTGAAGTGCGCTCTCTGGGGCGCCGACAAGGACAGGTGGGGTTCGGGCTTGACGACAATTGAGTGGCGCGCCATTTTCCTTCGCCCGGATGCTGGCCACGCGCGACAAGATTCGCTTGCATGGGTTCAACAACCTGACGAAGGCGGTGAGCTTCAATCTGTACGCGTTCTTTCTCGCCCGAAGCGAGTCGGAGCGTCGCGTGTGCGCAGCTGCGATCGACGAAAAATTCAACGCGAATCGGATCACAAAGGTGCTGCGGCGTGTTGCAGAGATCATCGACGCGGATGTGCTCAGCGTGTCCGCCCAAGACTACGAGCCCCATGGCGCGAGCGCGTTGCTTCTGATGGGAGAACGTTGTGGCCACGTGAGTGTGGGGGCGCACCTGACGAAAAGCCATATCTGCGCCCATACGTACCCGGATTGGACGGACCCCAAGGGAATATGCTCGTTTCGTATCGATATCGACGTGGCAACTTGCGGCGCGATCGTGCCCCTGCGCGCGCTCGATTTCATGCTGCAGAGCTTTGACAACGACGTGATCGTTGTGGACTACGTCGTGCGAGGCTCGACTCGAGATGCGGACGGACGCCGCGTCTATCTTGATCACTCGCTGCGTTCGATCCAAGACTTCATCGACCCGCAAATCCTGTCGAGTTACCATTGTGAGGACCTGATCTTGCAGCATCAGAATATTTGGCGAACGAAGATGCGACGCGACCAACTCGATGCGAAACGGTACTTTCCCGAGGGCGTCGACCCTTACACAGCGGTCAACCGGAGCGCGTTCGAAGATCTACGCCGGGAGATGGCGGGCATCTTCCACGGTTGGTGCACCTAGTCTCATCCTGTCATGGTAAATCAAAGTGAGGCCAGCAGGCCGGACGAAACGACCTCGCAGGGTGTGCCACCCCCACTGGGGAGATTGTACAGACTTTGGTCTCGCCTCGGTCTCGCGCTCGGCCACCGCATGGCGATGATCGTCCGAGACGACCATGTCTACCTGATCCTGCTCGCCGGCACGGTAGGCGTTTTGGCGGGGGCTGCGGCCGCTTTGCTGCTGACCTGGATCGAAAAGGCGAACGCGCTGTTTCCTCAGGCGGAAGACGAAGGTTGGTTGCGTTGGCTGGTGCTCTTGGGGGTGCCGGTGTTGGGGGGGCTCCTCGTCGGTGCATTGCGCTATTTTACGAAGCGGTACCTCGGGTTGACGATCAGCGAGGGGGTGCCCGCGATCATCGCGGCAATCTCCAAAAAGGGAGACCGCCTCGTCGGACGCAGTGCGCCCCTTCTCGGCGTGGGCTCGGGGTTGACCATCGGCAGCGGCGGTTCGGCGGGTCACGAAGGCCCGACGGTGACTATCGGCGCCACGGTCGGGTCTGTGCTCGGTCGCTTCGTTGGTTTACGGGAGAGGCGGCAGGTCGCGTTGACGGGTTCGGGCTGTGCTGCCGGCTTGGCGGCCGCGTTCAACGCTCCGCTCGCCGGCGTGATCTTTACGGTCGAAGTTGTGTTCGGCAGGTCAATAGGCGGCAACGTCGGTACGATGTCCGTGTTCACCCCGCTCATCGTGGCGGCGGTCGCGGGGACGTTCACGTCGCACGCGATTTTCGGTGGGCGTCCCGAGTTCGATTTTCCCGTGGCCGGTTCGGAGTCGGTGGTCGAGCTGGTGTTCTATGTGCTCTTGGCCGTCATCGCCGGCGTCGTTTCCCCCATGATGAGCCGCGCGGTGGTGTGGAGTACCGACCTGTTCAACGTTCTGCGGGTGCCGGCCTGGCTCAAGCCGGCCATCGGCGGGTTGGGCGTCGGGGTGCTCGGCGGCCTCGTTTTCACAGACCTCCTCGGTTCGGGGCGCACCACCGTGGGGCTTGCGCTCCAAGATTTGCTGACCTGGAAGATGGCCTTGGGCCTGATCGGCCTCAAAATCGTGACCACCAGTTTGACCATCGGTAGCGGTGGGATGGGTGGATTTTTCATGCCCTCGCTGTTTGTCGGCGCTTGCATCGGTACCGTTGTCCAGGCTCTGGCATCCTTTGTTCTCGGTGAGGGCGTGAGCCCCGTCGGTGCGTACGCCATGGTCGGTATGGGGGCGTACCTCGGTGCCACCTTGCGAGCGCCTGTCACCTCGATCGTGATGATCTTCGAGCTCACGCAGGAATACAGCTTGATATTGCCCCTCATGACCGGCTGCATCCTGTCGGCCTTTATTGCGCGTCGCGTTCAACGCGAGAACTTGTACCAGTTGCTCCTCCGTCAGGCCGGAATCGACGTGGCCCCGCCCCAAGAGGTCGAAGCCGAGGTCATGAAGCGCGGTCGCGTCGCGGACCTCATGATTCCGGCCCACGACCCACTGCGCCAAAGTGCATCACTGCACCGCGTGAAGGCGACCGCATTTTCGCGTCCGCACGCCGCGGTACACGTTGTGGATCACGAGGGCAGGGTCGTGGGAGCTATCGACACGAAACACCTAGCCGAGCGCTTGGTGGACGAAAACATCAGTTCCGGCACCACCGCCTCGGACCTGGTGGCGAAGGAGCCACCCACCCTCCTTTACGAGAACGACACGCTTGCCGGCGCCATGGTCGCGTTCGCGCGCAGCTTTCACGACGTGCTCCCCGTGGTGACACCCGACCTTCGTCTGGTGGGCCTGCTTCGCCGCCAGGACCTGCTGGGCCACTACGAGGATCACGTACTCCTGTGCCAGGAGGAGTCGGTGCAGGTCGATGGCGGCGCCCACGGACCGGATCAAGAGGTCGGTCTGGGCAAGGGACTCATCTTGGATCGCGTAGTGGTCGGGGAGCGCTGGCGCGGGCGCACCTTGGCCAAACTCGCGCTACGGGACCGCCTGCAGGTCACCGTGATCGAATGGCGGCGCGGCGAGGAACTCCTGGCAATCGATCCCCACCGACCACTACTCGACTCGGACACGTTGGCGATGGTCGGGACACGGGACTCCCTGCTGCGGGTTCGCTGGTTGAAGTAGAGCGTGGAGGCCCCGTTGCATCACCGTGCGCGGAAGAGCCTCGCGGGCCGCTCAGGCGTTCCATCCATGCGCTCCGGACGTGTTGCGCAGCGCAACCGCGCCTGCGCGCCCGAACATTGCCGGGCGGAAAAGAACGCTTGACGTCTTCGCCGGGCGAGACTACAAAGCGCTCCCGTTGCTGGGGAGTTCAGCGGCGGCCGACGTTTCCTGAAAACTGGAGAGCAGCAAAAGGATCGCGAGAAGTGCGAGTCACGCACCGAAAGGTGTGTGTCTCAAATCGTGATACGTGGGGCGGTCGTCTGGTAACAGACGGCATCCCAGTTGGAAGCAGGCAACCGAGAGGTTGCCTGTGGGAAGACAAACAAATCCAAGCAACAGAGCAAAGATTCAAACTGGAGAGTTTGATCCTGGCTCAGAGCGAACGTTTGCGGCGGGCTTAACACATGCAAGTCGAACGAGAAGCTCCCTTCGGGGGGTGGACAGTGGCGCACGGGTGCGTAACACGTGGGTAATCAACCCTTCAGTCTGGGATAACATCGGGAAACCGGTGCTAATACCGGATACGACGAGCGTGCCTTCGGGCGCGTTTG
>JAZGFE010000343.1:0-20783 GCA_036479215.1 Nannocystaceae bacterium | reverse complement strand
GCTAAGCTTCTCATCGTCGATGACCAGCCCATTTCGCGGGCACTACTGATTCGCGGCATCAACAAGAATGGACTAAAGGATGACTACGAAGTCGTCGAGGCCGAGAACGGGGTGGTTGGCCTGCAGTGCTTCGAGGCCAACTCTCAGATCCAGCAGATGGTGGTCGACGTGCATATGCCGGTGATGGACGGACTCAGTATGTTGCGCATGATGTTGGTGCGTTGGCCGGACCGACTCCGGGCCACCAAAATCTACATGGTCACCACGGAAGAAAACGTGTCGCTCCAGCGCCAGTGCGAGAGCTACGGCGTCGACAGCTGGTTGCTCAAGCCCATCGACATCTCCAAGTTTTGCGAACACTTGCGCCGCTTCGCCGCATGAACAATACCACTGACATCGAGCCCGAGGAGCCGAGTCGAGAGACAATCCGGCAGATTCTACGGGAGGCACTTCACCAAGGCATCATCGCCAGTGCTCAACGCCAGTTGCGCAATTTCACCGGCGTGTTCGAGGCGAATATTCGCTATATCGATCCCGAGACCGATCTGAGCTTTGACCACTGGATCTCGGAGATCAGCGCCAATATGGTCGGCGTGAAGGCCCACCTGCGATGTCACTACTCATCAACAACGGCGCGTCGTCTAACCGAGCGCTTGATGGGAAAAGGCGCGGGTGACCCGAGTTACTACCTCTCCACCCTAGGTGAGCTGTGCAATATCACGATGGGGTGTGTGAAACGTCGCTTCGTGTCGGCCTTTCGCGAGCACTATTCCGCTGCACCGGCATTGCTTATCACGACGCCCGATACCTATCCTTCCTATGATATGGCGACGTGGAGAGGCAGCGAGGGGGGGCGCAACCGAGCCTGGGAGATTGACATGGGCGACGTCTCCTTGTTGTGTGAGAGCACCGTGGAGATAGACATCGATCTGCTCGTGCGAGATTACGCGCTGCTCGACCCCGAACGACACGAATCGCTGATGGCATACCTGTGCTCCATCAGCGGATTGCGTGCGGCGATCCTCAAAGAGGAGCCCGCTCGTCCGATGGCCGCGTAGCCGTAGGTTCGGAGTCGTCCGGAGGTCGGCCTCCGGAGGTCGGCCTCGCGCTCGGGGACCGATCCACTCACTTGGGCTCGCGGCAACGCGCCTCGTTGAGCCCACAGTTGATACGCACGTGGAAGTGGGTGTCATGTCCGTGCGCATGGCGGACAAGCCCGGCGGTGGCGTCACGTCCGCGTGGCCATTGGATGAGTTCGTCGAGTTCCTCATCGCTCGCACCCATTTGTTTCGCGGCGTGGTGAAGCCGACGCTGCATGTGATGGGTAAGAAAGATGTAGCGGACTTCTCCGGTGCGGATGAATGCGTGCATCAGGGCCCACGCCGCGCCCCAATCCACCCGTCCCGCTCGTGCGCGCGTACCGATGGGGAAACCCGGAAACGCCGGGAGTCCTACATCGACATCCCGTCCCGATCGATGGGAGCGATGCGGTGGAAACTTGCCTCCCCGTTTCTTGCTGATGCTGCCCACGAGGATTTCTCCCGAAAATCCCGTTTCGTGGCGAAATACCGCGATGGATCGCATGATCACGTGGATAGCGTGTGTGGAGCCAAACGCGGTCTTTGGGAGTCGCTTGGTGTACAGTTGGCTATCGGGGAGCTGTACACCGTTTTTTAGGCGTCCCCATTTGACGCCCCCCAATGACTCACCCCACTTGGGGATCGAAAACCCAAACTCGGGCTCGACAGCGGAGGGCTGGCCGTAGTCCGGCAGTGCGGAGTCCACCCAAACTTCGATACGCTTTCCGCGTCGCAGACGACGTGGCCTTCCCGAATTGAGAACCTTGAGGCGGTCGGCGTCGAGCTGGAATCCGGCTGAAACGCTCTGCCAGTCTTCGCCTTCCCGCACTCGGTAGCGAAAGTGGAGGCGTGGTGCGGGAAAACGTCGGGCGTAGATTTTTAGACGTTGGCCTTTGCGAAAGGTTGGGGGGGCCGTATTCAGTTTGTCGAGCTTGTTGAGCTTGTTGAGCTTGTTGAGCTTGTTGAGCTTGTTGAGATCGATGATATCGATCGGATCCACAGCAAAACGATCCGCGACGTCTTGCACCGTCTCGCCAGGCATGACGTCGTATTCGATCAGGCGTGGTTCGGGAGCGCCCGGGGATGTGTATCCATAATGTGGGGTGATCCAGCCCGACTCGTCCATCTCGAATACGAGCTCATCCTTGTCGGGCGCGGCGGTGGGGTCGTCCTGGGCGCCCGGTGCCTTCTGTCGCGGGACCATCTCCGTTTCAGTGGGCGCTCCGTCGTCGGCAGAGGCGAGGTCGATGCGTGTCGCCGGCGGCGTGGCGACGCATGCAGCGTGGACGGTTACCCACACCAATGCGGTAGCGAGTGCCGACGCGAGCATGTACGTAAATGGCTTGTGGCGTGGGGAGGGCACGGAAGATGAAAGTCTCGCGGATCAAGCGCCGTCGATCGGAGCTCGTCGATCGCGTAGCGAGTGGAGTGATAGCAGGCTCGCTCGCGTTTGGGATCCCGCCTGTGCCAGAAAAATTCATCGCAGGCACCTCGTACAGTTCGCACATGGCCGGTGACGCGGTCATGTCATCACCTGTGGGGCCACCGGGAGTCCACGCGGGCCGTCGCGGAACCAATGCTGCCAGCGCCACTGAAACGGGTGGAGGCCCGCCCTCCTCGTGGCACTGGCGTTGTGTTTTTGGTGAGGGGCACTGCGACGCACGCCAGGCTTCGCTACACCGAGGTGGACGCCCGCTGCAGCGTGCCCCGTTCACCGCGTGGCCGCCTTTGTGGAAAGGGCGACGCGCGCGGGTATGTGGCGCACACATCGTTGCGGGGACTCGCGCAGCAGCCATTGAAAAGCCTGTTCTCCACGTCTCGATTGCTACAGGTCGGAATCGGCGTAGACGCAGCTGGTGGGGTCACCGAAGGGGTAGTCTGGAAGCTCCGAGGCGTACGCTTCGTTGATCGTGCGCCATGTGAGGCTTCCGTCCGCGTCGAAGCATTCGCTGATCTCCAGGTCGCCGTGCTTGAGGTCCCCCGAACCGTCCACTTCTTCGATACGCCCCCGTGCACGGCCGGCTCGGTTGCCATCCCAAATGGCGTCGAGCTGCATGCGCTCGGTGGCTTCGCCGCTCCAGCCATTGTCGTCGAACTCTCCCCAGAGAGCCAGGTGGAATCGGCCCGAGCCGTCGGGGTTGCGACCAAACTGATACTTGTCGTCGCTGTAGAATGAGTCGCCTTCGAGGAAGCTCTCATCGATCACCTGGAAGTCTTGGAAGTCGATCTCGATATTCTTGGCCCCCGTGTCGATATTTCGGTCGAATGAGACGGCCACTGTACCGCCGAAGGTCTTGGCCTGGTCGTTGGGGTCTTTGGCTTGGGGGAGCTCCTCGAAGATATCGAAATGGAGGTTGATTCCCCCTTCCCTCGACTCGCCGTCGATGCGGAGTTCGCCGTTGAGCAACGCGGAAAAGTCGTCGAGATCCGCAGTGCCGCGCGTTGCGGCCAGGACCACGAATTCGGTACGAGTCTCGTCGCCTTGGATCTTGATGGCCCATGCTAGATCGCGGTCGTTGTCGTCGTCGAAGGGGCCATAGATCCGCCAGTCGCCGTTCTCGTGGGTCGGTGGCTGCTCATCGAGGTACTCGACGATGGTGGCCATCCCCTCGACGAGATCCGTGACGAAATCGTTGACGTCGATCGCAGTGGCGCGCACCAGTTGGTACATGTCGCCTTGGGGACCGCTCGCACGGGTGGCGAGTTCGTGGGGGAGGTCCAAGCTCACGTCGGCGCGTTCGAAGAACACGGTTTGCTGCGACTGCCGGCATCCGGATGCCGTAAGCGCGAGTCCGGCAGCGAAGGTCGCGCCGAGGGCGGTACGGAGCGGGTTGCGACGTGCGCTATTTTGGGTGCCGGGAAAACGGTGGGGGCGCGGGAGGTGGTTGAGTTCGGGCTTCGATCTGCGATTCATGGCGGGACTTTCTTTGCGGTTGCGAGCAGGAGAACTACGAAGATCGTGCCATCGACTCGGCCGTATTTATCTTGTAATTTCAGTCACTTCGAGCGTGACAGGAGGTGATCGGTGCTGGGATCCGAGATCGTGGTGCACGTTGCAACGTCGCGTACCGCTACAGTTCGCGCTGTTGGGCAGGTGTCGGGCTAGGTGGGGGCAGCAAGCCGGATCCACACAGCGACACACTCGTGTGGTCCGTGACGACGAGGTGATCGAGGACGCGTATGCCGACGAGTCGGCCCACGTCCACGAGCCGTTGCGTGAGTTCGATGTCGGCATCGCTGGGCTCCGCGACCCCGGAAGGATGGTTGTGGACCAAGATGGCGGAGTGCATGCCGGCGCGGATCAGAGGGCGGAAGACCTCACGAGGATGTACGTCGACGTGGGCCAGCGAGCCCACGCCCACCTGCCGGACGAGTCGTACGCGCTGACGTGCATCGAGCCCGAGGACCATAAATATCTCCTGCTGGGCTCCGCGAAGTCGCGCACGCACGAAGTCGGTCACATCGCTGGGTTGGCGGAGACGGCCGCCAAAGGGGGCGGAAACCCGGCCGATCCGTCGACTGATCTCGATGGCGGCCACGAGCGCTGTGGAGGAGGCATCGCCCAGGCCGGGGATTCTTGCCAGTTCGTGGGGGCAAGGGTCGCTGAGGCCCGCGAGGCCGCCGACCGAGTCCAAGAGCAGACCGGCGCGCGTGAGCGATCGACCGCCTCCAAGCAGGAGAGCCACGATTTCGAGGTCGGAGAGCGAGGACGGTCCGTGGAGCAGCATACGTTCACGGGGGCGTTCTTGCGGGGGGTACTCGGCGATGGGTAAGGCCACATCGGGGAGGAACTTCAAATCTCGTGCCAGGAGGAACTGGCTATGACCCGGCGGTGATGGCATGCCGCGACGCGGGCGGGCGCGGCCACGTGGCCGGTGGGGGGGACGTTTGGTTTATGTGTGCACGGGGATCCTGCGCTCGAGCCGGATGCCAGAGGGGTCGACCTTCGTCGTGACTGCGTAGGCTTCGACGCCGAGGGCGAGGGCGCGGCGAAGTGCCTGCCCATACGCCGGATCGATGTCGTCTGCGGGTGCGAAGCGAGTGGCATCGGATCGCTGGACGATATACAGCATCGCCGCCCGATGGCCTTGCTGAACCATATGCACGAGATCACCCAGGTGCTTGCGCCCCCGAGCCGTGACGGCGTCGGGGAAGCAGGCGACCTCGTGGGCTCCGCGGGTTTGTACCCAAGTTGTACTCTTGAGTTCGACATAGACCCGTTCTTCTCCATGGTAGAGTTCGCGTCCCGTGGGGCGTTTATTCGCGGGCGCACGTCCGCCTCTCGCCAAGAGCAGGTCGACGCGACTGCGGCCCTCGACTCCGAAACCGATCTCAGAGATCATACGATCATAGCCCGCGAGCTCGGGCAACAGGGATCCGGATACCAGGGCCTCGCGGGCGAGCGGGATGGCGGTCGATGTATCAACGCCGATCCAGTTGCGGTCGACCTGGATCATCTTCCAAGTCCACGCAAGCTTTCGCGCTGGGTTGGTCGCCGCCTCGATTGCCACCGGTGCCCCCGGGACCAGACAGCCCCGTAGTGCTCCGGTGTTGGTGGAATGGGCCACGGCGATACGGCCGTCGTCAAACTCCACATCGACGAGAAATCGTTTATAGCGACGCAGGAAACGTGCGAGCGTGAGCGCGGGCGTGAACTGCACGCGCGAGCCATAGCATTCTGCGGGCGGGCCTGGGGCGAAGGCGCCTTCGCGGCAGTGGCGGGTAGGCGAGGCGGATTCGCAAACGGCGCGAAGGACCGGGTCCGGTGGACGGCCCAAACGTGATGTCGGATCTCGGCAGCGGCAGCGGCAGCGGCAGCGGCAGCGGCATCGGAGGTCGGGTGGGGAACGTACGTTCTCACGCGAAGGGGCAACCGGTGTGGGACGGGGCGGGCCAATGTGGACGGGTACGCGTCCGTGCTATCGTGGACAGCCGTTGCGACACTTCTTTCGCCACATTCTTGGGCGCACGCGGGTGCGCATCCTCGCGCTGAGCCTACTTGGGGGGGCCGCGTTTGCGCACGGCGAGGCCGTGGCGCGCAAGCCCGTGCCCATCATGCCCGTCGAAGACGTGCGACCGGGCATGCGAGGTGAGGCCTACACGGTGTTTTCGGGGACCGAGCCCGAACCATTCGCCGTCGAGATCATCGATGTCATCCCGGCCTATCTGCCGGGCCAAGATCTGATCTTGTTTCGGGCTCTCGACCCACGTGTCGTGCATACAGGCATCGCCGGTGGCATGAGTGGGAGTCCGATCTATATCGACGGCAAGCTGATCGGGGCCCTCGCCTACGGGTGGCGCTTCAACAAGGATCCCATCGGGGGGATTACTCCCATCGAAAACATGCTCGAGGTGGACAAGCTCAAGTACCGCCCCGAGGTGCTGCCCACTGCGCGCTCGCGCGGCCTCCGCCAGGGTACACGAGCTTGGGCAGATCAGCTGTTGGGTCTCGATACCTCACCGCTGCCCCCCAAGCGTCGGGCCCATGTGCGGCCGGAGGTCGAGGGTATCGAACCGCTGGGAATTCCGCTTTCGGTGGGTGGATTGGGGACGAAGGCGGTGGCGTATCTTGGAGACGTGATGGGCATGACGCCCGCGCGTGGCGGCGGCGGTCGTCACAAGGGTGTGGACGCGGGGCCGAAGACGTGGCGACCGGGGGACTCGGTCTCGGTGGTGCTGTCCACCGGAGACACCTCGGTGGCACCCAACGGAACCGTTACCTGGGTCGGCGGCAGAAACGGCGAGCGCTTGTTGGCCTACGGGCATCCCATGTCGAGCCTGGGACCCACCAACTTGCCCATCGCCGATGCGCGCGTCCACGTGATCATCCCGAGCCGCCGCCGATCGGTGAAGTTGTCGAGTCCCGGGCGGATCCGCGGCACCATGGTGCAGGACAGGCAATCCGCCATCGCGTTACGCACGTCCATCACGGCACCTGTCATCCCGCTGTTCACAACGGTGCGTTCGGGAGATCGGGATCTCGCTCCGCGTCGCTACCGCAACCAGATTGCCGAGAGTGCTTCGCTTACGCCCGAGATCGTGGCGACGGTGCTTATCGACGCCCTCGACGAGGCCGCGCCGGACAATGTGGCATGCACGGCACGGGTGCGGCACGAGCTGGCCATCGAAACCAGCCGTGGCCCTCGGACCGTTCGCATCCAGCAGGAGACCTACTTCCCCCGCGGGGTCACGCCGGCACGGGTGGCTCGTCATCGTGCCATCGTGTTGTTGGGGGTCTTGCTGGACAACGATTTTGAGGTGGCCAAGGTACGATCCGTCACCCAAACCGCGGAGGTCGTGTACGGCCGGCCTGTCGAGCGAATCGAAGAGGTTCGGGTGGCGAGCGGAGAGGCGCGGCCAGGGCAGTTGATCCAGCTCGAGGTTCATTTCAGGCGACCGCACGGAGGTCTTCGCACCCAAATCGTGATGCTGCGCGTGCCGGAGGACGCCGCTCGGGAAACCATTATTGTGGAGATTGCCGGAGGCGCTTCTGTGCGCCCCTATCATGCGGTCCCCAAAACTTTGGATGACCTGATCGATACAGTGGAACACACCTACCCGGCGCGCGCCATCGTGGCAAGCATCTACCGCGAGAGCGAAGGCCTCTCCACCGAATATGGTCTGCTGCGCAACCTTCCCGATAGCGTGCTCGAAGCGTTGAGCCACGCTGGTACGACGGCGAAAAATATCCGATTCAAGCATCTTGCGCGCCGCGTGATCAAGATGCCTACTCTTATCGCCGGTAGCCATCGGCTCAAACTGCGTGTCCAGCCTCGGCGCCTGATCGATTGAGTGATGTCATGACCCTGATCCACAGCTTGAGCCGACTGTTGCCCGTCGGGATCGCCGCCGCGATGCTTGTGATGCCCGATCTCGCGTGGGCGGGCGGCACCCATAGGTTCAATTTGGGTACATTCGACGCTTTTGACGAAGGAGAAACAAAGGGAGCGGCGATCGAATCGTCGGGCAAGGTCTCAGTGGGTTATCTCCCCGTGCGCGGAGAGGTGGACGGTAGCTCCGTCTTCAGTTGTGTGGGGGGGGCGTCGAGCGCATACGTTGGCACAGCGGGCGGGGCTACCATCCAACGCCTGTCGATGACCGGGAAGAAACGGGCCCCGAAAGCAGATCTGCTGGCGAAGCTTCCGGGGGTAGTAGTGTCGGCGATGTTGAAGCTCAAAAGTGGCGCGATCTTGGCCGCTACCTTGCCGGGAGGGCAGATCTACAAAGTCAGCAAGAAAGGCAAGGTTTCCAAGTTCGCGCAGTTGAAGGTTGAGGCGATCTGGGCGTTGGGGGTGCACAAGGGCCGTGTGGTCGCAGCCACGGGGCCGCGAGGTGAAGTTTATTCCATGACCTTCGCGGGCAAAGGCGCGAAGGTCATATTCGACGCACCCGAGAAGAACGTGCTCAGTATGCAGCGCGTCGGCAAGCGTCTGATCGTGGGTACCGCGTCCAAGGCGAGGGTCTACGAGGTTACCGGGGATGGTGATGGGGTCCTGCTCAAAGAGTTCACTGGCGACGAGGTGCGAGCGCTCTCGCTCACGAGAGACGGTCTGGTGGCGGTGGTCAACGATTTCGCAACACGGGGAACCAGCTCACTTGACACCATGATCCGTCAACTCGATCGCGCCTCCGTCAGCGCGTCGCCGCCGGTGGACCACGATGTCACTGCGAGAACACCCAAGTCGGATGCGAGCGTGTATTTTGTGGAACTGGGGCGACAGCGCGACTTGGCTCGGGCCGGCGAAGCGACCTGGGAACGTTGGCTTCATCGCAAGAAGCAGTACTTCACTGACATCGTCACCCTCGCCGATCGCCGAACCGTGCTGGTATCATCATCGGCGGGAGCGAAGATCTATCGTGTGCGGGGCATCCGGGATGTGGCCACTGTGGCCGATCTCGAGGAACGGCGTGCGACCGGCCTTTGCAAGCTCAAAGGCGGGGACGTACTCGCTACGACGGGCGACGGCGCAGCGGTCTACCGACTCAACGCAAGGCCGGCCAAAAAGGCCAAGTACATCACCGAGGTATTCGACGCAGATCAGCCCGCGACGTTTGGGGCGATCTTGGTGCGGGGCAGTGGAGACCTCAGAGTCCGAGCTCGCAGCGGGGCCACCGATGAGCCGGATGCGCGCTGGGGCGCGTGGCGTAGTGTGGGACTGCGGGCCAAGGGGGATGGCCGACGGGGCATGCTCAACTTGCCCCTGCGTCGCTATATCCAACTCGAGGTCGTTTTGGCCGAATCTGGTTCAGAGCTTCGCGATCTTACGGTCTTCTACGCGCCTCAAAACCTCGCACCGCTTCTGACTCAGGTCAACATCGACACGCCAAGTTTCGATCTTGATGACGACGACGAGCCCAAGGCGGAAACGACGATCAAATGGAAGGCCGATGCCCGCGATGATGATGAGCTCATTTATGATGTGAGAATCCGCCCTACCGGATCCAAAGAAGAGGAGTGGTTGCGTCTCAACGAAGACGAGCCCGTCACAGAGACCGAGTTCACGCTCGATCTGAACACCATCCCCGATGGAACCTACGAAATCGCGGTGAGTGTGAGCGACGAGCCCACCAATGGCAGTCGGCGTGCCCGGACCGATGAACTACGCTCGCAGCCCTTTGTGGTCGATCGCACGCGGCCTGTGCTTTCGGCCGTGGTTATTAAGGGTACCAAGGTGACAGGCGTTGCCACCGACGTCGGATCCTACGTACACGATGTGGCGTATTCGGTGGACGGAAAGGCCTTTCATTCCGGTGGGCCTGTGGATGGTCTCTTCGACAACGGAAGAGAGAAATTCGAGTTTCAGTTTCCCAAGCTCGGCCCCGGTGCCCATCGCTTGGTGATCCGGGCGCGTGACGCGAGCGGCAATTTGGTGACGAAGGCGTTCCGGCTTTCTCCCGCGTCGCGCTAAGGCCAGCGCGACTTGGGGTTGGGGTTGGAGCGAAAACGGTGTTCGCCTGATCGGGAGAGGTTCGAACGAGCGGAGCACCCGTGTGGATCCGGGTATGTGACGCGACGGGAGTGCCGCGCTCGGTGGATCGTGATGTGGGCGAATCACTCTTTACGCCCGCCAGAGGGTCCCTGACGGGGCAGTGGAGCTACCGCTGCGGGTCGGCTGTGCAATCGGGGGCGGATTCGACACACTGCGGACGATGTCTCCGACCGCAGATGAACCTCTCATCACGAACGACGCCGTCGTACTGGGGCTCTTGCTGGTGATCCTGTTCACCGTGTTCGGGAGTTCGAAGAGCAAAAATCGCTACTTCCGGTCCGTATATCGTTTCGTTCCGGCACCGCTACTCTGCTACTTCTTTCCGGCGCTGTTGGCCTCGTTCGGGGTTGTTTCCGATGAGCATTCGAAACTGTATTTCGTGGCCTCCCGCTACTTGCTACCCGCTTGTTTGATCTTGCTCACGCTCAGCATCGACCTGCGCCAAGTCGTGCGGCTCGGCCCCAAGGCGTTGATCATGTTCTTCACAGGCACCTTCGGTATCGTGATCGGCGGTCCAGCGGCATTGTGGCTGACGGCCAGCTTTGCACCCGACGCCGTGGTCGGTGGGGGGCAGGGGGCCGAGGCGACCTGGCGCGGGTTGAGCACCGTCGCCGGGAGTTGGATCGGTGGCGGGGCCAATCAGATGGCCATGAAAGAGGTGTTCGAGGTGGGGGACAAGGTGTTCACCGCCATGATCGCTGTGGATGTGTTGGTAGCGAACGCTTGGATGGCCGTCTTGTTGTGGTTGGCTGGAAGAGCGCCGGAAATCGACAAGCGTCGCGGAGCGGACACCTCCGCGATCACGGCGGTCCAGCGGCAGGTCGAACAGTTCCGTGCCAAGGTTGCCCGTATCCCGGAGTTAGCCGATCTGGTGGCATTGTTGGCAGTGGCGTTTGGCGGGGCGGCGCTCGCCCACTTGGTGGCGGACTCGGTCGCACCATGGATAGCGCTGCACGCACCTGGGCTCAAGCAGCTCAGTTTGACCGGGAAGTTCTTCTGGCTCGTCGTCGTTGCCACGACCTTCGGTCTCGGCGCGTCGTTTACCCGGGCCCGCGCGCTGGAGGGTGTGGGGGCCTCCACAGTCGGCTCGGCCTTCTTGTATCTTCTGATCGCGACGATCGGCATGAAAATGGATCTTTCCGCCCTATTGAACGCGCCCATGATGTTTGTCATCGGCCTGATCTGGATCTGCATTCATGCCCTTCTTTTATTGATCGTCGCCAAGGTCATCCGCGCGCCGCTTTTCTTTCTCGCGGTGGGCAGTCAGGCCAATGTCGGCGGGGCGGCGTCGGCACCCATTGTTGCGTCGGCCTTCCATCCATCCCTGGCTTCGGTCGGCGTGTTGCTTGCGGTTGTCGGATACGCCCTCGGTACCTATGCCGCTTGGGTCTGTGGCCAGCTGCTGCGGCTCGTTTCCCCTTGAGCCGGACCCTTCGTGCGGGGGGCGGTTTCTATTTTTTGGGCTTGTTCGCTTGGTCCACGGATTTGTCGTCGTGGCTCTCGTCCGCTGCGGCCGCCTCTTTTTCCTCGATGGGCTCGAGATCCCGATCGAGTTTGAAGGCTGGCTTGCGGCTAGCATCGCAGCTGGGTGGCGGGCCGAAACGATCGGCATTGAACGTGTATTCGAGGGAGCCCTTGGCCGTCTTCGATTTTGCCTCGTCGGTTACGGAGGCCTCGATGCGAACCGCGTGCTCGCCTTTGCGCGCGGGGGTGCAGTAGGACAAAAGATAGAACCGCTTCGAATGGGCTTCGATTTTGCTTGCCACGCTGCCAAACGCCTGCTGCACCCTGGCCTTGTTCTCGGCCAATTCGGTACCGTCTCGGCCGACTTCGGCCAGTCCGGCTTCCTCAATCTCTGCTCCCACGCCGATGGCGAACAATTCAAAGTTATCGTATTGAGGGAGGGCGGCCTCATCGAGCATCTCGTCGCGGCTGACCCGGGCTGCACGATCGGTTCCGTCGGTGAAGACGACCAGTGTACCGAATTTGAGGGGGCGGTCGTCCTCGTGGAGTGCAGCGTCGAGGGTACGCAAGCCGTGGACCACCGCACCATGGAGATTGGTCGACGGGTCTTGGGGCTGGTATGTTCGCAGTGCTTCGAGGCCGCCTTCCACCGATTCTCGCGCATCGGTGAACTTGACGACGGGGCGTATCTTTTCGCCGCCGTCGAAGGCGTATACTGAGACTTTTTGTGTCTTGCCAACACGCTCCAAGAACAGCCGAGCTGCGTCGACCAGGGCGTCGACCTCGCCGGATTCGGTGATACTCCCGCTCATATCGAGCAACAGCATGGTGTACATGACCGCGGCGACATCCGGATTTTGGATGACCTGGCGACTTTCAAACCTGGATACGAGCCGTCCGTCTTCGTAGATCTCGAAGTCGTCGGCGACGAGGCCCGGGACAGGCTCCCCGTCTTGCTCGATCGAGAAAAACACCCACACGTTGTTGGGTTGGTCCTCGGCCGAGTTGATGCGGCGCAACTCGACCGTGCTGCAGCCCGAGGCGACCAGCAAGCAGAGAGCGAGGAGGAGGGTGAGAGGGGCGAAATTCAGACCGGGGAGTTGTCGCGTAGACATGGTGGGGTGGGGTGGGGTGGGGCGGGGATCCAGAGGAATCGGCGCCAGCGCATGGTAGCGCAGCGGCCGGTGGACGGGGCTCGTCGCGCCAGCTTCGTGGGCTGCGAGTGCACAAAGGGCGATCCAGGCCACAGTGGTACTGAAGAAGATGCGCGGGTTTGGCGTCGAGCACCGGTAGAGGGCTTCTTGCGCGTGATTCCTGCGGTCGTGTTGGCCGGGATGCTGTCGGCAAGCGTCTTGGACTGCGGTACGTTGCTGGGGGGCGCGGGCCCGCGCCCCGCGATCCGATGCAACTTCGAAGCGGTCGAGTTCTAGATATGGCCAGCCCACCTGACGTTCCTTTCCCCCCGCTTCCCGTGGCGAACAGCACCGACGGTGGGGGCGGCGAGTCGCCGCTCTTGCCCCCGCTGCCCCGGCCTATGAAGAAACGCTTGGCTCGGCACCCGACCGAGGTGTTGGAGGTGGATGATGAAGCCATCCAGTTTGAGGAGGAGGGCGGAGGTGGAAGCCGCGTCGATGCTCGTACGGAGGGTGAAGCGGCGGAGGATGAAAGGATGGAGGGTGGGATCTCGGACGAGGGGGCCGGTGGAACGGAGGCGACGCCCAACGGCGAACCAGCCGGGAACGGGATTGCGCAGGCAGCCATCGCCGGGGAGCTGTCGGTACGCCCGGATGATGGGCCCGCGGAGTGTGATGGTGACCGTGATGTGGAGAGGGCGAGCGCCGGCGGGGGAGGTGAGGGAGGTGAGGGTGCCGTGTATGGAGCAGAGGACGTCTCTGGCGCCCAAGCCGGCGCGGCGGCCCGTTCGGAGATGGTGGCGCTCGACGGCGGCGTGATGCTTCCGCATAAGGACCCCCGCGTTGCGCACGAAGAATTGTCCGCGGCGGTCGGGCTGGCATTCGCCGAGTCGTTTAACGCTGAATCCGCCGAAGCGGCCCCACGACCGTCGACGGTGGCTACGGGTCAGAGGGCGGCGGACCAGCCGACGCCCGATTCACGGTCTGAATCGATGGGGGACACGGTGTTGCAGACGGGTCATGCCACACCGAGGGCCACAGGTTTGCTCGCCGGTCTACTGCTACCTCCGAAACGGCGATGGACCATCGCTGCGGTCGCGGTGACGTTGTTGATCGCGTGGTGGTGGCCGGGCGGCGAGGGGCAATCTGGAGGCGCTGCGCCTCCTGGGGCGAACAAGCTGGAGTCGAACCAACGGGTCGCCTCCCGTGGGCATGTGGGTTCCGATGAGGGGGCAGCAGCTGCGGTACCGGGCGGTGGCGACGAGGCGCGGATGGGTGAGCACGCGCCCGTGGGTGGAGCCGCCAACGCGGGGGCGGAGGCCAGCGACCCTGCCGGTGGCGGGCAGGCGTCGGGCGAAGCGCGCGGAGGCGAGTCGGCGTCGGCGGCCGGTGGGCAAGGAGGAGACGGCGGGGGCGGACAGCTCGACGCGGGGAGCGTCGCTGCGGACGAAATCGCGGACGAAGTCGCGGATGGACAGGCGGCCCCCGGCGGCGCGCAGTCGGGGGAGCACGATGGTGCGAGCACGGGCGCGTCGGAGGAGCCGTCGCCATACGAAGAAGCGTCTGAATCGTCACACGGCGCCGGTGTTCAAGGCGCCGGTTCGGACAAGGCGCTCGCCGCCGGTCTCGCAGCGGCTTCACGGTCGTCATCCTACAGCCGCCGCAGCAAACGTCCCACGAACCTGCCGCCGGGCGCGCGAGAACTCGACCCACGCAGCGCCACGCAGCTCCTCATGGCGGCCCAGGACGCGTATCGAGCTCGGGACGGCAAGGAAGCCTATCGATTGGCCTCGCTCTCCCTGAGTCGCAGGCACAAGAACGTGGAGGCGAGGAAACTCAAGGTGTTGGCGGCATGCTTGATGAAGAGTCGGTCGACGGCGAAGACGCTCTTCAACGGTTTGACCTCGGATCAGCGCGCCGGGTTGCGGTCCAAATGTAGGGCGCACGGCGTCCGGCTCGGGTTGTAGCCATTGGGTCGGGCGACGTGGCCGGTGCCGGCCGGGGCGTGGTGCGGCACCGCGCCCCGCGGGACGGCCTGGGACGGTGCATGGCACGGCACCGCGCCGCACGGCGGGAGGACCCGCCGTAGGAGGCTCACATTGCAAGCTGGTGCGTTCGCACCAGCTTGCGTGCTTGATCTGCGTCACCCTGAGAGGGCTCGTGTGCGCCCACTCCTCCCATGCGAATGTGCGGATTCTCCTGGTGGAGGACGACCCCGCCGACGTGGCGCTGGCGCGACGCGGGTTCAGTCGAGCGGGGCTCGGTTGTGGACTCCACGTGGTGGAAGATGGGGCGGATGCCCTCGCTTTTCTGCGTCGTGAGGGCCAGCATGGGTCGGCGCCTCGACCCGACTTGATCTTGATCGACCTCAACATGCCGCGCATGGATGGTTTCGAATTCCTTCGGGCGGTCAAGGGGGACCCCCAGCTATGCTCGATTCCGGTCTTGGTGCTGACCACATCGGATAGTCAACAAGATGTGCTCTCGGCGTATCAGCACCATGCGAACGCCTACGTGACCAAACCGGGGGATTTTCAGGAGTTTGTCGATCTGATCGGTGGGATCGCTGCATTTTGGATGGGGTTGGCCAGGTTGCCTGAGCGTGCGGCCGCTACTTGTTCCAAGGTCTAGCCATGGGGTCCCCAGGATCGGATCGCAGCCGACTCCGTGGCCGCCAGCGGGTTCAGTAGCCGCAATAGCCGTCGCGGCGGTCGAACTCGATCGACCCGGTGACGGCGTTCCAGTTGGCGAGGTTCTGTGCCTCCCAGCGCTTCGTATCGTGGTCGTAGATCATCAGCACGTCGTTGTGCCCCAGAAACTCGCGCACATAGGCGTACCACGCCTCGCCGCCATCTGCGGTCGCTATGGCGGTGGCGTCGAGAGCAAGTTCGCTGTTGGCACACGCGGTTTCAATGTTCGTGACGATCACAGGGTCGCTACGGCGCACGACGTAGGACCACTCGCACATGGGGCAGTCCACCGTGGGCACGCCGATGGATTTGACGTCAAAACGGATGCGGCACATGTCGTCGCCGTCGCCTTGGTCCCCGACAAGGTAGGTTTCTTCCACGGCTTCATAGCGGCCGACCACGATCGTCCCCAGCGATCGCACCCCGCATAGGCCCAGTTGGTCGTAGCCCGCGTTGTCTGTCGCACCTGTGCCCTTGGGGGCCCCAGAGGACGCAGAAAGCATGGCACTGGCGAAGGGGGCTTCGTCGTCCCTTGCGGCGCAGGCCATGACGATCAGCGCAGCGAATGTACCGATGACGGGACTAGGGCGCATGCGGAACTGCATTCGGCGGTTTTTTCCACGCTCGCCACGAGACCATAAATAGGGCGAACCAGACGAGTGCGGCGAACAGGTGGCCTGTGCTTCCGAAAAAACTGCGACTGTCTGGATTCATCATCGGTACCGCTGCGACGAAGCCCTCCGCGCCCTCGTAGCCATCTTGGTCCGAGTCGCTCACGTTGGTCTTGATGACGATGCGCCCGACGGGATCGATGTAGGCGCTGATCCCCGCGTTCACCGCTCGCAACAGGGGGCGCCTATTTTCTACTGCGCGCAAGCTTGCGAGGGCCAAGTGTTCGCCTTGCTCTCGCGTGCGGCCAAACCATGAGTCGTTGGTCAGGTTGAGCAGGGCGTGTACCCCCTGGCCGACGGTGTCTCGGGCAAAATCCACCAGCAGGTCTTCGTAACAGATCAGGGGGCCGAAGCGGTATCCTGCCACCCGCAATACGCCCGGGCCGTCGCCGGGATTGAGGTAGGAGGCGTTCGGGACCAACTTCAGGTACCAGTTGGGATCGACGAGCGGAACGTATTCGCCAAAGAGCAGGGGGTAGTTCTTGTCGTAACGATCACCGAAACGATTGTCCCGGTCCAGAACAATGGCGCTATTCCACGGAAATGGATCTCCGCCTTTGGGCTCTCGCGTGATGGCGCCTGTGATGAGCGGCACCGTGAACCCGCGTCGCAACCGGCGTGGGTCACTCGGGGAAAAGTCCCGCCCCCGCCCGCGCGTCAGCCCTCTGAAGGGGTACGCTGTTTCGCCCCAGACCACCAGCTCAGCTCCTTCTCGCTCCAGTTCTGCGGATACCCGTTGTAGCTCCGCCAATACGCGAGCGGGTTGTTTGCGGCGCGTGCGGATGCCGAAATTGCCCTGCACGATGCCAATATTCGAGGTCGGGGCGCTCGTAAGTTCCGCGTCCACCGATGCGATACGAATCGAGCCGTACAGGGGCACGCCAACGAGGCAGCACAGGCCGATCGCCGCTGCACGTCGGTCGAGTGCACGGTGTCGGAAGTACGTATGGGACACGTCAAATAGAGCGCCGTTGATCGCTACCATGATGAAACCGACCATCGCGGCTCCGCCGATTTCTGCTGTCTGGATCCACAGTGGGTGCCAACTCCACAGCATGGCGATATAAACAGGGAAAGGGTTGGGTAGGATAACCTCGACCGCGGTCCAGGTTAGGGGCGCCAAGATGCAGAGCCCCAACCCGCTTCGCTGCCGAAGCCAGGTGGCGGCACCTGCCATGGTGGCCCATTGCAGACCCTGGTAGAGCGAAAAAACGAGCACTACGAGATACGCCGAGAAGCTGCCCATGCCGGCGAATCGGGTCAGGAGGCCTGCGAGCCAATAGAAACCGACGCTGACGGCGGATACACCGGCTGCCAGCCCCAACAAGAACGCGTATCGCGGTGTCTGCCGCTCGCACGCCCACAACAAGGGTACCCAGGCGAAGAAGCTGATCCACCACCAGTCGATATCCGGGGCAGACAGCCACATACCGCAGCCGCAGCCTATCGCCGCGCAGATCCGCCACCACTGGCGTCTCGGGGGCCGAGACGCTCCATCGGGGGGTCGCGTGCCTCGGTGGCGGAGCTCGTCGCGTTTCCCGTTGCGCGTACGGGAGGGGACGTCGGCTGGTGTGCCCTGCAGATGGGATTGTCGTGCGCCGCGTGTCAAGTGCTCGACTTATCTCACGACCGCCAACTAGCGAATAGGCGCGAGACCGTGGGGTCGCACCGTTGTGACGCGCGCATACTCCGCAATGCTTCGACGGAGAGCTGCGTTTGTGGAGCTACAATGGCCCCGGGAGCGTCACAGTTGGGGCTCCCAGGCTCGCCGGTCACGATGCCGCAGCAGACAACTTTCGACTCTCGCTTGAGCACGCTCGCTTCGCGCAACCTCACGCGGGCCGGCGCTGGGTGGTTTGTTTTCCTTTGGTTCTCCGTGTGGCTCGCGGATGATACGGGTCATCTTGCGACGGTGTTCATGGCGGGTGCGTACGCACTCGTGGCGGCGATCGTGTGGGCGAGCATGACCGCGTTGGGATGGTTGGGCGGATGGTTGGGGTGGTTGGGCGGATGGTTCCGAGCAAAACGGATCCGAGCCCACACGCCTCCTCTTCGCGTCGTGAGGCGCCCGGCGCAAAATATCGCGCTCATGGGGGCGTGCTTGGTGCTGGGGGCGTGCGTTGCTGCTGTGGCCAGTCCCCTGCTCGAAGCACGGCTACCCGCGCGCATGGGTCAACGAACGGCGTTGGTGGCAGGGATAGCGCGGCTGGCAGGGATGGGCAGCGCCACCCTCGTCGTTCTCGCGTGGATGTGGACGCGTCGCCGTACCCTTCGAGTCGAAGTGTGGTTGGTAGCGCCTGTTTGCCTTGTGGGCTACGCATGGGCGCACCAGCCATTGTTGGTCGCGCTACCTGGACGCCAGCATATCTTCGAGCTCCTCTTGTTGTGCGTCGTACTCACCGTCACGCCGCTGGGGGGGTGCGGAGTTGGAGGCCGCGTGGGCATGGCGCCCCGCTACACGTTGTCATTGATCGTCGGCGCCATGCTCGTCTCGTGTGGGGTCACGTGGCATTTCGTGCCGCGTCGCCCCCTCGCGCACGCAGAGTTCCGCGGCAAGCACCCGGCGGCTGCATGGGTGCTCGCGCGGGCTCGAGATCTGCTGGATAGCGATGGCGACGGCTTCTCTGCGGCGTTGGCCGGGGGAGACTGCAACGACCAAGACGAGAGCATTCACCCCGCCGCCCTAGAGATCGTGGGCAACGGCATCGATGACAACTGTTCGGGTGGAGACCTGGAGAGTTATCGACATCTGATCTCCGGACCCTTGCCTACCCCAGATGCCAGTTTCCTGCCGCGCAGTATCGTCCTCATCACCGTGGACGCGCTACGAGCCGACCTGGTGCGCCCATCGAGCGAGGTCGCGCCACGTATTTCAGCCTTCGCCCAGCACTCGGTACATTTTCGCAACGTTTACGCGCAAGCCCCCTTCACGGACCATTCGCTGCGCTCCCTCTTCACCGGGCATTACCCGATGGATTTCGAGAGCTTCGGCACATTCATGGGGCACGAAGCTACCCTGGCGCAAATTTTGTCTTCAACCGGGTATCGCACCGAAACCGTCTCCCAGGTTTTTGCGCTCAACCCCTACTTGCTGGAGGGGTTCGACCACGTGGACGACACGTTGGCCGTGGAAAATCGCCTATTTGACGGCCGGACCTCGGCGGCTACCACCGATCGAGCCCTGGGCAAACTCCAAGTCCTGATGACATCCGACCGTCCATTCTTCTTGTGGGTGCACTATTTTGATCCCCACGAGCATTATCTACCGGACCCCATGGCCCCCTTCCCCGTGCACACGGTGGAGGATCTGTACCACCACGAAGTCTGGCGTACCGACCACGAAATCGGTCGTTTGCTCGACGTGCTCGATCACGATTCCTTTTTCGAGCGCGGCATCATCGCCATCACTTCGGATCATGGGGAGTTGCTGGGCGAAGACAACCGGATCGGGCATGCCTTTTGGGTCGATGAAGACGTGCTGCGAGTGCCACTGGTGCTGCATGCCTCTGGCCTGGACGCGGGGGAACAAACACTACGGGTACGGCTGGTCGATGTGATGCCTACGCTCCTAGAGTTGGCGGCGGGCATCTCGTTATCGGTGGACGGCCGTTCCTTACTACCGGTCATCGCGGGGATCGAAAAGACCGATCGCGACGTATTTGCACGCAACGTGTACGCCGGCAAGCTCACGCCGCCCACGCTTGTTCGTGTCGTGATTCACGATGCTTATAAATTGGTGGTCGATGTCCTTGCGGGCACCGAATCGCTCTACAGTCTCGCCGGGGATCCGGGCGAGCGTCACGATCTCATCGAGGCGCAGCCTGGTCGCGCAGCGCAGCTGCGGAAACTCTTGGGTGAACGCTGGGATTCGTCAATGAACAACAAAATCGCCCAGCGAAAGTTCGCGTTGCTGCCTCAACGCACACTTTCGGCCGCGAGACTCGCGCAGTACCAGCGTGGCGTGCTCGAAGCTGAATGCGACAAGGGTTTTCAGGGCGCGTGCGAGGAACTTGCTCGGTTCCCGTAGACTCTTGGGCGATCCCGCTTCGCATGAGAGTGCCGCGGGTAGCAGGGATCGCCGGCTCGCGGCGCCGCGCGACGCGGCCTAGACCCTTGAGAAGCCCCAAGTGTGAGACAAGTCGGTCCAGCGAGTCGCCGCTGGCGCATCCGATGCGGCGCGGAGCCCGAGGGCGCAGTGACACGCGTGACGAACAGTGCGCCGCGCTCCGCGCATCTCGAACTCCCGGTCCCCCGGCGCCAACCGGGTCTCTCCGGGCGTTGGCGTCCACGCCGCGCACGCGAAGATATGCCGAGATCGCACGCACGCTCCATCCAGGCATCGGCCCTCTCCCCGTTATGTTACAAGGATAGGGTTTCACATGCCCTCTGAGGAGAGAGCCGATGAGTCCTACGGCGATCGTTTTAGCGATACTTTCGACGGCAATCGTATTGCCGTCCTGCAACAAAACCGATTCGGAGACAGAGATTGACAACGGCCCCGAAGGCGAAGCTGCCACTGAGGGTGACGCCGACTCTGACTCGTGTTTCGCCCCAAGGTGGATTCGATCCTGAGCTTACATGATAGCGAGGACCTCCTGGCGCTGGGCAGCCGCGTAGGATTGCCATGCAGACTGCCACCGTTCCGACACGACGAGAGATCGGATCGTCAGGGTGCCTCGCAGCCCCGGAACGCCCCAAGACTGAGCAGGTCGTTTGACGCGCTGCTGCATCGTCCAGCATGTGCTCTCCGTTCCGC
>JAZGFE010000342.1:0-4182 GCA_036479215.1 Nannocystaceae bacterium | reverse complement strand
GACGATGATGACGATGATGACGATGATGACGATGATGACGATGATGACGATGATGACGATGATGACGATGACGATGACGATGACGATGACGATGACGATGACGATGATGATGACGATGATGATGATGATAGCGGGACGGGCGCCGAGACAGGCGCGTTGCCGGCGATCGCCGACAACGTGCGCGACCACGCGGTTGGGTCGCCAAGGCGCAAGGTGGAGGGGAGCCGGGCGACCACGTCCGACACGCGCTATCTGGTGGTGGACCTCCGCGAGCCGGGCGTTCCGCGGCAAGCGGAATGGATTGAGCGGCCTGAAGCGCTCGATCACGGGCTCTTGCGTGTGACGCCGGACGGGCAGGTCTACTCGTGGCACATGAAGGCTGTGGACGGCGTCGCTTCTCGGGTGGCGTTTTATCTCGAGCGCTTGGAGCTTGGCGGGCCTCAGCCCGCTGCGATGCCGCCGATCAACGTTCCGGGTGCACCGCTAGCATACAACTCGGGGAATGGACGTGTGCTTACGGCGGGGTTTCGTACCGAGACCGTCGAGATGTCCCGGCGTGACTGCTGGCGCCACCCGAAGCGCATCGATTTCGAGCGCGACACCGAAAGGTGCGTGCTCCTCGACACGCCGCTGCGACTGGTTCGCCTTGTGGGAAACTCGGCGACACTCGTCGCAAGCTTGGAGATGGGCGCGGGAGATCGTCTGACCGAGATCGTAGGGAGTGGTGATCTCGTATTCGCTCGCACGGGGAACGCCAACGGCGATGATGACGAAGGGGATGGAGACAGTATGGATGACGAAGGCGACGATGAAGGTGAGGGCGAAGATGATGCGGTCCTTGTGACGACGCTGACCGGGCTTGGGGGTGGACCGCTTGCCTTCGCGTCGGTCACGGCGATGCCAGCGTATGGTCTGGAGCCAGTCACGCGTCGAGACCTGGGCGCGAGGTTGCTGGCACGGGGCAAAAGGGGGGAAGTGCTGGTTCTTGACGCCACCTTGCCGTCCGCTCCACAGCTGCGCTACAAGCCGATTCGAGCCTACGCATGCCGTCATGTGGAGGTGCAAGGGGATCGCGCGTATTGTTCCCAGCGGCGCGCGGGACTCGAAGTTATCGACCTTGGGGACTGACATCCCGTGAGGTGAGAAAGGACCGGCGCCGCGTTGATGCGTGGCGCCGGGGTCGTTGAGTGCGCAAAGGTGGTGCCGCCTATTGCTGTCGGAGCTCTTCCCTCTCGGCTTCCCTCCCGCGCTGACGGCCTTGCCCGCTCCCACTCCCGTTCCCACTCCCGTTCCGAGTCCATCGACCCCGACGCCTGCGATCGGGTAGCGTGAGCGAATGGTTTTGCGGCAGGAGACTCTCGCGAGCGCAGGGTCTGCGCGCGCCAGAGGCGGGTGTGTGTGACGTGGCTCAACAGTTCAATACCCGGTTTCGGTCCAATCTCCCCGCAGGATCGTGACAGATGCAAACTTTACTCGATAGCGGATGTGACACGGATGTGGTGGTGATCGGGGCGGGGCCGGCGGGCTGTACGGCAGCAAGCCTGCTCCACCGCGCGGGGCTCAAGGTGATGGTGCTTGAACGCACCCGATTTCCCCGTTTCGTCATCGGAGAGAGCCTGCTCCTGCGCTGTATGGAAATCTTGAAGGAAGCCGGTTTCTTCGGGGACCTGTGCGGGCGAGGCTACCTACGCAAGCACGGTGCGGTATTCCTCAGGGGAAAGGACTCGTGCGAGTTCAAGTTTGGAGACAGCTTTACGCCTTGTCTGGACTACGCGTGGCAGGTCCCGCGGGACGATTTCGACCAGACCTTGGCGTGTTGTTTGATCCGAATGGGCGTTCCGGTTCACTTCGGTCACCGTGTCGTGGACGCCACCATCGGGGACCAACCTCGCGTGGAGTTCGTGGACGAGGAGGGGGAGGCGCGCGAGGTGGCCTGCCGCTTCATCGTCGATGCGAGCGGCTACGGGCGAGTATTGCCGGGTCTTCTCGATCTGGATAGAAGGTCTGAGCTCCCTCAAAGACGCTCGATCTTCGCGCATGTACGCGGTGACCGCAGACCGACGGGCGCGGCCGAGGGAGACATCTGGGTCGCGGCGCTAGCCGCTGACGCGTGGACTTGGGTGATCCCATTCGCCGACGGCCGTACATCCATCGGTGTGGTCGCGTCGCCGGAGTACTTCAGTCACCTGCCAACTGATCCCGAGGCAAGTTTGTTGCAGTGTATGAACGCCAACCAGTGCACGCGACAGCGCCTGGCGGGTGTGGAGATAGTGCGTGCGCCGGATACGATCAATGGCTACTCGATTGGCGTAAAGAGGTTCTACGGACCAGGATACTGCCTGATTGGCAATGCGACCGAGTTCCTAGATCCGGTCTTCTCGTCTGGCATCTGTCTTGCGCTGGAGTCGGCGAGTCGAGCGGCTACCGTGATCATTGCCCAACTCGCTGGAGAAACGGTGAGTTGGAAAACGGAGTATGCCGAGCCGATGGAGCGAGGTTTGGAGGTTTTTCGTGCCTACGTGGACGCGTGGTACGACGAGACCTTGCCCGCCATATTTTTCGGCGAGAACAAACAGCCAGACCTCCAGCGCATGGTGTGCGGGCTGCTGGCGGGATACGCATGGGATCTGGACAATCCGTACGTCCGCGAGCCACGGCGAAAATGCGCCCAGTTGCGGCGGCTGGCGGGTTTGGGGGCTCGTGACGCGTCCACAGGGCTGGAAGCAGCGTCCAGTCACGAGCAGATCGACTTCGACGTCGTGATTTGTGGAGGCGGACTCGCAGGTCTGTGCCTGGCTCGTCAGATTCGTCGTGAAATGCCGGGAAGGAGCGTGGCCGTCGTTGAGCCCCAATCGCGGCCGCTTCCCGAGGCGTGTCACAAAGTCGGTGAGTCCAGCGTGGAACTAGGCTCACTGTACCTCGATCGGCTTGGCCTACGTGACTACATGCACGATCGCCATCTCATCAAGTACGGACTGCGCTTCTTTCCCGGCGGCGGGTCCACCCTGCCACTGGATGCGCGCACGGAGATCGGGCCGACGCAAGACCCGCTCGTGACCTCGTATCAGATCGATCGGGGCAGGCTGGAGAACGATCTGCGCGCGATGGTCGAGGCCGATGGCGTCACGATGTTCGAGGGCGCTGCGGTGGGGGAGATCGAGTTTGGGCGAACGGGCGACCTCCATCGCATCTACCTCAGAGGTGAGCGGGCTCCCGCGCTACTTCGTTCACGGTGGGTTGTCGACGCGACGGGCCGCGAGGCACTCCTCCGAAAACAGCTCAAGCTGACGCGAGGTGTGCCCCACGGTGCGAGCTCTTGCTGGTTCCGTGTGCGTGAACGGGTCGACGTGGCGCAGCTGGTCCCTAAATCTTGCATCGACTGGCACGCCCACGACCCATATCACAAACGCTGGCTGTCTACGGTGCATCTCATGGGTGAGGGCTACTGGGTGTGGATCATCCCGCTCTCATCTGGCTACACCAGTATCGGCGTGGTCGTACACGACCACGTGCATCGTTTCGAAGCGATCTGTACGTTGGAGCGTGCGATGGAGTGGCTCGCAGAGTACGAGCCGACGCTGCGCCTCCGCTTGCAAGGTGTCGACATCGCGGATTTTGTCGCGCTTCGGACCTACAGCTACAGCACATCACGGGCGTGGTCTGTGGATCGTTGGGCCACCGTGGGGGAGGCCGCCGCTTTCGGCGACCCCCTCTACAGTCCCGGGACCGACTTCATCGCGTACGCCAACACCCTCACGGTGGAAGCGATGAAAAGTGATGCTGAAGGGATCGATTTTGAAGGGCGCGTTCAGCAATTTACCCTCTTCTATCGCGCCTTGTACACCGGCGCGATCGAGACGGTGCGCGTGGCGGCGCCTGTCTATGGTCACGCCTCGGCAATGGCGGCAAAGATATACTGGGACAATTTTAGCTATTGGTCCTTCTCTTGCCAGTACTTTATCCAGAAGGTATATGCGATTCCGTTAGGGGATCAAGCCCCGTTGACCGCTGTCGGCGAGCGCTTCATTGGGCTGCACCGTCGGGTCCAGGGGCTTCCCCTGTGTGTCAAGATGTTTCCAGACAAGTACTTCTCAATATCTCAGAACAAAGGGCGATGACTGATGTAGCCCGACAATGCCCAAACCACCCACCATCTCCGACCCCGATACCGAGGTCGTACCC
>JAZGFE010000341.1:0-3180 GCA_036479215.1 Nannocystaceae bacterium | reverse complement strand
GGCGCCATGACTGCGCGGGGTTTGCAGCTTTCGGATCGTTGGGACTCCGCCTTCGAGTCGTACCATCGGGCGCTGCAGCAGGAAGTACGCAGTTTGTGACTTGCGCTCAGGGAGGCATCCACGCCCCCCTCAAGTGAGGTGCAGCGGCGAAATGGGCGCGACGCACGCCATGGTCGGGTGCCGTCGATGGGAAGGTCTCTCGAAGCACAGGCGATCGTAGGTTCGAGCGCAGTCCAACGCAACGGACACCCTGGCAGCAATGGCGTGGGACTGGAACTGAGCGCCACCAGCGCGATGCCTGTGCCTGACTTCGGCCTGGCGCGAAGTCAGACACAGGTTTGGTCGACTGTTTGTGGGGTCGCCGATCCCGGGCGGGCGTCACAAGGTCGATCCGTTCTTCTCGCACACGTCAGGTGGCACGTTTCGTATCGGAGCCACAACCCGACAAACAGCAAGCACGCCGCGTGACAGGTGCGTGACAGCCCGGATCTGCCTCGGTGATCCTCGACCACCGAAGCAGCTCCAAACATCATCTAACTAGCGGAGGAGCAGGGATTCGAACCCTGGGTGGCCGTGAAGCCACAACGGATTTCAAGTAAGCGGTTTTCGATATTCCACGTTCTATCAGGTTCCATCACGTTTACTCAGATCGCTCGTGCGACGTGGAATTCGGCAGTCCAGAGGCACGATGTTGTTGCGGGGTCACTCGTCAGCGCGTAGGTTGTTGGTGACCAAGTGGTGACCACTGGTGACCCGGTGGTGACCGCGACGGTCGGTGGAATCTGCGATGGCATTGACGCAACGCGTGGTCGAGGGCGCACGGCCCCGGGCCGACCGGTACTGGTTGTGGGACGATCAAGTGAAGGGCTTCGGCTGCCGGATCAGCCCGGCGGGCCGCCGAACGTACTACGTGAAGTACCGGACGCTGACGGGCACCCAGCGCCGAATGAAGCTCGGAGACCATGGCATTCTGAGCCTCCGGCAGGCCCGGGACCAGGCCAAGGAGACGCTGGCGGCGGTTCGGCGCGGAGAAGATCCGGCGCACGCGCGGCAGGAGGGACGGACGGCGCCCACGGTCGCCGAGTTGGGTGATCGGTTTCTGCGAGAGCACGCCCGCGTGCACAAGAAGCCGTCGAGCGTCCGCATGGACGAGACGAACCTGGAGCGGCACGTTCTCCCCCGGATCGGTGCGCGCAAAGTGGCCGAAGTGCGCCATACAGAGATCGTCCGGTTGCACCAAAGCATCGGCGCGAAGACGCCCGGCGCCGCGAACCGGGTGCTCGCGCTGCTCAGCAAGATGTTTAACTTGGCGGAGAAATGGGGGGTGCGTGGTCCGGGCACGAACCCCTGCCGCCACGTCGTCAAGTTCAAGGAACGCAAGGTCGAGCGCTACGTCGCGCCGGACGAGTACGCTCGGCTCATCAGTGTGATCGCCGAGACCTTAGGCGATGGCAAACTTCCGGGCGTCGGTGCGCTCGCGCTCCGCCTGTTGATGACGACCGGCTGCCGGTTGGGCGAGATCCTCGGACTGCAATGGCGCGACGTCGACCTCGACCGCGGTGAGTTGATCTTGCGTGACGCGAAGACCGGCGGGCGGCACGTCCCGCTATCCGACCATGCCATCGAGCTTCTCCGCGAGCACGTGGCGACGGTCGACCGCCGCTCGATTGGCTGGGTGCTCCCGCGGCCAGGGCGAGAGGCGGAGCCGCTCACCGCCGCCTGGATGTGGTGCCGGTGGCGATGGATCCGGAGGGATGCCGGAGTGCCCGACCTCCGGATTCACGACCTGCGTCACGGATTCGCCTCCGTCGGCGCGGCGCAGGGTCTAACCCTCTTCGAGATCGGTGCCTTGCTGGGGCACACGACGCCCGCCACAACAGCTCGCTACACGCATCTCGTGAACGATCCGCTCAAGCGGGCGGCGAGCAAGATCGCTGTGAGCATCCACGGCGCGGGCATGAAAGCAGAGAAGGACGCGTCCGGCGTCACAACTGTTGACGCGGCGACGTAGAGGCAGTCGGTTCGGTTCCGGATCCCCGGTCCCCCTTGCCTATCTGAACGACTTCACCGCTGAACTCGCTACAGGTGCGATTCCAACGAGAGGCAGACCGTGGACGAGGAAGTGCCTGGTCCGTACGTCGCCACGACACACGTCGGCGAATACTGACCAAATCGAGGCAAGGTACGTGTTCAACTGCTGGAGCGGAAACCCCTTCAACATCGCCTCCAGGTCGGCCAAGGGCACGTCGGGATCCACGTGCGCGGAGAAGGTGTTCCGAACCTTCCGCACGTCGTCTTCCAAGCCCACCTCCCTTTGGAACTCGACAATGGCATCGACGCCCTTTACGTTCGCCTTCTGCCAAATTTCGATCAGCGAGTCCTCCTCTCCTGCGGGGGAGTTTGCCGAACGGTGCTCGAAGAGGTTGTCGAACAAGCTGCAGGCATCGACGACCAGGAGGTCCACGGTAGCCTTTTCCGCCAGGTACCAGTGCGAGGTGCGCGCCTCCAGCCCGCTATCGATCAGTTCTCGGAAGGCCAGGAAGGCCGACAGGACTCGCATCGTCTTCTCTTGAAAGAGCCCGGTAGGGATCAAACTCACCGTTTCCGGTCGCGTGATCGCGAACCGATCAGTCCCTAGGGTAGTGGATGTTGCTGCAGCCAGGTCTTTGAAGGTATCTGAGAACGAGTCGTCGCCCAACTCGGGCGGGCGAACGAAGGTGCTTGTCGCGCCGGTTGCGAGGTCTTGCCAAATGTCTGCCACATCCTCTGACAGAATCGTGAGCGTCGCGAGGTCGATTTCGTTCCACACTTCGATCAGCACCACCAAGTCTACCTCCTGCTGGTGCGCCGACGCCTTGTCGCGAACAGCCGCGTAGTAGCCTTCGTAGTCGCTTCTCAGTTTGTTGATCTTGTCCTTGGTCTTCTGGGCGTGTGCGAGAGCGCCAGCAGTTGCCAGTTCGTTTCGAACGCGGGGCGCGAGCTTCAGGAAGGAATCGACGCCAAGAAAGAGGGCGCGGCCGTAGATACGGGCAAGGTGATCGTTCGGAATTGCCTCCGAGGGTGTCAGATTTTTTGTGTATGAGGCAGACGGGGTCAGGAGGAGGAATGTTTTGTTTGGAGGTGGAGCGAGACTGTGGAGGGATGTGTAGTTTTGGGAGGGGTATTTCTTCTAGTGATGAA
>JAZGFE010000340.1:0-28902 GCA_036479215.1 Nannocystaceae bacterium | reverse complement strand
GGTACGACCTGTCGCTGACGATGAACCAAGATCGATTCGTCGCTCTGATGCGAAAATTCGACCAACTTATCCAGCGTCAGGTATGTTTTCGTGAAGTGCTGGGCGCTATATGAGGGGATGGCTCAGCGTGACGGTCTGTTTCGGCGAGTTAGGGTAGCGGCAGACGGAGAGGCTCCAACCATCTTTGAAGGTCGTTGTCGAGCACGGTCCGGGAGTGACGGAGTTCGAGCCGTGCCTTGCGGCGGAGCTCGGTGCAGTCGCCTGCGGCCCGGGTCGTCCCCGCAGGGAAGGTGAAACAGCCGCCCGTGTGTGGGATGTCGCGGCCGCGCGAGATGTACATGCGGTCCGTTGTGAATGCGGAGCCATCGGGATGAGCCGCCACGGGGGGCACGAGGTTGCCGAGCAGTGGGCGACCCAAATAGGAGCGTGGACGAGGTAGCCCCAGATAGTGCAACAAGGTGGGGGCGATGTCGATCTGGCCTCCGATGGTGGGGACTCGGCCCGAGCGTGTGGAGCCCGGTAGGACGATGAACAGCGGTACCCGATCGAATCGATGCTCCAGCGATGGGGACCAACGCTTGACGCGCATGAGTTCGAGCAGTTTCGCGTTGAAGGGTAGGCGGGCGTCATGATCTCCGTACAGCGCGACGATCGTGTTCCCGAGTAAATGGGCGTCGCGTAGTTGGGCGAAGAACTCGGCGAGCGAGCGGTCGAAGTAGTGCATCCCGTGCAGGTAGTTTCCGAGGTTCGTGCCTTCGAGTTTTCCGAGTTCGAGTTGCTTGAGGTTGTCTGGAAACGTATCGTAGGGGTGATGTAGGGATAAGGTGATGAGGAACGCGAAGAAGGGCTGCTGCACCGCTTTGAGCTCGCTCAGCGCGCGAGAGAAGAAAATCCCGTCCGCGAGCCCCCATCCCACAAGTTGCCCGGGCCCCAGCTCGCGCCGGAACATCGACTGATCAAAACCGTATCGTGGGTGCAGTACGGCGCGGTTCCAGAATCCGCGCTTGTAGGGGTGTGCCGAGAGTGTGCTGTAGCCTTCTCGCTTGAGCACATGAGCCAAGGTCACGAAGTGGTTGCTGGCACGGAGAAACGCGAGGGCGCCCACCTTGAGAGCATGGTTAGAACTCAGCGTAATGTACTCGCTGTCGGAGGTCTTACCGTGATGGGTCTGATCGAAAATATTGGGGAAGGCGAGTCCTTCCCGGTGGAGATCATTCAAAAACGGAGTGATGACTTGGCCGTTGAGCGTCGCTCCCACGATCCAACTCTGGGCGGCCTCGACCTGAATGAGCAGCAGGTTCGCGCCTCGTGCCAACCCAAAATCGGGTAGACGAGCTGCCTGCGCGGTGGCTTGTTTCGCGCGCGTTCCGTAGAAGGTGGCCACCTCGTCGAGGGTCGTGCGGTCCAGTTCCCCCCGCTCCAACGCTTCGCGCAGGGATCTCGTGAGATCGAAGAGATGGGCGTTCAGAACGCCCAGCCGAGACACATTGTGAGCCTCGCTGTAGACGCGTCTGCCTAGTTTATCGGTCATGGCGCGGTGGAGCCGATCCAAGAAGGGATAGGAGCCGAGGAGACATAGCGCGGGCAATGCCCAACGAGAGATCCGCCAGGTCGACGTGGTCGCCGGGGTCGTCGGGGTCGTCGGGGTCGTCGGGGCCGTCGGGGTGATGGCCTCATGCAGGTTTGTGGTGCGCGGCCAAAGCAACGCGGCGATCCAAGCGCTGGCCGGAGTCGGGATGAGCCATGCGTACGCCGACTCCGTGAGCCCTGCCACGCTCGCACCCAGTTCACTCGCTTGGTGCGCGGCGGTCAGTGCGGCTACGGGTACGATCGCACCGAAGAAGTGCATGTAGATGAGGTCGCTGAACGCAAGTAGGTTGGTCGCGGTGATGGCTGCGCAGGCGGCCCACACGCGTACGCGGCCGCCAAGTGCGAACAGTGGCAGTACGGCAACCGTCGCACCGGACATTGAGTAGCGCAGAGAGGAACGCCACATTTCGACGCCGCTTAGCTCGGAGAAGGTGACGACGACGAGCACGCAGGCGGACCATGCCCACAAAATCGGCACGCTCTGCAACCAACAGTGCCGGCCCAAGGTCCTGGCGCTCAGGCGTAGTAACACGGCGCCGATGAGTGTGAGAGCGGCCAAACCCAGCTGGAGTAGGCTCGATAGACGACGAACCTCCACCAGCAGCGTACGAGGGCCCGAAGTCGGCGGGCCGTGCCATTTGACATGTTCACGCACCATCTCCCACTGCAGCTTGTAGGCGCCGGCGACCCTAGGGCCCCAAATCAAGGCCGATACGGTAGCGGTTTCCCCCGGTTCGATCGTGTCCGAGAACCGCGTGCGCCGCCCGTCAAAGTTGACGGGAAGGTCGTTCCTATCCAGCCAATGATAGCTGAGATGATCGCCCGATGCGTCGCTCCACGGCACGCTGCCCGTGTTCTGCACGGTGACGTGTACCCAAGCGCGTCGGTTCACCCAGATGGGTGGAAGGTTGTCGATCTTGACCAAGCGCCAGGCCAGCTCGGGCGGCGACACCGTGACTGGGACTTCGTCGTTCGCGTGATCGGGTGCGCGGTCGAACCACCTCACCTGTTCCCGAACCGGGCTCCAGCGCAACAGGTAGTCTCCCGGCTTTGGCGGTGCTTCGAGCCGAGCGGAGAGTTCAACCGCGGCTCCGGGAGGGACGGCTTGGGGGAAAGCCGTGCGAGCCCCTTCTGCCACCATTTCGTGGGATCGCGTGAGCCAATGGTACGAGAGGTAGTCGCCTTCGGTCCACGTCACGGTGCCGGTGTTGCGAAGGCGCATGGGCACGAGTAGGTGGCGATCGACAGCAAACGACGACGGTGTCAGTTCGTGTTCGAGATCCCATGCGAGATCTCCGACTTCGATGTGTAGCGCCTCAAGGCCGGCGCCATCGCCTACAGGCTCGGGAAACCAGCGGACATGTTCGCGGACGGGCAGCACCTCAAGCAATACGACACCAGGCTGGGGCGGCCCAACGAAGTTGAGGGCCAGTTCCACCGAGTCGCCGGGGCCTACCGGTCGCGGAAAGCGAGTCCGTGGACCATCTCGTAGCAGCAGCGCTCCCTCGGGCGACCACAAATGGTAGCTGGCGAAGTCGGCGTAAATGTCCGAGTCCCAAGTTTCGGTGCCCACATTGCGGAGGGTGACGTGAAGTTGAGCCGGGGCGCTCGCCACGAGCAGCGGCGGTATTTCGACGCCCACGCGTTCCCAGGCGAGTGCGTTGGCGTCTGGACGACTCGGCGTGGTCACGCTGGCGGTCTCCTCCCATGCCCCGCGCACGACATCCGGCCAAACAAGCGTGGATACGACCGCGAGCAGCGAGCCGCACAAGGAGATGAGGAGCCTAAGCCTCGTGATGCTCGTGATGCTCGTGATGCTCCGCGAGTTCGTCGGGTCGGCACACACCTCGATCCGTGATGATGGCCGTGATAAGGTTGGCGGGCGTGATATCGAAAGCCGGGTTGCGTACTCCGACATTTTCGGGGGTCTTGCGCGAGGCCCCGTGATAGTGAACCTCGTCGGGATGACGATCCTCGATGGGTATCTCCTGACCCCCGCGTAGCTGCAGGTCGACGGTGGTCCAAGGTGCCGCGACATAGAACGGAAGTTTGTGATACCGGCACAACACAGCCACCGTGTAGGTGCCGATCTTGTTGGCTACATCGCCATTGCGGGCGATCCTATCTGCACCCACGATGGCGGCGTGAATCACACCTTGAGCCATGAGTGCGCCCGCCATATTGTCGGTGATTACCTCAACCGGCACGTTGTCCTGCTCGAGCTCCCATGCCGTGAGTCGGGCGCCCTGAAGCATCGGTCGTGTTTCGCCGGCGAAAACCGTGAAACGTTTGCCCATGCCGCGGGCGGCACGGATGACGCCCAACGCTGTTCCCATGCCGGCTGTAGCGAGTGCGCCCGCGTTGCAATGTGTGAGTACGCCGCCAGCATCAGGGAGTCGTCCAGCACCGTTCCTCGAGAGGGTCTCGCAAGCCATCTTGTCCGCATGGATGTGGGCGTCCGCCGTCTGCCGTAGGAGTGCTCGGAGCGACGCGGTATCGGCATTCTCGGCTGTGCGGGCGAGCGCACGTTTGATCTCGTCGAGCGCGACGAACAGATTGACCGCCGTCGGCCGGGTTGCGGCCAGTCTGATCAGCGCATCGTTCACCTGGGTACGGAAGGTGGCGGGATCGGCAGAGAAGTCCTGCGCTGCGGTAGCGAGGCCTAAGGCCGCGACACAACCAATCGCTGGGGCACCACGTACGGCGAGATCTTCGATCGCTTTGGCCACCGCTTCGACCCCTCGCAACTGAAGCCATACCTGGGTCGAAGGCAGCGCTCGTTGGTCTAAGAGCCGAATGGCGGTACCGTCGGCGCTCGCCTCGAAATGGCGAATCCCCTGTTTGCCCATGACGGTCATCTCGCTAGTTCTCCGGCTTGGGCAACAGTGCGTCCAGCAGCTGATTGACCATCCCGGGATTTGCCTGTCCCTCGCTTCGCTTCATCACTTGTCCGACGAAAAATCCGCGAATCTTGGTCTTGCCGCGCCGATATTGTTCGACCTGTCCTGGATGGTTGGCCAAGACTTTTGTGACGAGCTCCTCGAGCAGGTTGGGGTCTGACATCTGCTGGTAGCCGTCGCGCGCCATGACCTCACTTGGCGTGAGGTCTTCTCGATAGATCTTGTCGAAGAGCTCTTTCGCTACACGTCCAGAGATGGTTCCGGATTCGACGAGCGCGACCAGCTCGTGCATGCGTGCGGGGGAAACGGGGCTGCGTTCGATACGTTTGCGGTCTGCCTTGAGTCGAGCGAGGAGCTCGACGGTGATCCAGTTGCACACTTTCTTTGCGTCGCCCCCGAGGGCGATGGTGCGGTCGAAAAACGTTGCCAGTGCTGGGTCGCCCACCAATACGTCGACGTCGTAGTCACGAAGTCCCATCGCGGCATAGCGTTTGCGTCGCGCCGCGGGTAGCTCCGGGAGTCGGGACCGTTCGTCGGCTATCCAGGCGTTGTCGATGTTTAGCGGAGGCAAATCGGGATCGGGGAAGTAGCGGTAGTCGGCAGCCTCTTCCTTGGTTCGCATCACGCGTGTGCAGTCCTTCATCGTGTCGTAGCTCATGGTGCATTGGACAACCGAGCCGCCGTCGTCCAACAGCGCCGTCTGACGCCGGACCTCCGCATTGATCGCGGCTTCGAGGAACTTGAACGAGTTCAGGTTCTTGATCTCACAGCGCGTGCCGTACGCTTGTGTTCCCCGCACCCGCAGCGAAACGTTCGCATCGCAACGTAGCGTGCCCTCTTCCATGTTCGCATGGGAGATAGCGAGATAGCGGACGATCGCGCGCAGCTCCCTCATATAGGCGGAAGCCTCTTGCGCCGAACGAATGTCGGGTTCGCTTACGATCTCCAGTAGAGGCACACCTGCTCGATTGTAGTCCACCAAACTGATGTCTTTGCCGGCTAGATGAGTGTTCTTTCCCGCGTCTTCCTCGATATGGATGCGCACGAGGCGCACGGTCTTGGCGGGGCGCCTGACCCCCGGCGGGATGACGACGTGCCCACCGAGGCAATAGGGATGATCTGACTGGGTGATCTGATAGCCTTTGGGAAGATCGGGGTAGAAATAGTGTTTCCGGGCGAATCGGGAGCGCTGCTGAATGTCCGAGCTCGTAGCGAGCGCCAGGCGAATCGCAAAACGCACCGCCTCGCGATTGGGAACGGGCAACGTGCCGGGGTGGGCCCACGTATACGGATCGGTTTGGGTATTGGGCTCGGCTCCGAAGACAAACCCGCAGGCACTGAACAATTTACTCTTGGTCTTGAGTTGGCAGTGCACCTCCAAGCCGATGACAGTCTCCCAACGGCTCGTGTTCATGCTTTGATTCCCGGGGGGCGCTCGAGATGCCAGCTGGTATCGGCCTCGTGTGCCGCTGCGGCGGCGAAGAGACGTGGCTCGGCCAAGCGAGGCCCCAGCAACTGGAACCCGATGGGCAATCGGGGGCGGTCCGTGGCTGCCTGGGAGAACCCGCCGGGTATCGAGATTGCGGGGAGCCCCGCGAGATTGGCACCGACCGTGTAGATGTCCGACAGGTACATGGCCAATGGATCGCTTACTTTCTCACCGATCCGAAAGCTGGGAAAAGGCGAAGTTGGGGTGACGAGCAGATCACAGCACTCGAACGCGGCTCGATAGTCGGAAGCGATGAGGGTGCGGACCTTCATCGCACGCCCATAGTACTCTTCGTACGAGGAAGCACGGAGCACATAGGTGCCGAGGAGAATGCGCCGCTTGACCTCCTCACCGAAGCCGGCCTCCCGCGTGGCTGCGTACATGCCATCGAGGGAGGGCTGGGGTTGACGCCGACCGTAACGAACGCCGTCGTAGCGCGCCAAGTTGCTGGCTGCCTCGGCGGCGCAAAGTACATAGTAGGTGGCGACACCGAGGTGGGCATGGGGCAACGCCACCTCTACGATCTCGGCTCCGCGCTCACGCAGTACGCGGAGCGAAACCTCGAACGCACGCCGAACTTCCGGGTCGAGGCCTTCATGGTTCAAGCCGTCGGGATCGTAGCCGACCCGCAGGCCTTTGATCGGCGTCTCGCATGCGCCGAGATAGTCGGGTACGGGGGCGTTGAGACTGGTGGCGTCACGCGGATCGTGCCCTGCGAGCACCGAGAGGGCGAGCGCGGCATCTCGAGTGTCTCGGGCGAAGGGGCCGGCTTGATCCAGGCTCGACGCGAAGGCGATCATGCCGAAACGGGAGACGCGGCCGTACGTTGGCTTGAGTCCTACCAGGCCGCACAGACTCGCGGGCTGGCGAATGGATCCCCCCGTGTCGCTTCCCAAACTCAAGGCGGCGGCTCGAGCCGATACCACGACCGCAGATCCGCCAGAAGATCCTCCCGGGACGTGGTCGCGGGCCCATGGGTTGCGCACGGGCTCGAACGGGGTGTTTTCGTTGGATGAGCCCATCGCAAATTCATCCATCGCTAGTTTTCCCACGAGCACCGCACCGGCTTGGCGCAGGCAGGCTGCCTGCGCGCCCTCATATTGTGGTGTCCAGCCCGAAAGGATTTTGGACCCGCATGTGGTCGGCACGCCTTGCGTGACGAAAATATTCTTGAGCCCGACGGGGACGCCGGCTAGCGGCCCGAGCGTCTCGCCTCGCGCCCGGGCCTGGTCAATGGCGTCGGCCTGGGCACGGCATCGATCGGGAGTGGCGTGGGCGAAAGGTCCGAAGGCGCGCTGCACGGCGTCGACACGCGAGAGATAGGCGTCGGCTGCCCTACGAGCGGTGATCGAACCGTCGCGGACGCGTACCGCAAGTTCGCGGGCGGTGAGGGCGACAATCTGCGATGTTTCCACCTAGTCTTCCTTGAACTTTGGCACCTCGACCATGCCGTCTCGTCGCTGCGGCACCGCCGAGAGTGCGCACTGCGAGGTGTACATGGGTCCAACCTGATCCTCGCGTAACGATGAGTCGGGCTGGCGCTGACTCAGATACTCCTCCGTGGTGCGGACATCGACCGCGCGGAGCATCTCGATGTACCCGAGGATGTGCGCGAACTGGCCACACATGCGCGTGGCCTCTGCTGGCGAAAGCGAGAGCCGTGAAAGGTGCGCTAGCTCCATGACTTCTTTGGCCGTGACGAGTGACACGATCAGGGACACTATCACGGCGCCGTCCACGGCGCACTTGGCGCGATGCCATGTCGCGCACACAACAGTAGGGGCATGACCCCAACGAGGTCCGCGTTTCGTGACAGGGGGTGGAGGTCGGGGTATTTCTACCAGCAGTGCAAACGGTTTGTTTCCAAGGCGGTCGTCCGCCGACCCAACTCGCGGAGGATGCGGCGCGGGGGCTCCTCCGCGCCGCGACTCGGTGGACAACCGCGTCGGTCGCTATGGCGTGTGGGTTGTGGGGCTGTGGTGACATCACCGCGACCCGCTCCGCGGACCGTGACGACGGCGAACTGCCTTCCCCGGTGGCCCGCCTCGCGCGTGTTCATGTGGTCGCACAAAGTCAATCCGACGAGCTTGAAGGCGAGCCACGTTTGCAAGTTGAAGCTCGGTTTGTGGAATACCGTGGGCTGGACGAGAGCTTCGTGCGGGCGCGGGCCAGCTTGCTACCTCTGGCCGTGGATATCGTAGCGCCTGGCATGTGTTTCGCGTCGGAGGATCTCCAGCCGGATGAACACTCGGACGCGAAGGGTGCAACCGACCGCGAATTGTCCCTCGTCGATGTGGGCGACATGTGGATCAGCATCGCAGATCGCGAGCGAGCGGTGCCCTTGGCGTTGGTGCCCGACTTCCTCGAGTATGTTTCTGGCGTGGAGTACTTCTACGCCGATGACGGCGGCTATGAAATCCCGCGCCAGCCCGACGGCAGGACCCCCGTGACACTCCGGGTCGAAGGGGCGGCGGATGATGATCTGCCGCCTTTCGTTGTCGCTACCCACCTGCCCCCCGTTGTGGATGCCGTGGCGGAAACGTCCCCCGGCTTGCTCAGTTTGCGCTGGGAAGCCCAACGTCGGGGTCTGTTGCAGGTTGAGATCCACGCATATCGAGACGAGGAGCCGGTGGGCAAGCAGCTGACTTGCGTCGAGGCGGACGACGGCGAGACCGCCTTCCAGTTGCTCGAGCTCGATCGTTTGGGCCTGGGTCGTGGGGACTACAGTCGCGTGACGTTGCGTCGCTTTCACCGCAGCACGGTCCCCGCGGGTGTGTTCGCCCACGTCGAGATCACAACTGAGTTTCGCGCCCACGTCACGGCTGTCTCGCCCCGTTTGCACCGGCGCTAGCTCAGGGAGGCGTCGGTGGGTGCGAGTCGGCGGTCACGAAATCCGGGGCTGTTGTCGCCCGCGTTGGGGCCTTGCGGTTCCAACGCGGGTCTTGGGTCACCGAACGGTCGCTGGCTCGTACCTACGGTAGCCGGTCCACAGCCACCGGTAGAAAGCCAAGCGGTATCATGAACCCACGTTTTACGTTCTTCACAGTCCCGGCCCTCCTCTGTGTAGGTCTGGCGGTCGGCGCCTGCCAGACCGACGGCAACAGCAGTTTGGGGACCCACGCAGAGGTGAGATCCGGTGCGCTGATGCAAGGAAAAGAGATCGAGATCGAGCTGGGCGACGGTGTTGACGAAAGCAGAGTGCGGGAGATCGCCGCGTTCGCGGAACAGCGCAGCGGGGTCGAGCAGGTGCGAGTCAAAGTGGAGGACAACGGTGATGGCGGTGGCCAGCTCACGCTCGAGCTGTGGGGTCCGGCCGTGGGGACGACGGAGCTTACGCCGCTGTTGCGTGGGCAGTTTCCGTGGCTACGCGGCGTCACTATCCGTGAGTTGGGTTTGCAGGGTCGTCCGCCATCGGGGGGCACTGAAGCCGTGAATATCGAAGGCGACGACCCCGAGACCGCGAAAAAGAAGATTGTCGAGCAGTTGAGGGCAGACGGCGTCGAAGGAGCGATCGACGTGACGCTGAGCGACGAAGGCGGGCATCGCAAAGTCGAAGTTCGAGTGGAGAAGCACGTCGCAGACTAGGCTGTTGGCCACGACGGCGCCGGCGGTGGGTCGGGTATCCGCCCCGCCGTCCGCCCTCGGTTGTTTTTGCGCCGCTAGTCGTTGTAGGGATCCACGATGCCCAAGCGCGCAACTTGAGTGAGACGCGTGGGTCGATCGCGGGAGAAGTCGACCACACTGATGGTCGCATCGAGAGTGTTGACGGCGTAGACGTACTCGCGGGCGTAGTCCACAGTCATGTGGAATGGGAGGGCGCTGAGTCGGATGGCAGCGATCAGCTGCATGGTGGTGAGGTCGACCACAAACATCTGTTGTAGGCAGGTCACCAGGCCGAGACGATCGCTCCCGTCCTCGTAGAGTGCCAACGCGGTGGGGGAGGGGCAGACTTCAACCTCGCCGGCGGGGATATTTCGCGGACGACCCTCGCTGCCGAGGGAAGTGTCGATGCGGATGAGGGACGATGGCTCGGTTTGCGCTACGTACAAGCTGTCGCCATTCTCGGAGAAGGCGATCATCCCCAGGCGCGGACGCGCGAAGCTGATACCGCCCGAAGATGGGGGCGTGAGGCCGCCCGCGAAGAAGATCTGCTCTCGGATGGCGCGTTCATCACATAGGACACCTCCCGCGACACCGATCTCGTCCGGACCCACGCAGTCGGGTCCCGCGGCGTTCTCGTCCTTCCCGACGCGAATCGGGGAGAAGACGGCGATGTGACGCGAGTGGCGGAAGCTCGAGTAGATTAGTGGGCGGCCACAATTGCTGTCTTCGGTAGCGAGACAGGGTCGCTCCGCGAGTCCGTAGCCGCCCGGGAGGGGCACCTCATTGAACGTCATCAGTGGCGCTTGATCGATGATGGCAGGATCAGCGGCTCCGTGGAGCATGCCCTCTAGGCTGATGAGCGTGAGTGCGGGCGTGCCCACGTGGGTGACATAGGCGAGGGGGCGTCCTTCCGCGGGATCCGATACCGACACGAAAACCGGTTCCTGATGGAGTCGCGGTTGATCGGGATCGTTGCGCAAGTGGGTCAGCTTGTGGGAGCTGGCGCAGGTATCACCTTTGCCCTGGCCACAGTCCAAGTGGGGCGGATCGTCGGCTCCGTGCCCCCCCGTAAGCTCGAAGTAGGTCACGCTTGGATCGCCTCGGACCGCGGCGAGCAACAAGCTGCGCTCGGTCGCAGGTGTGTCTGCGCTGTCGGGAGCGGACGCGCCGAGAGGCCGATGCCAGCCCGTGATCATGGACGCGAAGTTGCCCATGTACACAGTGGCGTCTCTCTCTATGAAGGGCTCCTCGGTGCACTCCACCATTTGCGGCATTGCGGGAACGCGACGGCAGGCGCGACGGGTATCTGCGGGGTCGAGCTCCGCATCGGGGTCGAGCACGGGTTGGTGCAGCGCAGCGTCGAGGAATCGGGTGAGGTTCACCGTGGCCAGCGTGCCTGCGTTGTACCGGATATCGCTGTTGGCGTTGGTCACGAACAGCCAGCGCGACTCCTCGCGGCAGACGCCGTGGGTGCATCGAGCTCCCGGGTCGCATGGATCCTCGGCATCGCAGAGCGCCCCGGGCTCTGTATTCGTGCGGGGGTCGAGGGTCGCCGAAACCGGAAAAAACAGCGCGTCGTTCGGAGGTGAGATACCCGGGTTCGCTTCCGTGACACAACCTGTGACGAGGAGCACAACGAGTGTGCTGACTTGGGTCCTTGAGTCGCTTTGGTTTGCCGACGGCACGGGGGCTTTTACCAACATCTTGTGGGAATAGGGAGTGGACTCCCCAGGCTCGTAGGTTGGTGTCTGCGCCGTCCCAAGCCGGCGCGCATATGACGCCATCTCCCTGCGGGAGGTCGTGCGCAGCCGCCCGAAATAAAGTCGCCGAAAACCGTATTCCGCGTCAGCGGGTCACGACTTCGTCGTGGATCGATGCCGTCACAGTGGCGCGATCCCACACGGCCGTGTTGCGGATGTGGCAGCCAGCTTTGACCCTACTTCCGGCGCCGAGTTGGACGTGTGGGCCGACCGTCGCGTCGCGCTGCACCTCCGCGCGCGGGCCGATCCACACGGGGTCGCGGATGACGGCGCTGGTGTGTACGCGGGCCTGCCTGTGGACGCCACGGGTGCCGAAGGGAGCGAAAGGGAGCTGGATGCGACCGTCAAGGACGTTGCGGATGCCGTGCAGGTATCGGTCCACGGTTGAGTGCTCCCACCAATATGCCCCGTGGCGATAACCGAAGAGAGACTGGGTTTCTTCGAACAGTTCCGCGTACGCGGTGCGCACGATACAGGAGGCGCCGGTGGCGGGGATCCGACGAAGAAACCGCGGGCTGATCAGTTGGATACCCGTAAACATCAGCTCGGGCGCGGCCAGCTGCCGTTTGGCGCGCCCGAGAAAGGTCGTGACCCGACCCATATCGTCGAGACCGAACCCCGAGCCCCATATGCCCTCGGTGTCGCGTCGGAGCACCATCGTCGCCTCGGCCCCGCTTACGTTGTGTTGCTCGATCAGTGGATCCAATGCTAGCTCGAACATCAATTTCCCGTTGAGTACCAAGATCGGGCGGTCGGATCCGTCGTCGAGCAGTGATCGAGCTTGCCGCAGGCCTCCGCCCGTGCCCAAGATGGTGGTCTCTTTCGAGTAGCTGATCTGTACCCCCAGCTGCGAGCCATCACCCAGATCTGCCTCGATAGCCTCACCCTTATGGTGCAGATTGATGACGATTTCACGTACGCCCTGGGCGTGTAGCCACAAGACGCACCACCGCACCAGTGGGACGCCGCAGATGGGTAGCATTGGTTTGGGCATCTGCCGTGAAAGGGCGCCGAGGCGCGTGCCGAAGCCGGCGGCGAGGATCATTGCGCGAGGCGGAATCGTCATTTCAGCGCACCTGAACCAGGTTTTCAAGCAACAGCACCGTAGTGGCAAGGCCGGCCGCGAGGATCAAGATCAAGATGAGTCCGCGAAGAATCATGGGCCGCATGGTTTGGCGATGCTCAGAGATCGCACCTTCATCCCAGCCGGCCCCAAGAAGCTGTCGATCGATGGCGGCACGTTGTCTGCGCTGGGCCTGCGCGAGACTAAACGCAGCCAGGGCAATGAAGCACCCACCGCCGCCGAGTAGCAACCAACGCAATCCGACGGTCCAGCGGCGCTTGCGTACGGCTAGCGCGGCTTCGTTGCGCTCACGGGTCGACAGCGCCACGGGCGGCCCGTAGAGCTCGATGGGGAGGGTACCCAGGAGCCACAGGCGTGCCGCGTCGTCCTCTGCGGCGTCCAATTCCAACTGCTGGAGGTGAGTGAGATAGGCTTTCTCATGCGCTGCGTTGTAGTGTTTGCTCGCACGTGGCAAATGAATGCGCGCTCGATGGTGCTCGATCAGCTGTTGTCGGGCAGCCTTGCGGGTGGCATTGGCGTCCACGACCTGCACGCGTACCAGGGCGGAGGATTCCCCCGGGGCGTTGGTGTAGGGATAGGCCTCCAGTTGAGCCACGCCCGGTGGCATGCTCCGAGGAACGGTCCACGTCCAGTTGCGACTCCCTTGGGAGCTGGCCGAGATAGCGGCTGTATCGCACCAAGAACCGTCGGAGGCGCGGACATCAATGTGCATCTGCTTGCCCTTGCGGAGGGAGCGGAGCCCGATTTCGATCTCTTGACCGGGGCGCACTTGCAGTGTGGGAGCGGTCAAACGCACCCCTCCAGAGAAACTGACGAAGCGAAACCGGCGATGAAGGGTCGGGGCCGCCTTGTTGGCCGCGAGGCGGCTGCGGTCCTGATCGCCGGTGGTGTTTGAGGCGGGCGCGGGGGCGCTGGGTGTGGCGTCCGGGGAAAGAGGCGGGGAGGTGGGCGTTGTCTCTTCGACGGCGCGAGTCGCCTCGTCGCCGATTTGGACCTCGAAGCGCAGGACCTCGGAGGCTTGGATGCCGGCGAATTCCGCGAGCCCGATGGCGTTCGTCGCACCCATATGGATCACGGGAGGCGTGGCCTGAGAGCCGATCTTGCCGGCGAATTCCCCCGACAGGAGCCGTACGCGCACAGGGGTGCGGTGACCTTTGCCGTCGATGTCCATGACGCGGATCATGAAGACGTTCCCAAAACCCGCCAACGTACGGCCGAAGGGAGCGAGATCGACGAGGTGTGGCCGCGTTTGTGGTTCGGTGTCGTCGGCCCATTGGGAAGACGAGCTCGCCACGGTATGCTTGGCCTCGATCGCATCGCGTTTCGTCCCGAGAGCGATGGAGACGCGTTCGACGATTTCGTCTTTGTCTGGTTCACGGAACCGGACCTCGAGTTCAGGGCTCGCATCGGTTTCGATGATTTCAGGTACGCGGAATGTGGCCTGATACACGCCGTGTCCGGGCACAGGCGAGAGTTCGGCGAGGCGCACAGGCGGGTGGCCGGCGCGAAGGAGGGAGGCGTGCACCACAGCCGTTCCCTGTCCGCGGCGATCGTGGTCCAACAGTTGTGCTCGAAGGGCGAGCTGCTCGCCCGCGCGCCACTGTTGATGAACCTGGATCACAGTCGATCGCTCGACGCCGAGCTGGGAGAGCCACAGGCTCGTGCTGATGACCAGTGCCAGCCCGAGTGGACCGCCGAAGATGAGGAGCCGGTGTAGGCCCGGATGATGGGGTGGGTCGGGCTGGAGCGGCTCGTCGCGGGGGATGGGGTGCTCGATGGTGATGTCGCTCCGGTGGTGATCCTAGAGGTTCGGGGATCGTTCGAGGCGAGTTTCGTTGCGGGGGGGCGAGTTGGAGCGATAGCGACCAATGCGCGCCTTGCCGCGGATCCGCGACGCGATGTAAAGCTCCTGGGATGCTGCCACGCAGCGGCCGCCATTGGCCTCTCCATCGGTGCCTGTCCCCTTGGCTCGGGCGCCTCGGCAGCCGGTTCGCGCCCTCCGTAGCGTTCGCGCTGTGGGTGTCGTGGCCGGCGGTGGGTGTGGCGCAAGCTCGGGGCTTGGGTGGTGAGCCCCCTTCGGCCGGCCCGAATCCACTGGGCGAGCCCACGGAGGGCAGAGGCGGGAAGGAGGGGAGAGGCGGGAAGGCCGGAAAAGTTGGGAGCACGGACTACAACGATGGGATCCTGCGGATCGCCAGGGAGGAACCCGCATTGAGCACCTTTTTTGTGGATGGGGAGGTCTTTGGGTCGATTTTCGCCAACGCGTCGGACCGGGCGAACCTGAGCGTGACCTACGGGTTTGCGGTATCGGGCGGGTATCGTTGGGAACGTCTGGGGTTGCTGCTGCGACTGGAGCAAAATACCTGGGTAGCGACGGAACTGGACCATGAAGTGTTTCAAGGGGCGGTGAACATCGGACTCGGCGGCGAGTACCGCTACTTCGAGGGCCGCGCGCGGGCATCTATCGCGCTTGGACCGTCGATTCTCCTCAGCGACACGTTGCTCGATGAATCGGGTGAGGTGGGCCTGTTCTTCCTGCTGCGGCCCTTTGGCGTGCGTTGGCCGATCCGTGGTGGATGGACACTCGTTTTCGATCCTCTATCCGCGGCGATTGTCGCTCCGGTGTTGGGACGGCTCCCCCTCGTCATGGTCGAGTACCGAACCAGTTTGGCCTGTGAGGCGCGGTTTTGATGTCGGGTCGGATCGTCTCTGCGAGTGGTCTTGCGGCCGTCCTTCTCGGTTTCGGATTCGGTCTCAGTCCAAGTCCGACTTCTGCCTATATGATAGGCACCCGTGTGACCCCCGATTGTCATGAGCGCATCACGATTGAAGCATTTCTGGGTCGTCTCGACGTGCTCTCCCTCGACGGTGTGGAGCTGCCGGATCCAGGGCCTTGGGAAGATGTGAGCGAGTGGGTGGCAGACCGCTACCACCTTCGAGGCTTCGATGCCACCACACGCTATGTAGCAATGAGCCTGTTTCTCGGCGTGCGTGAGCCCGATAGCGGGGGGGCGTCGTCGTTGAACGTCAAGGACCTCCGCGCGAACCACGGATCGACCGACAGTCAGCACCCACATTGCACCCGCAATACCATCGACGACTACGCCGAGGGTGACCGGGCGGTGCTGCGTGGCTGCGCGGCTGCGATGGCCACGGCAGTGGCTCGTGGCCTTCGATTTTCGCGCCAGCCCGCCGCGCGGCAGCATATTGAGGTCCCGTTCACCCTCGACTTCTATGGACGTATCGACCTGAGCGTGTGGGCACCTGCGTATCACTTGGGCCGGGGGCTTCATAGTTTGCAGGACGCTTTTTCACACAGCATCCGAAGCGACGATTTGCATGTAGTGCTCCATGTGATGAACTATACCGACGCGATTGGACCTGAGCGACGCTACGATGAGGGTAGAGATGGGCTCCGCCACTCTGTAGCGATGGATTATTGCGACGATGAGACCCAAAAAATCGTAGACGCAGCGCGTCGAGCCAGTGGAGAGTTGATCGCAGCCGCCGGTCACGCTTGGGAGGGGGGGGGTACTACGGGTGTGGACGGCGTGGTCGACCATTGGCTGGGCTACACAGAGGGTTGCAGCGCTCCCGAGTATTGCGACTCGCCCTGGGTCGACGTTGCGCGAAGCGACCCCACCTTCCCGCTTCTAGGCTGCGCTTGCGTCACGTCTCCCGGAAGCACGGCGGCGATCGGCGTGGGGGCGCGACGGTCGTTGTCGTTGTTGTCGTTGTTGTTGTTGATCGTGGTGAGGCGGCGGCGAGGCGGGCCTAAAGTCGCCACGATAGGATGACGCCGCCGCCACGTCGTCCATTTGCCCAGGCGCCCATCGTGATCGGGGTGCGTACGTGAAAATCTCGATGGTCCCGATTGACCCGCAGCGCCCTGCGGAGTAGCAGCCCGGCCGCTACCGCTACCGGAATTGCCACGGCGAAATTCAAGATGGCGGCGGTGTAGTTGAGCTGCCAGGGATCGAGGAAGCATTCCTCTGAGTCCCCGTCGTTCGCGTTGCACCAGCGTTTCTCCACTTGTCCGCGGCGTATCTCCCACACCCCCCTGACGACCATCGCGCTGGCGACGACCCCCGTGCTGCCCGCGAGCGCGAATTCCAAGGTTCCCCGGTCGGTCCCACCTCTGGAGAGCGATCCCACCGGCGCGTCGGGAGCCGGAGACGCGGGCGTGGTGGACGCAGCCGGTGCGAGGGAAGCGTTCGCAGGCGAGGCCGTAGCGACCGTGGGAGAGAGTCCGGCGAGGAGCAGGGCGACGATGCGATGAACCGACACACCCCAAGATAGCAGACCGAGGGCCTCGTTGGTCTGAAAGGTGGTGGCCCTACGCCTCCGCTAGCCGCCTCCGCTGTACGCCCCGTATCTTTTCTCCCCGATGTGCTCAATCGTCACCGTCCGTTTCTGTGCACTCGCACTCGATACCCGCTAGCACAGCTTCGACGAGATTGTCGCTATCGGGACTCAGCTCCACCACGCGGCCATTTCCACCCATTTCATCCACCAGGTCCTCGTAGTCGTCCATGTCGGCCGCAGCCGCTGCAAATACCACCTCGGCGCCCAGGCTAGCTAGCGCGCTGCCGACTTGGGCGACGCTCGGGTAGTCTTCTCGTTCGTCCAGATCGGCGTCGCCGTCGTTATCACCGCTGCTGCAGTGATCGCCATCGTTCGGGCAGTCGCCGGCCTTGTGATAGGTGGCATCCGTGAACAAGACGAAGATCCGACTGGTCCCCTCCGCCCAGCCATAGTAGTCGGTGTCGAGTGCCCCGTAGAGCAATGCACTCAGTTGCGACTCGGGCTTGTCCATGCCGTGGCCGGTGGATAGCGCGTCTACTGCATCTTGAAGGGGACTGAGATCGGCTGTGAGGGGGAGCTGGCGGCGGTAGGTGTACTCCCCTGATTTTCCGAAGGGGTCGAAGGGCTTGTCGATGAAGCTCGAAAATCCAAAACGCGAAGACTCGACGCAGGCATTCACCGTGGTGTGCAGAGGCTCGACCAGACTCCGGAACATGACGATATCGTCGGCGAAGGAACCCGAGAGATCCTGGACGAGGATCACCTCGAGATTCTCGTGGGGGCTCGTGCAGTAGAGCTCGCAGTCGTGCGAGCAGCCGTCGTTGTCTGCGTTGTTTCCATCGTCGCATTCTTCGCCAAGCTGACGATAACCATCTCCGCACGTGCCTGGTTTGCACTCGTTCGTGCATCCATCGCTGTTGCTCGAATTTCCATCGTCGCACAGTTCCTCGTTGAGGAACTGATAGAAACCGTCCCCGCAGCGGGCTACCTCGCAGGCATTGGTGCACAAGTTCATATTGCTCGCGTCGCCGTCGTCGCACGCTTCCCCGCCCTCGACAATTCCGTTCCCGCAGGCTGGAGTGTCGTCGTCGTCGTCGTCGTCGTCGTCGTCGTCGTCGTCGTCGTGATTGCCGGTGTCACCGGTTGCGTCGTCGTCGTCTCCGAGACTGCCGGTGTCGCCGGTGTCGCCCGTGTCGTCATCGTCGTCGTTGCCATCGTCGTCGTCGTCGTTGTCGTCGTCGTCATCGCCATTGTCGTCATCGTCAGCATTGTCGTCATCGTCCGCATCGTCATCGTCGTCGCCATCGTCGTCGTCGTTGCCATCGTCGTCGTCGTTGCCATCGTCGTCGTCGTCGTTGTTCGTATCGTCGTCATCGTCCGTATCGTCGTCATCGTCCGCATTGTCGTCATCGTCGTCATCGTCATCGTCATCCGTTCCCGCGCCGCTCTTGCCACCGGTCGTGGACGACTCAAGCGTCCCCTGTGGGTCGTCAATGAACACCTCGTTCTCGGCCTCGCTCGCGCAGCGGCTCTGGGCTGCGACAATGGGGACCAGAAACAATGCTCGGGCAACAACGGCGATTCGCATGCAAGAGAACGAAGCACGGTCTCTGCGAACGTCAATCGTCATTCGCTGATGTTTTGGTGACTGGGCTGGCGACGACAACAAGTCATCCGGGGCCGCTCATCGGGCCAAGACCAACAAAACGTGCGATGTGTTAGGAAGGGTAGCTGCGCGGAGGCGGCAAGGGTCCAGATTGGGCCGGCAACGATGGGCCGGAGCGGGTCGCTCAGCCGGTCAGGCCTGCGTTTTCTGCCTTTCCGGCGGACAACGGGATCCAGCCTATCGGTGTTCGATTCCGACCGTCGCGGCAAAACAAGCAACGGCGCATACGTATTATGCGACGTGCGATAAGATGAGGGATCGGCTCAAGATCGCGGCGCAGCCGTCGTCGCGACGTTTCGCGCCGATCAACCTCCCAGACACTGGGTCCAGAGGTGTCCGTACTCGCCGCCAGGCGAATAGCCGACGCCGAGCTGCGTGAAGTCGGGGTTCATGATGTTTGCGCAGTGTCCCGGACTGTTCATCCATTGATCCATGGTTCCGGCGGCGTCCGAGCTCCCAGCGGCGATATTTTCCCCCTGTGTCCCTCCGCTATGGCCAGCCTTCGCCATGCGATCGAAGGGGCTCTCGCCATCCGGGTTCTCGTGCGCGAAGAAGTCTCGATCGGCCATGTCCTTGGAGTGCACGCGAGCGGCACAGCGCAAGTTCGGCTGCATGATCAACGGGCCTGTGGAGCCAAAACTTCCCTGGTCCCCGCAGTCTGCACCTGCCGAGCGGTGTTGGTTCACGATGATGAGGATGTCTTGCTCGAGTTGCGCCCAGGCGGCACTCCAGTCCGCTACGGGCTCGCAATAGGCGATATTTCCAGGAACGTCCTCCCCGCCATCGTCGTCGTCGTCCCCGTCGTCGTCCCCGTCGTCGTCCCCGTCCCCGCCGTCGCCGTCGCCAGTGTCATCGTCGCCGTCGCCAGCGTCGCCGTCGTCGTCGTCGCCAGCGTCGTCATCGTCATCAGCGTCATCATCGTCATCATCGTCATCATCGTCGTCAGCGTCGTCAGCGTCGTCAGCGTCGTCAGCGTCGCCAGCGTCATCATCGTCATCATCGTCATCATCGTCATCGTCATCATCGTCATCATCATCATCGTCATCATCATCATCGCTACCGTCATCGTCATCGTCATCGTCATCGTCATCGTCATCGTCATCGTCATCGTCATCGCTACCGTCATCGCTACCGTCATCGCTACCGTCATCGCTACCGTCCCCATCTCCGTTTCCAATGTTGTCGTTCGCCTCATCCGAAGGAGACGTGTCATCCTTGCCGTCCCCGCACGAGATCACACAGAGGATGGAAGCGAAGGTACCTGCGAGGGCAAGTCGGCGTGCGACGGGCATGGTCACTGTTGGCATGTGTGCGTCTCCGTATAGTCGGCCTTAGCTTCCTACTTTACATGAGTGGAGGCGCGATATGGCGATATGGCGATATGGCGATACGCCGATACGCGGGGGCGATCTATCTGTGGGAGGCGAGCGAGGCGCAGGCACAGCTAAGGCCCCGCCCCTGCAGCGCGGTTCGTGCGCCAGGGGGACGGGGCGCCGGTGCCGGCTTGCGGTCGCGCCAAAAGCGCCGCGCCGGGTATTCCTGGCGATGGGCGATCGTGGCGGGTCGATTTGCCCATGCTCGATCGTCGCCCACCCTAGCCGTGCTCGTCCCACGGGATACGAGCAAGTGCGTTCGTTCGGGCCACCCTGGTCGTGTCCACCGGCCGATCAACGCCAGTCGGCGGTGCTGTAGCCTGCCCGTCACCGTGTCCGCATCGAACCCCCACCCTACCGACATCGAGGTCACGAAGCCGCGCTGGACACTGGGACGTGCGCTGCGCTTCTTGCTCGGGCCGATGATCCTCGCAATCCTGTTTTGGACCACCGATATCGAGGCGCTGAAGGGGGCATTTGGTCGTACGAAGTTGCACTATGTCGCCTGGGCCTATCTGGCGATCCTGCCCACGATACCGATTCGAACCCTGCGCTGGCGGATCTTGCTGGGGCCGGAGTTTCGGCCGAAGCGTTTCAGCGAACTACTCGAAGTGTATACCTACGCCATCTTCGTGGGCGTGGTGACGCCGGGTCGGTTGGGGGAATTTGTGAAGACCGTGCATGTCGCGAGGTGGGGGGCCCCGACATCCGTTGCGTTTGTGAAAGTGTTGTTCGATCGCTTGTTCGACGTGGCACTGCTGTGCAGCACAGCATTTGCCGGGTTTTGGATCATCAGTTTCGAGGGCTTCGATGCCCGCACCCTCGCGGCGGGGGGCGCTGCGACACTGCTCGTCGGTGTTGGTGCGCTTCTCTTTTCTATGCGCGACATGAAGCGCCGAGGGCCGATGAGCCGAGCGGTGGCTCGGGTGACACCCCAGCGGTTGCGCCGGCCGCTGCAGCAGCTCCGCGACGAACTTGTGCATTCGAGTTGGTGGGCGAGGCTGCGCGTGCACGGAAGCGCGGCTTTGTTGACGGTGGCCGCCTGGGGATTTAACTACCTCGCCAATTATCTTTTGGCGTGCGCGTTGGGACTGGAGCTGTCGTACCTCCAGGTGGCGGCCATCTCCGCCATTTCATCACTCATCTCCCTCGTTCCGATCACTTTGCTGGGCGCCGGCACTCGAGATGCCGCACTGGTGGTGCTCCTAGGCGTGTTGGGTGGGACACGGGCTGAAGCGTTGGCCTTTTCCACTCTACTCCTCACGCTCATCTTGTGGCTAGCCGTCATCTGTGCACCATCGGCTTGGAGCTCGGCGCGTCGACGGGCGGCGGAGGCCCATCCCGCGCCTTGAGTCGCGGGGTGACCTGGGGGCTCGGTTCGCTTCGGTTGGGTGCGTGGCCTTGGTTCGCTGCCGACCCACGAGCGGGGAGCGAACGCGCATCGGGGCGCTCGGACTCGATGGTGGCGCGCAGGGGGGAGCGGTTGGTGTACGGGCTGGCTGTCGTCGCGTGTTCGCGCGTTCTGCGGGTGGTCGCCCGGTCTGCTGTGCGAGGTCGGTCGATCCGACCCGTGACACATACCGTTCACCGTCGCCGAGTGCAGCGAGCACACGGGCGCTCCCGGCCCTGCTCGCTGCACTCGACCTGGCGTCGCGTGGGCATGGGTCGCGTCGGCGCCGGACGCGAGCCGCCGCCGCGGTCTTCGGTTGCTCTGTCGCGGGACCGGACGCTACGTTGCGGCCCCGAGGCGCTGGCGCTCAGCCTGGCGACGGCTTGCACATGACCCAACGTCCTCCGCACCCTATCGGACCTTCTCGCGGCGACACGGCGCGACGGCGCCCGCAGATTCGGCGGCATGTCCGTCGCGGCGGCGTGGTGTCCCCCCCACATGCCGCTGGTGACCCTACCCGGTTCGGAGCCGAGAGCTGATGGCGGATTCGTTCTGGCGAGATCGCAAGGTGTTTATCAGCGGAGTTTGCGGCACCGTGGGACGTGAGTTGCTCACCCAGGTCCTCGCATCGGGTGTGAGCGAAGTCACCGGTCTGGACAACAATGAGAGCGAACTCTTCTTTCTAGAGGAAGAGTATCGCGGCGATGTACGTGCCCGGTTTAGCCTCGGTGATGTGCGGGACAGGGACACACTCACAGCGCGGATCCGGGGATGCGATGTGGTGCTGCACGCCGCTGCTCTCAAGCATGTGAGCTTGTGCGAGGCATCGCCTGGCGACGCCATCGAAACCAATATTCGCGGGGTACAAAATATTATCGAGGCCTCATTGGCCGGCGCAGTGGCGCGCGTTTTGTTTACCTCCTCCGATAAGGCGGTCAACCCGACCAATGTCATGGGCACCTCCAAGCTCATGGGGGAGCGCCTGATGACGGCGGCGAACGCTTCGCGCCGAGGAGAGACGCCCGTGTTCGTGTCGACGCGTTTCGGCAACGTACTCGGTTCGCGTGGATCTGTGATCCCGCTTTTCTTGCGCCAGATAGCGGCTGGTGGGCCCCTCACTTTGACCGACCCGGAGATGACTCGGTTCATCATGACCTTATCCGAGGCGGTGAAGCTGGTCATGGACAGCGCGAGCTTGGCCCGTGGAGGCGAGGCTTTCGTGACCAAAATGCCGGTGGTGCGGATCGAGGACCTGGCTCGCGTGATGGTGGAAGAATGTGCACCGCGATACGGGTACCGAGCCGAAGACATTGAAGTCCGGGTGATCGGCTCCAAGCCCGGCGAGAAGCTTTACGAAGAGCTGATGAATGTGGAAGAGGTTCGGCGCGCCGTGGAGCTCGACCGCTATTTCGTCGTGCGTCCCGCGTTCCAGTCGCTTCATCACGATATCGACTACACGTATCCCCACACAATCTCGGACCGGGTCAGCAATCCGTACAATTCTGCGGTCGAACCCGCGCTCTCAAAGGAGGCGCTCCGGGTCTATTTACGAGAGAGCGGGTTGTTAGATGTCCCTCGCGCCCCAGCGGGAACGACAGAACCGACGGGTGGCGCGTGACCTGTGGTGGTAGTGAATCCATGCGGGCCAACTACACGAATCAAGCGGTGTCCTCGAACAAAGCGAAGGGATCAAAACGATGCGGATCATCATCTTAGGCGGTGACGGGTATCTCGGTTGGCCTACGGCCATGCATTTCGCCGCCCGCGGGCACGAGGTGACGGTGGTGGACAACTACATGCGGCGACAAATTGCCCGAGAGACGCGCTCGGAGCCGCTGATCGAGACCTCGAATTTGAACGATCGAGCCGAGCTGTTCGAAGCCTGTAGTGGAAAGCATATCGAGGTTGTCATCGGAGATTGCAACGACTATCGGATGATGTCGAAACTGTTCGGCGATGTCGTGCCCGAGGCGGTGGTGCATTACGCGGAGCAACCATCGGCCCCGTACTCCATGATCGACTACGATTGTGCCCGAAGAACGCTCGACAACAATTTGGGTGCAACCTTCAATGTGATCTGGGCCGTACACGAACACGCGCCAGATTGCCATATCATCAAGTTGGGTACGATGGGTGAGTACGGCACCCCGAATATCGACATCGAAGAAGGATGGATAGAGATCGAGCACAAGGGGCGCAAAGATACGTTCTTGTACCCGCGGGCCGCTGGATCTCTCTATCACACGACGAAAGTGCTCGACACAGACCTGTTGTGGTTCTACGTGCGCACCTACGGTTTGCGGGTCACCGACCTGATGCAGGGTCCGGTCTACGGGTTGGCCACGGACGAGACGGAGCTGGACCCGCGCTTGGCCCCGAACTTTCACTACGACGATATTTTTGGTACGGCGGTGAATCGTTTCTTGGTGCAGGCCGTAGCCGGTGTACCCCTCACCGTGTACGGCAAGGGGGGGCAGACACGCGGCTATCTGAATCTCAAGGACACATTGCAGTGCGTCGACTTGGCGGTGTGCGAACCGGTGGCGCGCGGGAAACTTCGCATCTTGAACCAGTTTACGGAGCAGTATTCGGTGAACCAACTGGCCGAGTGTGTGCAGGTTGCGGGGGAGCTACGGGGCTTGTCTGTGGAGATTTCGCCGATCGAAAACCCCCGCAAAGAGAAGGAAGATCACTACTACAACGCGGCTCACTCCGGTCTACTTGAGCTCGGACTCAAGCCCCATCCTATGACAGCTCAGGTTCTCGCGGAGATGCTGGACCGTGTGATCGAGCACAAATCCGACATCGATCCGCGCAGGATCTTGCCTCGCGTCCGATGGAACGACAAGAACTCTGCGCCCACATGAGTCCATCGAGTCCCGAAGCGAAACCAGGGGGCAGGCGTCTCAGCGTCTATCACCTCCTCTTTCTCGCGTTCAGCGTCGGTTTTGTAGCGCTCCAGCTCATTTACGTGGCGACTTTGCCCCTGAACATGGACGAGTTCCTCGGGGGCTACCACGCCTACGAGGTGGTACGCAAAACACCCTACGCTGAGTTCCAGCCCTACAAAACGCTGCTCGGCTACTATCCCCAGGCACTGCTCCTTTCCATCGCACCCGATACCTGGTCCGGACTGATGTGGACCAAAGTGTATCTGGTACTCGTCAACGGAGCGATGATGGTGGTGGGCGCGTTCACGGTTGCCCGGGAGTTTCGTAAGAGCGCTGTGCTCTGTGCTCTCGTCTTGTTCGGTTGTATGAGCACATTTCTTGAGCGCTCACTCGAATTGCGGGTCGATATGATGACAGCGTGGATGGGATTTCTGTCGCTGCTGTTGCTTGTCCGCGGCCGCCCAGGCTGGGCTGGCGTGCTGGTGGCGCTGAGTTTCTTGACCTCCCAAAAGGGCATATACTTTGTCGTTGCCGGCTTCGCTGGCCTCGCGGCGTTGAGGTTTTCGAGTCTCCGCCGGGCAAGCGATACGCGTGCAGCGTTGCACTATGGTGCGGCCGCGCTCGCTGTACTCTTGCTTTACCTTGGGCTGTGGTCGGCGGTTGCGGGCCCACGCGCCGTGTTTTCTGCGACCTTTCTGTCCCACCAAGACGTGGTGTTGGACCATGTCAATGGTCCGATGCATGCCAAGTGGTGGGGGCAAAGTATCTGGCGCAATGCCTTCTACTATGCGTTTTTGGTACTCGGCTTGTGGCGTCTCGAGCGGCTGCGGTCGCTTGGGAAACTCGAGCGTGCGCACCTGCTCACGCTTGCCTACGGGGTCGTGACCATGGCGTTGTGCCTTGCCCACTCCAAGCCCTGGCCCTATTTCCTCGTGTTTCTGTTTCCCACGGCCTTTGTCGTGCACACGGCCTACCTCGATGCCGAGTCACGGGGACAACCAGCGCGACGCGGTTGGATGGCCGGAATGAGTTGGCCGATGCTCGCGGCGTTTGTCGGCCTGGGCGTCTATACACCGTTGATGCGGGTGCCGCAGGTGCTCAAACGGGATCTGAGTCCGCAACGTGACACACTGCAGGTGGCGGAACATCTCTTGAGCGGGGACGAAACCTACTTTGCGGGCATCAACTTCATGTATCGCGCCGAGCAGGTGGATCGTTACCTTGGCATTCTCGGGACCCGCACGGTCAAAGAGATAGGGCGGGATCGGCAAGCCCAGGCTCGGTATGTGGAGACCATGCGTGGCGCGAACATGAAGTTCGTGATCCGCTCGTACCGGATCAAGCGTTTGCCCAAGCTGATGAAGAAGTTCATCGATGAGAACTACGCGCACCTGTGGGCCAACGTCGACATCTATGCGCCGACGATGGTGCGTGGCGGTGCGTTCGAACTGAAATTTGGCGGGCACTACACCGTGATGAGCGGGAAGGGACTCAAGGTGGACGGGCAGGCTCTCAAGCGGGGGCAGAAGGTCCATCTGGCTGCCGGTGCGCACGAGAGCCAAGCGGAGGGAAAATTCCGTCTCAAGCTGATCCCCAACGATTTCGAAGCAGGTCTCGGGCCGGCCACCAAGCGGCGTAGGAAGCTTTTCCCGAAAATCTACAACTTCTAGACGTGGCCCGAAGGCTGGCGTTCTGGCGGGCTGTCGGGAGCTGCGCCGGAAGTGGTGGCGGGGCGGCTGTCGACAGCGGTGCTGGGCGCGGGTTGTTGCGCTCGCATAAGTGCGAGCTCCTGGACAAGGTGGGCCACCTCGCGATGCAAGCGCTCGATCTGCGTCTCCTGCCCAAAGACCCGGGTGAACAGAACGAACAGGCCGATCACGGTAATGAAGAACATCCGGTTCTCCATCTGCGCGAGTGCGAGTCCACTGTCGAGATGGGATGGGAACAGGGCGAAGTAGCCCACGGCCGACCACATGCATGCCCACAGGAGACCAGGACGAATGCCCACCTGGTCCCGTCGTATCCGAGTCAGCGTGCGCGCGACCACGAACACCGCCGCGGCCGCCAGCAGAAGCGATATGCTCGTAAACTTCACGGTGGTCGCTGTGATAGGCGAGTGCCCTCCTTCGCGTCAAATGCTGCTTCGGTCACGACGTGGATGCCGCCGCGTGCTCGCCCCCACGAGCCTCGTGGGGGGGGCCGGGCTGCGGGCCGGCCAGCGAGCAGCTACGGCGTTCCCGTTGGCGACGCTCCGGTCCGCGCTCCGAGCGAAAACTGCGACGCGTATGGTGCGCGATCTAGCTCGCGCCAGCAGCAGGCGTCGAGTACAAGGAAGCGGCATGAAGATATTGATCACCGGAGGCATGGGCTACATCTCGTCGGCTCTCACCGAGCTGTATGCAGGACGCCCAGGTTGCGATGTGACCCTCGTGGACCGTCGTTTCGTACCGGAGCGGGTGGCCGCCTTGCCGCGTAATTTTAGGTATGTGCAAGCCGACGTTGAGGACCTCGATGTCATGCGCCGTCTCGTGCCCGGCGTGGATATCTTGCACATCCTCAACGCCGAAGTTGAGGCGGAAAAGAGCAAAGACCGCAAGGACGTCGTATGGCACGGGAACTTCGAGGTGCCCAAGCGATTGATCGAAATTTGCGATGCCAGCACTCGCATCATGTTTGCGTCGTCCGGCAACGTGTTCGGTGGCGTCGACGAGAGCAAAAAATATATGGACCTTAACGAGGAGGATGCGCCGTCGCCTCGCTTCCCCTACGCTGAATCCAAACGGGCGGTGGAGGAGTTGCTGCTCGCTAGTAGGAAGAAATTTACCATTGTGCGCTTCGGCACGAACTACGGCTACGCGCCGGGAATTCGGTTCAATTTGGTGACGAATATCTTCATGCGCAAGGCACTTCTCGGCGAGGAGTTGACCGTCCACGGCCAGGGTACCAACTATCGGCCGACCTGCTGTGTGAAAGACTGCGCACGCGCCCTCGATTTTCTCAGCGCGCGGAGCGATGCGTCCGGCGAAATTTTCCATGTCGTGAGCAAAAGCTACCAAATCCGTGAGCTGGCGGAGACGGTGGTCTCGGTTTGTGCGACCGGTGCGACGACGAACTATGTCGACAAAGTGGTGCCATTCAGCGCGTATGCACTTTCGGCAGCGAAGATTCGATCGTTGGGTTTTACCTTTGAATGGCCGCTTGAACGGGCAGTGATCGACTTTAAGGAAAAATTTCAGGCCATGGTTGCGCCATGAACGATGGTGACTTTCCCCGCGTGAAGGTGGCCCGACCACAGGTGGGTGAGGAGGAAATCCGCGCAGTGGAGGCGGTGCTCCGTTCTGATCGATACATCAGCGGCCCACAAGTCGAGAACTTCGAACGCAAGCTAGCCGAGCTCGTGGGTACCCAACATGCCGTCGCGGTCAATAGCGGTACGGCGGCCTTGCACGCAGCGCTGGTCGCCGTGGGGGTCGAGCCCGGCGATGAGGTCATCGTGCCAGCGCTCACTTTTTTCTCTACCGTCACGCCGGTGATGCATCAGGCCGCTGTCCCGGTGTTTGCCGACATCGATCCCGTGACCTACGGCATGTGTCCTCATGACCTGGTTCATCGGATCACACCACGTACCAAGGCCATCATCCCGGTGCACTATTTTGGCTATCCGGTCGAAATGGACGGTGTATTGGAGGTGGCAAGTAAACACGGTTTGCGCGTGATCGAAGATTGTGCCCAGGCTCACGGTAGTGCGTATCGGGGCCAGGTGGTCGGCTCGATCGGCGATCTGGGTGCCTTTTCGTTTTTCGCCACAAAACATGTCACCACGGGCGAGGGCGGGGCGGTGACGACCAACAACGGTGCGTGGGCAGAGCAGATGCGCTTGTTTCGATCCCACGGGCTGAAAGGGCGAAACGATCATGTGATGCTCGGTTATAATTATCGCATGACCGAGATGGCGGGCGCGCTCGGAGCGGTGCAACTCGATAGGTTGGCGGATCTCAACCGGGCTCGTATTGCCAACACGGAAGCCTTGGTGCGGAAAATCGAGGGTATTGATTGGCTCACCGTACCGAGTGTCCCTGATCATGTGGTCCATACTTATTTCTGGTGTCACATCTGGGTGGATGAGGCGAGCTTGGGCTTTCCTACTGCGGAGCTGATCAAGCGCTTGGGGCAGCGGGGTATCGAGACGCGCAACCGTTACACCGAACCGCTTTATCGCCAACCGCTGATGACGAGCGCACGCCCGAAGATTTTGGAACTGGCGGCGGGCGAGCATCTTCCAGACTATGCACATCTGTACTTGCCACAGGTCGAACGTATCGCCGGGCGGGTCATCGGCCTGCCGAATCGACCGGACATGACGGGAGCAGAGATCGACCGGGTGGCCGAAGTTCTGCATGGAATCAGGCGGTAGCGCCAGGAACGGTATGTGTCGATGGTAGAAACTCCCACGCGTCGCGGGGTGATTGTGGTGGGTCTCGGTGCCCAGGCCAAGTACGCTCTCGATGCGCTCTCCGACGATCCGGCGTGTCGAATCGTGGGTCTCGTCGACTTGGCCGCTGAGCCGATCATCAGCCCGACGCTGGGGTTCGAAGTACTCGGCGGCGACGACCAGCTCGAGGTGTTGCTGCGGGAACACGCGGAAGCGGCCGTCGTGTGCTGCGCCGACTCTCGCCGCAAAGAGAGTTTGTTCGCCCGTATACGCGCTGCCGCGGTGCGGATCATGTCCGTTGTCCATTCCCGCGCGGTGGTGTCTGACACCGCCGAACTCGGGGAGGGTGTGATGATCAACGCGGGCGCCATTGTCCAGCCCTACGCACGGATCGGCGATGGCGTGATGGTGCACGCGAC
>JAZGFE010000339.1:0-4317 GCA_036479215.1 Nannocystaceae bacterium | reverse complement strand
CTTGTCTTGGAGTGAGACGCGTATTTTAGTATCGTCCGTTGCGGCGATTACTGTCTGTGTTCGTCTGGGCATGGCTTCCGTACTTTCTCAGTTCGTCCGCCCATACACAAAATTTCTGACACTCCCTCCTATATTATTTATCCCGGACCACCGGGGGAGCGATTGCACCTGGACCCGCGGCCGGGCAAGCCCGTCCGTTCCCAGGCGCCCTGAGGTCCGGCGGGTTCCCAGACTCCAGGTTCAGGTGGCACCTACGCTGGCACAGGAGGCTACCTCGCCGCCACCTCCCGGTAGAAACGCAACGTCGCGGCATACTGCCGCGCGACATCGAATTTCCGCTCATATCTCGTGCGGCCCGCAGCGCCCATGTCCTTGCGCAGCGCGGCGTCCTGAAGCAGACGTCCCAGAGCCTCCGTCAACGAGGTCTCATCCTGCGGCGCGACCAACAACCCGGTCCGCCCATGATCGACCGACTCTGGAATCCCTCCGACATCGGTCGCTACCACGGGTAGACCGGCACGCATCGCCTCCAGAATACTCAGCGGGAACCCTTCGTGCAGGGACGTCAAGACGAATACCTGCGCGCGGGAGAGCTCATCGTCGACTGTGACGGAGGAGCCGGAGAATGTAACTCGGCCATGCAAGCCAAGCCGCGCCGCCAGTCTCTCCGCATGTACTCGCCGTGGACCATCGCCTATCCAGCGCAAGCTCCAAGGCAAGGCTCTGAGGTTAGTCAGGGCAGCGAAGAGGGTCCCATAATCCTTCGGTGGTTGCAGTCTCGCAACGACGACAATCCTAGGCGGAAAAACCCCAGGCTCGCTCTGGAGTCGAGGAAGGACGTCGGGAACACCATTGTGGATGGTTCTCACAAGGTCGGGCGTTCCCACCCCGTTCTCCAGCGCAAGCCGTCTCGCGTGTTCGCTGACGGTGATGATCCCATCACAGTGCCGCGCGCACAGTCGCTCCAGCCACAAATATGTTTTCTCTCGCACCCCATTTTTCGATGTTGCAAACGCCCAGCCATGAGCCGTAAACACCACCGGAAGTCCCAATTTTCGCGCCGCGAGGCGCCCCAAGATCCCGGCCTTCGAACTGTGTAGCGCCACAACGTCGGGTCTCAGAACCGACAATTGCCGCCGCAGTTCGATGATGGCTCCTAGATCGCGCAATGGACTCAACTCTCTGACCATAGAGAGTGCACGATGCTCCACCCCCACATCATCTAGCATGCCGAACAAAGGTCCGCGCTCACCCGCCAACACCACGGGATCGTGCCCGTCTTCTTTGAGGGCCTGCGCGAGATCACGCACGTGGATCTGCGCCCCTCCCACGGCGTCTGAGCGAGTGATGATCAACGCGACACGCACGGCTCACCTTCCGCCGATCATGAGCGTGTGCCGCCCGCAACACACTCATGCTCGGAAGACCTCCAACTCGCATCACTGGCCCGCGCGCCCACGCAACAACCGTTGTCTAGCCGTCCCACTATCGCATAGATCCACCCATGCTGAGCCCCGACCTGGGCGCGGGTCCTCATCGGACGCATGGGAGGGCGACTGTCGGTGCGGCAAGGTTGTCGCACAGCCCCGCGTGACCTGTGATCACTGGGAGCACGCCCAGCTCCCCCGTGGCGAGATCCAGCGTATAAAGTACCGCATCATCGGAGCAAACATAGACTTGCTCAAGGCTCCGATGATACTCGATCCCCACGGTACCAAGCGTGGTGTCGAGTGCGACCAGATCGTTGGCGAGTCCCGATTCACGATCGATTTCGAAGATTGAGTTGTGCACGCCGCTCACTGCGATCAGTCGGCGCTCTCGTGGTAGCCAAGCGAGTCCCGAATTGTTGAAATCCGTCCCGAGCGGACCAACCAGCTCAGCCCACCCCGTATCAGTATCGATTTCAACCAAGCTATCCTGCGCCACGTCGACGCCCAGAAGCCCTTCGGGTCCGGGAGCCAGGATCGTCGTCCCTCCCCCGTGGGGACCGACTTCCCGGATTGTGCAACCACACGGATCGAGTTCTTCGATCACGCTTCTCTCCTTGTTGGCAACGTACAAACGTCCATCATCCGCGAAGACAGCAGAGTTGCGAGCCTCGCGATTCGGGAGCGAGCAAAGTGAGTAGGATTTTTCTCCTCCCAACGGAATGAGTAGCACGCGCGGATCATCGGCCAGCCAATCGAGACTGATCAAATAGTCGAGATCGCCATCCGTATCCTGCCCCCCCAAGGTCAGCAGTCGATCCCCGCACCCCCCCAGCCCAAACGCCAGTCCGAAGGCCAGAACAGCGCGGGGGGAGTGCGACATCTCGCCACGCTACAACTCTATTCTACGCTGGCGCAAGCTCTCCTGAGCCTACTCCACGTCCGACACGCCCCACGGCCACGTCGATCGATGCGCCACGGACGCGCGGCGAGAACGCGCACGAGGTAGCCCGACCGAAACGTCCGGTCGTCGTACTCGCGCCAAGGCCTACCTGCGAGTTCTTCCGCGGAACAGGGCACGCATTCGGACGCGAAGATCCGATCTTCCCGATCTTCCGTGCCGTCCCTGCCGTCCCTGCGCAGGCGCCTAGGTCTTAGGCTTCACACGGAGGATCGGGTCGTCACAAATTACCTTTCCGGACTCACCGATGGCGATGACAACGAATCTCAATTCTGCCTGCTTCAAGGGGACGTTGTTCTTCGGGCTCACGGACCCATTGCCCCGATGGGTGCGACGCCACGCCAAGATGTCGCCGTCGGTGTCGAACGCGTCGGGCAATTCTGTGACGTAGGCTTTGAAGCCGCTGGGTACATCGTCACGCACCTTGACCCTGAATGTGGTCTCTCCCTCGGGAATCTCCCAGTCATAGGGATTCACATCTGTAATCACCTGACCGTCGGGTGCTTTGAGCTCGAGGATTTGACCGTCGGTGACGCACGCTTGAAGTTTGAGGATTGCTGTCATGGTGTGTTCTCGTTTGTTTGGCTGGGTGTTTGGCTGGGTGTTTGGCCGGGTGTTTGGTCCGGCATTCGGTTCGGTATTTGGGTATGGGACTGGGCTTGGGACTGAGACAGGGCGTACGTACGAGACCAAGCGTCGAGTTCCCGCAAGCGGTCCGCCCAGGTCGCACCGTTTTGCGCGTATCGGGATCGCGCAGACGCAGCCTGGAGGCGCGCACGTCCGAAGTCGCCACCGCTGAGCCACAACGCCCGCGCCATGGCCCACTCCACATGGGCCAACTCCACGGTTTGGCCGGGGACTTCGGCTAGAATTTTCTCGGCACGCTCGAGGGCGGGGAGTGCCTCCTCCGGTCGTCCGAGCGCGATCAGGGCGACACGGCGAGCCCGCAACGGGGAGGCGTAGAAGACCGGGGCCGCTTCGTCTAGCCGATCGAGCTCAGCCAAGGTTTGGTCGAAATGGCCCAATGCTTCGTCTGCACGACCCAAGGCGAGGACGGCCTCGCCGAGCCCGCAGCGATACACGCTGCGAAACTCGGGGAAGGCATCGGGATGCTGCTCCGCGATGGAAAGCGCCCGACGAAACGCGACGTACGCAGCATTGTTGTCGGCAAGCAACAGCTCCACGGTTCCAATCGCCGCGGAGGAATCGGCAAAGTCGAAATGCCCATCCGGCAAGCGTCGGCGGTAAATCGCATCCGCTTGTGCGGCGTGTTGTCGTGCAGCACATAGGTTGCCCACCGCGAGCTCGGCCGTAGCCCGAGCGTAGTGGACTTGACCCACATCGAGCGCGTCAGCCCCGAGTGCTCGCTCGTAGATAGATTGGACGAGATCGAAATCCGCGCCGGCTCGGTCTCGATCGCCGAGGTCCACGAACAAGGTCGCACGGTTGAAATGGATCGCGGCGACACGGGGGTGCGTCTCCCCCAGTCGTTCGACATAGGCGTCGCCTGCCCGCGTGTAGAGCTCGATGGCCTCACGCGTATCCCCTGCCAGATTAGACACACTGGCGAGGTCGGCCAAAGTATCGGGGAAGGCCAGCGTGTTCTCGGGCAGAGTCTGGGCTTTGTGCACAGCAAGGTCGAGTTCGCTTCTGGCTTGCGCAAGCTCCCCCCGCATGGCGTACAGACCTGCGCGACCCCTGTGGACCCTGGCCTCCCGGAGGGCATCGGGTGCCAAATTCCTCGTCGCTGCTTGAGCGCATCGAAGCCATCGCTCGCCACAGGTGGGGTCGGAAAGTTTCGAAGGGAGTGTCAGAAATTTTGTGTATGGGCGGACGAGCTGAGAAAGTACGGAAGCCATGCCCAGACGAACACAGACAGTAATCGCCGCAACGGACGACACTAAAATACGCGTCTCACTCCAAGACAAG
>JAZGFE010000338.1:0-53027 GCA_036479215.1 Nannocystaceae bacterium | reverse complement strand
GATCGCAATCACCTCTCACGCTATGAGCACGGAGAAGTGCCTAGTCTCCAACTGCCGGGGAAGCGCAAATCCCTGCTGCGAATCGTCCAATGACAAATTCGCGTGGCCGCAGGGGAGCCGCACCCGTTCCAACTGCGGGTCAAGCACTCCGGCTCTCACTGGAGCCCACAGGGGCTACGAGGCGCCATGACTGCGCGAGGCCTGCAGCTTTCGGATCGCTGGGAGTCCGCCTTCAAATCGTACCATCTCAAAGCCAGCATCCACAGCATTGCTGGAACCCACACGCCTCTACAAGCCGAGTGCGTCGCCGAAGTACAGCACGCTTGCGGTGGCCAGCAGCCAGGTGATGAAGTTCGCCATGAACAGCGGATCTCGAAGCATCTCCTCGGTGGGGCTCTCCGAATCGTAGCGGCTCGTGGCCAGGTGGATGAAGCGCAGGATCCCGATGATCGAAAACGGGAGGGTGTAGATGAGGCCGCCGCCGAATGTGGCTCGCGCGTAGTCGCTTTGTACATACATGCCGTAGGCCACGGCGGTGAGCACCGCGAGGACGTGGAGGATCCACCTCAGGCTGTCGAGGCGGTAGTAGGCGAGGACAGCCCGCTGTCCTGCGGCACTTTCCCCCGCGGCGGCGAGTTCGTGGGCGCGCTTTCCGAAGCCCTGAAACAGGGAGAGCAAGGCGGTGCAGACCATCAGCCACTCCGACGGTGGCAGATCGGTGGCGTAGGCCCCGGCGAGCACGCGCAGGACGAAACCGGAGGCGATGCAGGCTACGTCGAGGTAGGGAACTCGTTTGAACGCGAACGAGTAGCCGAGGTTGAGCGCGAAATATGCTGCGAGGGTGAAGGCGTATTTTGGGGCGAGGAGGTATCCCGCTCCGAAGGCCAGCGGGATTGCCGCGGCAAGAAACCCCCGCGCAACACGCGGTGAGAGCTCCCCTGCGGCGATCGGGCGCCTACACTTTGTCGGGTGTTGGCGATCCTTCTCGACGTCGACGAGATCGTTGAGCACGTAGACGCAACCCGACACCAGGCAGAAAAGCGTGAACGCTGCCAAGGTATCCAGAAGCGCACCGGTGTCGGTCAGACGTAGACCGAACATCAACGGGACCCCGACAAACAGGTTCTTGAACCACTGTTTGGGGCGCAGTGTCTTGAGTAGACTCGGTAGCATGGGCGAAAGCGGAGCGCACTATGGCACGCGCGAAGCGGATGTTCCATGCTAAGGCCCGTTTGATCACGCGATCTGAGCCCATGCCAAGTCGAATCCTCCCAACTTGCGCCACGAAAACCCGATGCGGTGGTGCGCGCCCGCGATCGAGTTTTCCTGTTCGTGTCGTCTTGTCGCGCACCGTCGTGTTGGCGTGGGCGACGGCGGTCGCACTGCCGGTCCGACCCGTGGTTGCCGCTCCGCTGGCGGCACCATCGGTCTTCGCGGTGGCCTCCCCAGTGGCTGCCCGAGTGCGTTCCCCTGCAGCCGCCGCTGCGGGGGCCGCTGCGGGGGTGGTGGGCAGCGGCGCGGAGTCACGTGTCTCGGCGGGTGCCGGTGCACCGATCTGGACGCCGGGACGCCTCGATGCAAAGGCCGGTTTGCCGGGTCGCTGGCAGCGGCAGCTGGCCGAGAGGCGAGCGGCATTGCGGGCGAGCCCGCGCAATCGTGGCCGTGCAGTGACTGCGCTGCTCGGACTCCTCGGGGAGTTGCACGGGGACGTGGCCGACGAAGATCTGGTCCAACTGGTGGAGGGGGTCGCGGGAGCCCAAAATCGCCATGCGCTGGTCCGATCTTATGCTGCGTATTTACGCGGTCGGCTCCACGAGTTCGCGGGCGAACCACGGGCCGCGAGGCATGTTTTCGCCGCGCAGGGTTACCTGCTCGACTGGGAGCTGGTGGGCCCTTTCGAAAACACGGGGCGCGCCGGGCATGATGCCGTCTACTCGCCCGAGACAGAGGCGTTCGACCCTTCACAGCGGTTCGTGGGCATGCTGGCCAACGAGGCGCTGGAGTGGCGGCGCTATCCGGCCGAGGCGAGCGCACGGGCGTACGTGTCATTCGACGCCTATCTGCGACCGAACACACACGCGGTGGGGTACGCGACGACTTGGGTCCATGTACCCAAATCGTCGCGAGCGACGGTGCATGTCGGAAGCGGAGGGCCCCACAAAGTGTGGGTCAACGGGGTCTTGGCAGGGGAGGGGGGCGCGTATCGGCGGGTGCACCCCCTTCAGGATGCGTATGTTGTTCGTTTGCAAGCGGGGTATAATCGCGTCTTGATCAAAGTCGCTGTAGAGGATGGCGCGTGGGGCTTCTTCGCGCGCATCAGCACGCCGGGGGGTGCCGCGATCTCCGGTTTGTCGGCATCCGCTGGCGCTCAGGCCCCAGCTGCGCAACCACTTGTACAAAAGGAGCGCCCTGCGAAGTTGCACAGGAAACGCTCGAGGGGCGGCGAGACGGAGCCCGGCGTCCGGGCCTTGTCGATGCGCGCCCTGCTCGAGGCGTCCGCCGCTCGGTCCGGCGCTCGAGGGGCGGATAAATTGGCGCTAGTGGACTTTTACCGTCGTACGACGCCGTTTGGTGAGGATGATCGCAGCGCCTTGAAAGCGGCACAGGCCGCGGACGCGGCCATCGGGACGAGTCGAAGCGCGTGGCTACTCACGCGGATCGACCCCGATCCAAACGACAGCCACACCGCGTTGATCGGAGGCATCGACCGCGCGCGAAAAGAGGGCAGGAAGGCGAGGTCCCGACTGGGCACGATGTTGCTCGAACTCGGTTGGCGCTCAGGCAACCTCGGCCTCGAGACGCGTGCGCGGGACTTGTTTGCTCAAGCCCATGCGGCTTCTCCAGACGACGCATTGATCGAGCTGGCGCGGGTCGATCAGTTGGCGCAAGACGGCTTTCCCGTGACGGCACTCGATTGGCTCGAAGACCTCATTCGCCGGTACCCGAAGTCCGCTACGCTGCGACGCGAGAAGGCGTCGCGTCTGGTCGAGCTCGGGCGCGTTCGTGAAGGACTCCAGTTGCTGGAGTTGCTCAGCGGGGAGCAGCAAGCCGACGCTACTTTGCTGTCCCAGCGTATCGGCGTCCACATGCAGTTGGGTGAGGTCGACGAGGCGGTGGTGTTGGCGTCTCGCATCGTGGCGGGCACGCCGGGGAGGCCGTCGGGCCATGTAGACTTGGCTCATTTGCTCGAGGCCCAAGGCCGGCCCGACGCAGCCATCGCGGCCTTGGTGGACGCTTTGAGTTTGGCCCCCCAAGATCCCGAGCTGCACGCCGCCATGGGCCACGTGCTGGCCCGTTCGGGGTACGCCACGGCGAGCCTCGGGTCATTTCGTCGATCGCTGGAGCTCAAGCCCCAGCAACCGCACTTGCGGGATATCCTCGCGGTGTTCGACGCCGCAGGAGAAGAGGGGCTGGAATCTCGCTATGTAAGGGATCTTGAGGAGATACTCGAAGAGGAGGGGGATGTGCCGGCATCATGGGCCGGAAAGGACGTGGGCATCGTGCACCAGTTATTCGCTACGCGTGTTCACGCAAACGGTTTGTCGGAGCGGGTGGAGCATCGGGTGATCCGCATTCTCGACGACCGTGGCACTCGCAGCCAGGCGGTGCAGTCGTTCACTTACGATCCCCAGGAGAGCTATGTGCAGGTACGTCGCGCCCGCGTGCGACGCAAAGACGGTCGCGTCGAAAAAATGGGGACGCCTAGGGTGGTCTCCCTTGCCGCATCCGGGTACCGGATGTACTACGACCAGCGCCAGGTGCGGGTGCACTTTCCCGGTCTGCGAGTGGGCGACGTGTTGGAGGTGGTCTTCGTGCGTCGCGATGTAGCCGCACGAAACAAATTCGATGAGTATTTTGGAGAATTGATCGGGCTTTCGGGGGTGGAACCCAGAAAACGGGTGGAGTACGTGCTGGAGGCACCCGCGGGGCGAAAACTGTATTTCAGTCAGGACATGGAACAGCGTAGTCTCGACGGCGGTAGGACTGTGGTATATCGCTTCGCGGCGCACGATATCGCCGGAATCAAGCCCGAGGCGAATATGCCCGGTTGGTCCGAGGTCGCACAGTTCCTCCACGTGAGCACGTACAAAGACTGGGGGGCTGTGGGCAGGTGGTACTGGGGGTTGGTCAAAGACCAGCTCATCGTGGACGACAAGATCCGTGCGGCCGTCCGACAGTCCGTGGCGGGATTGGGCGCCGAGGCGACCACGGGCCAGAAGGTGGCCGCGCTTTATCGCCACGTCGTCCGCAACACACGTTATGTGGGGTTAGAGTTTGGGATCCATGGCTACAAGCCATACAAGACCACCGAGGTCTACGACCGCCGCTTCGGGGATTGCAAAGACAAGGCAAGTCTCCTCAAAGTTATGCTCAAAGAGATAGGTATCGAGAGCCACTTGGTGCTCGTGCGCACCCGTGACCTCGGCGTGCTGCAATCCGATGTGGCGAGCTTGGCTGCGTTCAACCACGCCATCGTCTATGTGCCGGAGCTGGAGCTTTTTCTCGATGGCACGGCCGAGTATTCGGGTCCTAGCGAGCTTCCCATCGGCGATCAGGGGGCATCGGTCCTCGTTGTTGAGGACGGACGAGGGGCCACCTTTCGACGGATTCCGGTGTCGAGCGCGGCCGCCAACACCTATTCCACGGCTCAACGCGTGAAACTCGATGTGGGTGGCAACGCGGAAGTTGTCCACGAATTTGAGTTGTCGGGTGCGTCGGCAGCCCGGTGGCGGCAGGGATTTCAGGCTGAGGGAGACCGCGAAGAGAACTTCACCAAGCTGATGGGCGGGAGATTTCCGGGTGTCGAGGTCGTATCGGCCCGTTTTCCCGGGATCACCGATATCTTGCAGCCGGTGCGTGTGCAAGCCAAGTTCCAGGTCCCTGCCTGGGCGCAAACGCAGGCCGAGGGCCTGCGCTTTGAGGTGAACGGAAGACCCTCGAACTTGGTGGGAAAACTCGCGCCGCAGGTCAAGCGCGAACATGTGCTCGTGCTGGAGGCGCCGACGCGTCGCGAGTCGAGCATCGAATACGCGGTGCCGCCCTCCATGCGCTTTTCGCAGGTGCCAGGCGATATCCACATTACGACGCGCTTCGGTCGCTTCGACCTCAATGTGACCTCTGAGGGGCAGCGCGCCACCGTGGAGAGCATCCTCGAAATCACCGCGCAGCGGGTCGATCCGGGCGAGTATCGGGAGTTTCGTGCCTTCCTTCATCGGGTGGATGCGAGTCTCGAACAGGCCTTCGAACTGGAGCGTCGACAGTGATCGTGTCCCAACCTAGATTCGCTCCCATGCGCCGCTTGGCTCGGGTCGTACTTCTCGGCCTGTACGCTTCGGTCGTACTCATTGGGTGTCGAGGCCGGCACCCAGATCATCCCGGGGGAAGCTCCGATCCGCTAGCGAGCCAAATAGCGACCCTCGTTACGCACCTCGAAACCCATCCTCAAGACGACGCGTCGTGGCGGGACCTCGCGTACTTATATTGGCTGCATGCGGAGCGGGTGGACGACGCGATCCCCATCTTGGACCGGCTGGCGAGTCGGGGGGATCCATGGGCGCAGTTGGGTCGCGCACTCATTGCCCGCGACCGTATGGACCACGATTTGGCCTGGAAGCATGCGGCCGCGCTATTGAAGCACGCGGCCACCGCTTCTGGCCCTGCCGATGCCCGAGTGCTTGCCGAACCCGCGGCGCGAGTGCTCGAAGCGGTGCAATCGGGTCGTTCGAGCGAAGACACGGCGCTACTCCATCTCACAGATACCATCGAGACCAGTCGACTTCCGGTCGAGGCGGCACAGGTGATCAGCAGCATGCATGCAGTCTTGGACCGCCGCATGGGTCGGCCCTACAAGCAGCACTACGATGCACAGGGTTGCGTGCGGCAATGGAACATCGGGCGGCCCGAGGGTTCCATCGGTGCCATTGAACTCGACCGTATGGCACCGGGCGACGGCGGTTTCCGTGCGGATCCGCAGGCCGTCTTGGGCGTGCTCGCGTGTGCGGTGCGTATCCACAATCCCACGCCCAACCCCGCTATTCGGCGCCTGGTGACCACCTTCGACGTGGCGGGTTCGGGCTTTCGCTTGCAGTTGGCGAGTCGGCAGCCGATGCGTGTGTACATGGATGGTACGTTGATCCTCGCCACAGATCGTAGCGATCGCTGGCCGGCACGGTACCATTGGTTCGATGTCGCCACGTCGCCGGGCGCTCACGATATGGAGGTGCATCTGGTGATCCCGGACACGCGAGCGTGGTTGCTCGCGCGCGCAACCGACCTGCAGGGCCGACCCCTCTCGAGTCGTGCCGCCGAGGGGAATTTGCCGCTGGAGAGACCCCGTGTCACCGCGACTCGGCGCAGGCATGTCGCACCCGACGCGGGAAGGCTTGGGTCGGAGATTTACACGCCCCTACGCCAATACCTTGCGCTCGAAGATGCGCTGGCGGATGGCGACAGCTTTCAAGCCGAGACGGTTGTGGCCCGTTCGGGGGACGCTTGGGACTTCGCGGCGGGGCAGCTGTTGTTGTCGAGCTTTCACGCGGCCGACCCCTCGCGGGGGCGCGCGTTCCGTACCGATCGTCAACGACGGGCACTCGGTGCTGCCTTGGACGTCGACCCCGCTGCCGAGAGAGCGCGCCTGCAGTTGATGGCGCTCGATCTCTTGCGTGGTGAGGGGGTCAAGGTCGCACAATCGCTAAAGGCTCTGCCCAAACATCGTCTCGCTTCCGTGCAGGGCGAACTGCTTCGTCGGAGGGTCTATCTGGATCGGGGTAGCGACTACCTTGCAGAACAGGCGCTCGATCGCGCCGCAAAGCTCGATCCGCAGTCTTGTGATGTGCTCTTGGCCCAGCGTCGGAGCGCCCGCCGGCATGATCGTCTCGCGCTGGAGGACGAGCTCACCGCCCAGGTCGAACACTGTCCCGGCACGCTCTCCTTGCGGGCCCGATGGGCGGTGGGCCGCGGAAAACTTTCGCTCGCGCGCCGGCTGTGGCGCGAGCAGCTCGGGCGCACGCCCGACGATGTAGCCGTTCTCGAAGCTCTGGCGGACTTGGCTGTTTCTGAACAGCGCTACGGCCTCGCGGCGCAGCTCCACGCCAACATCTTGCGCATCGCTCCCTATAGGTTGGCCTCTTATCTACAACGAGCGGATTTGGGTGCCCACGCGGGTGCCCACACCCAAGCCCGCCGGGAGTTGGGGCTGGCACTTGAGCGGCTTCCCCACGTGTCGAGGCTACGCGAGATGGGCCGGGCGTTGCAGCTTGAAGACGATCTGTGGGAGTGGCGGGTGGATGGATCCAAAGTGGTGGAAGACTACCGTCGCCACGATGCAGACTACGGCGGCGCTGGCGAGGTGTTGGTGCTCGACCGAGATGTGGCACGCGTCTACGAAAACGGAGGGCAGCGTCATCTCGTGCACCAGATTGTGCATTTATTGAGCAAGGCCTCGCTCGATCGCCATGGCGAATTGGTGCCGCCCGACCGTGCCACCGTGCTGACGCTACGCAGCATCAAACCAGATGGGACCGTTGTTGAGCCCGAACTGATCGACGGGAAGGACGGGCTGAGCCTGCGCAATCTCGAGATCGATGATCTTGTCGAGTTTGAGTACCTGATCGATGTCGATCCTCAGGTCTCGCTGCCTGGCTATTTTGATCTCTCCCATTTCCGGTTCCAGTCCCTAGATGTGCCCTATCACCTCTCCGAGCTGGTCGTCTTGTACCCCGCGTCACTGAAACCCCTCGTCGAGCGTCGCAATGGCGCGCCCGAAGTCAAGATCGAACAACGAGGGGAGCGACGGGTGATGAGCTTTCGGGCAGAAGAGATGCCGCGGCGTGCTGGGGAGCTCCATCATCGTTCCTTGATCGATGAGCTTCCCATGGTCCGTGTTCATACAGCCTTGCCGATGGCGGGTTGGCTCGACCGGCTCGCCAATCGCATCCGTTGGGGCCAGCGCGTCAATCCAGCGCTGGTTGCCCTGGCGCGAGAACTGGTCCAAGATCAAACCGATGAGCATGCGCAGCTGCGTGCCTTGTGGGGTTGGGTGTTGGAAAACATCGAGGAGGCGGGCGACCTTTCCACGTCGGCCACGCGGACGCTCGCTGCCCGCACCGGCAACCGCTTGATGCTGCTGCGGTCGATGCTCTCTGTGGTCGGAGTACGTTCGGAGTTGTGGCTGTTGCGTGACAAATTTGGAGCGCGCTCGGTGGACGGTGGTCATCCCATGCCAGAGCTCTACGATGCGCCGGTGCTCGCGGTCTGGCCGGACACGGTGGCCCACCCGCTGATCGTGTCCACCGTGTCTCGCGTGATGCCACTGGGCTACCTGGCGCCTGCACATGTGTCCGCAAGCGCATTGCGCCTGCATTTGGCCGAGGGCGATCGTCTGGCGGGCGTGGACCAGAGTCCCGCTGCGCCACCGCGTCTCAAGAATCGTCGCAGCTATGATCTGAAACTTGATGTGGATGAGCGGGGTGATGGCTTCCTCAGCGGGACCATTGCGTTGGAGGGAATGGAGGGGATTCAGTGGCGGGAAATCCTCAAAGAGGTCGACGCCGACCGCATTGATGAGGTGTTTCAGCAGTCCGAACTGGCTCGCTTGTTGCCGGGCGCCACCTTCGATCTTGAGAACGTGGAGATCGACCACAGGCACAACACAGACATGCCGCTGATCCTCCGTTTTCGCGCGACGGCGAAGGGCGTCGGCGTTCATCAGGGCGGAGAGCTCGTCGTCCCCGCAACCGTCGTGCCCATGAACATGGGGTTGAGGTATACGCGGCTCCCGTCGCGTTGGAGCGGGCTGGCGATCCGCTACGCTCCCGAGCAGGAAGCGCGGGTGGAGATCAATCTGATGGGGGCAAAGTGGACGGCCATGCCGCTCCCCGAGCAGGTGCGGGGCCCCTACGGCGGGTACGAACGGCAGGTAGAAGGCGGAGGCATCGGCGCCAGCAAGGTGGTCTTGCACACGCGATCCACCCTGGAGCTGGGGGTCATCGAGCCCGAACGTTATGCCGATTTGGTGGGGTATACGCGGGGCCTGGAGTCCGCGGAGCGGGCCGTTTTGCGCGCACGCTAGGTCGTCGATTCGTCAATTCATCCTACCCACAGGACGGGGGCAAGTCACCGCTCCGCCGACGCACGCGGCCCCCCAGCCGTCGCGCACATCGGCGATGAGCGAGCAAGCGCGGTTGTTCTCCAACGCGTCGGCGAAATAGGATCGATCGATGGCCCCACAGCTTTGTGCATCTCGCCAGTAGGGCGACACGCAGCCCCGCGTGCAGCCGGAGAATTCCTCGATCCGCACAAAGCCGAGGTCGGCCGAACCGTAGACGTGCACAGTGGCATGATAATACTGCGCGGTTTCTTCGATGGCGATATGCACGTTTTCTCCCCGAGCAAGCGCGGCCACGATGTTCTGTGCTTGCTCTGCGGGGCAGTCCTCGAATGCCCGGAGGTTGGGCACAATGGAAATTTCGTAGGCACCGTCGACCTCGCACTGCGACATCCGGGCGGCCGCTCGCCGCCCCGCCTCCACACCATCAATCCATCCACACGCGCAACCTTTGGGTGCATCGTCGTCGAGCGAGCAGCGCGTCCAACTCGAGGGAACGGCGAGCGGTTCGGAACAGTCTTCCTCGCCCACATCGGCGAACGTCGTGCCCGAAGGATCGACGAATGTAGCGGGCGCAGGGCGGGGGTTGCCATGACCGGTTGCGCAGATACCCTGAATCCACTCGGTTTCGCAGTGCGCGGTGTCCGTGTACTGATAATGTTGCGACCAGGTACAGCCCGCTTGTTCGAGGCAAGGCTCTTCTCCGGCCCACGCCGCACACGGGTCTGGTGAGTCTGGTGAGTCTGGGGACGATGTGGTGGATGTGGAGTCTGTGGACGATGTGGTGGATGTGGTCGAGCTTGAGTCCCCTGTCGACGACGAATCGGTGGTCGGTTCGACGAGGTCCTGATCTCCGCCACACCGCGTCTGCGGCGAGCAGCTTCCGCGGGTACACGCGATCGCCAGCAGGCCAGCTGTGACCACACCGATTCGGTGGACTCCCCAGCTCTGTAACGCGGATGAGTGGGTGCAAAGCATGTGCGTTGGACGTGCTGGCGCGGCGAATTTCCGGACGAGACTTCGAGAAAAGCACGCGTCCTGCGGAAAAAGACATGGCGCCGGCTCAAGGGGGACCTACGCAACGGCGCGGGCGTGGCCAGATCTTGACGGCGCCTTGTCGCGCCAACGCGAGACACTGCCCTCTTACGTGAGGCGCATCAGGAAGAACACGTACCCATACGAATCACCATACTTGTTGTATTGGTCGATTTCCAGTTGCATCATATCGAGGACGCTGGATGCTTCGGGTTCATGGGCATACTTGGCGCGCAGTTGCTCGATTCGAGGCTGTAGCGGCCCATAGTACTCGTCGTTCCAGGCCTCTGGGGGCAGGGTGAAATGCTCGAGTGGTTCATATCCGGCTTCTTGAATGAGCGCGAGATTGGTTTCCACATCGGTGATGGCCGGGTACTCCTGCCGCCACCAACGTTCTATCTCCGGGGGAGGGTCGGGTCGCAGCCAACAGGCCTCGGATACGGCGATTTGACCGCCAGGTGCGAGCAGGGACTTCCAAGCCGCAAGCCCCTTGGCGAAGCCAATATTGTAGATGGCGGCTTCGGACCAGATCAGGTCAAAAGTCTCGTGCGGGAAGTCCAAGGCGGCCATGTCCATGCAGATCCTGCGCACGCGTTCATCGACGCCTTGTGCATTTGCCTCTTCTCGGAGTCGCTCCAAGAAGGGCGCGTGGTTGTCCACTGCGGTGATCGGCCCCGAGGCGACCTCGGCGAGGTCGAGGGTCTGGCGGCCGTTGCCGCATCCCAGATCTAAAATGCGCGGTTTGGCTGCCAGCGTCAGCGATCGGTACGCCCGATGGGTCGCGGCCTCCTGGCCTGGGCCCAGTCGTGGCATGCCGTCGAAAGCTTCGAGGAAGACTTGCATGGCGCGCTCGCTGCTCATCGGCATCCTGTCGTGAAGTGGTCGGTCGCCCTGCTTGCGACGCGGGGGATGACACGACGAGAGTGTAGGCGATGCGAGTGTACGCGGTGCGCGCGGGCCCGTCCGCTCTCTCAGGCACCCTGAGATCCGGGGGGTTCCCGGACGCCAGGTTCAGGTGGCAACTACACTGACACAGGGGGAGTCCGTACGTAGCTAGTGCACGAGCCGCCGGCCGGGCATGCCGTCGTCGTCTTCGTCGTCGCGTTCGTACTCTTGGGACTCGGTTCGACTGCGTTCGTCTGCGGCGTCTTGATCGCGTTCCCGCAGCAAGGCGGTGAGCGTAATGCCGAGGCCAGTCCCCCATAGGATGGCGAAAAACGCGATCCAGTAGGGAGAGGTGTTGCCCGCGAGGGACCCGAATCCTGTGCTGGATAGGCTGCAGAGGGCGTAGGACGACTCCAGTTGGTACACGCCGATAGCGAGTGCGGTTTGCAGTAGGACCACACAGCCACCGAAGAGTCCGACGCGATGTTTGCCCGCTTTACGGCGGGACATCAAGAGCAAGGTGCCCAGGGCGGTCTCCGCTATCAAGAGCACCTGGGCGAGCGTGGCCCACATGATCTCGGCGTCGTGGACGAAGAGGTCGTGCCTGCGCATCACCGTAGCGTAGGCGAGGCCCACCACGGTAGCGGACAACAGCAGCACACCTTGGAATCGCAGGAAGGCTCGACGTGTTTCAACATGCGACGGCACGGCCTTGGCCCGAGCGGGACGGCGCAGACTTGCGGCCAGCAGCCAGACGAGTACAGGCAGGAGGAAGGCGGTCGAAAAGAAGGCTACGTCGTTGAGTTGCTCGAAGTCCGACGCGCCGGCGCGAACAGAGAGGTCGAAGAACGCGAGTACGCTGCAGCCGACGCTGGCGATGGCAAGCGCGATGCCTTCGGCGGGACGAAAGAGCGGCGCCCAGGCCTTCTCCACCCGTCTCCGCCAGGTCCGAAGACAGATCCAGCCCAGGCCAACCTGCAGCAACAGCGAGTAGGACAAGGTGGCGAACGCGATGCCGCCATGACTACCGTTGAGGGCCCAGCTGGTGCCTTGTAAGCCCGTGAGCGAAGTGATGCTGGCGAGTACGGGGGGCAGCGGGCCCAATAGGAAGCCGGCGCTGACCAGGTCGAGACTGGTGAACAATGTGCCGAGCAGGCCAGGCACCGTGAGGCCGATGGCCGTGAGACCGCCGACGAGCAGCGGGCTCACCCGTTGGCCGAGCGCATCCCCCAAGCCGATCGCGCTGAGATGGGTGGCGACGGTGAGGACGGCCAACAAGACCAGGGGAAGCGCGACGCTGGCCGGACCCGCCGTGATAGAGAGCACGCCGCCGCCGAGCACAAGCAAGGCGCCGCCGGCTACGAGGGAAAACACGTTGGGGCCTACGGCCATGGCCCAAGCCAGATCGCCCGCGGATATACCCGTCATCCGGAGCACGGGAAGGGTGCCCGCGTATCGTTCGGCGGCGGTGTGGGCCGCGGTCGTTACGGGGCTGACCACCAAGAGGATCAAGGCTGCCAGCCCCAGCAAGGCGCTACCGAGGAGTTGCCACTGGGCCGCGTCGGTGACAGGGGAGTGGTAGCGCATGCTGGCGAGCTCGATTGGGGTCTCGCGGGCAATACGGTCGCTCCACCCGCGGTGCCACACCGCGGCTTCGGGGTTGGCGATGGCGACGGTGAACGGGTAGGCGGACGCCTGCGCGAGGCCGGAGAGAGCGGCGCTCACCTGCTGGGTGCCGCCGGCGGTGCCCAGCCAACTCGCCAGCCCCGAGGCCGGGGCGCGCGTGTCGTCGTGCGCCCACTGCAGCTGGGCCTGGATTCGCGGCATGGTGGCGAGATCCGTGGGCTTGGCGCGATCGCGGACGAGCAGCTGCCTCGCGTGTGCGGCATGGGTCGAGAGCAGTTGGCGCCGGTCGTCGATGGCCTCGTGCAGTTGTCGGCGGTACCGCTGGCGGTCGAGGGGTCGTGCGAGGGCCCGGATGAGCGCGCGTCGGGTGGCTCGAGCACGCTTCTCGGGGACCGCCGGCCGCAAATCCACCGGGTCGCGTAGCAGGGAACGGATCTCGTCCGCCACTTGTTCGGGTGCCTTCGCGCTGTCGGATGTGGTGGGGGGGGCGTCGAGGGTCTCTGCTGCGAGGGTGAGGCGCGCCAGCCGGTCGTCAAAACGCAGCTCGAGTTCACGCAGGACCGCAGTGCGGATCCGCCGTGCCTCCCGGTGTTCTTGCTCGGCCGTCGCTTGTTCGAGGTCGTCGTACACGCAAGCGGGCTGGCCATCGTGGCCGCCACACACCGCTTCGACGTTCTCCAAGCCCAGGACAATTCGCAGGCTACGGGCGCTCTCCGTATCGACGCGGGTCAACGCGGAGATCCCGAGCCATCCCAAACCCAGCAATACGGCGACCGCGACCAGGCCCGAACCGAGTCGCGCCGCCAGGTCGCGTCGAAGGAATGGCCGCAGGCGCCGCCACAGCGGCCGGTGCGATGTGGGAGTCGGGGGCTCGTCTGCGTCGGTCACGAAAGTCACGTTAAACTACCTTTACTGGGCCGGGAGGTTTAATTGTGCCGCGATATCGTGCGTCCGCTACCCCAGCCCTGTGAAAGTCGTCCGCCCGGGGCGTCCTTTCTTGACCGGGAACGCTGCGCATGCGGATAAGATTTCAACGTGAACGCAAAACTCAACCGAAGGGGCATCCCGTCCGATGTGCGCGCCGCGGTGGAGCGCTGGCTCGATACGCCGCGCTACGCCGCCGAACGACCGCAACTGGCTCGGCTTGTCGCGCGCGCGGATCAACGTGAAGCGTCCGCGCGCGACGAGTTGACCGATGCGTTCACGGGTAGTTTGCCCATCGGCACGGGCGGGCGCCGGGGGTGTTGCGGACCGGGGCCGAATCGTATCAACAGCGTCGTCATGCGGGAGACGGTGTCGGGGCTGGGGACCGCGATGGTGGCGCGTGGGCTCACGCCACATGTTGCCGTGGTGTACGACACGCGTCGAGATAGCGCCTATTTTGCGCGCGTTGTCGCGGCGCAGTTGGCCGCCGAAGGTCACTCGGTTTCACTTGTGTGTGCGCCACGACCGACCCCGCAGCTGTCGTTCATCGTACGTCGGGCTGGTTGTGGGGCCGGGGTGGTGATCTCCGCGAGTCACAATCCGCCCCAAGACAACGGAATCAAACTCTACGGTCCCGATGGTGGTCAGGTGGTGGGAGCCTGGGCGGACGAGGTGGTCGCCGCGATCGAGGGTGCGGCGACGGGTGGGCTTGCCGACCTGCACACCGAATGCCTGGTCAGCGACGCGGCCCTCGTCTCTGCGTACGCGAACATCCGCCGCATCGATCCCACAGCTTCCACCGACCTAGGCGACGCAACATACCACAGCTACGTGCTGGAGCAGGGCGTCGTATCCGGGTCCTTGGCGGAGAGCGGGCTCGCTGTCGCGTTCACCCCTTTGCATGGCGTGGGGCACTGGGCCGTCGAGCCGGTCTTGTCCGCTCGGGGCGTGCGGGTTCATCTGGTCGAGGCTCAGTGTGACCCCGATGGCGGACGGTTCTCCACGGTGTCGAGCGCGAATCCGGAGGTGCCCGCTTCGATGGAACACGCGATCGCGTTGGCCGACGAGCACGGCGCAGATCTTGTCCTCGCCACCGATCCGGATGCGGACAGGTTGGGAGCCTGCGCGCGAGATGGAGCTGGCGAGCTGCGCGCCATTGATGGCAATCGACTCGGCGCGCTGATGCTCGCTCACATACTCGCGCACCTTTCCCCAGACCACGGGGGCTGGGTGCTGACCACCCAGGTGACCACACCGCTCGTCGCAGCGATCGCGCGGGCCCACGAATGCGAGTGGGTGGACGATCTGTTGGTGGGATTCAAAAACCATTGCGCGATGATGCTCGAGCAGCCCGAGCGTACGCTCATCTTCGCGTGTGAGGAGAGCCACGGATATCTGCGTGGGGAGGGGGTGCGTGACAAGGATGCCGCCATCGCGTCGTTGTTACTGTGTGAGTGCGCCGCACTTGCCAAACTTGAGGGCAAAACACTTTTCGATCGCCTCGACGCGCTCTGGGAAAGATACGGCTACCATCGAGAGCGGACCGCGAATCTTGTCGCGGGTGGGCAGGCAGGAAAGCGTGCCATCGTCGCCGTGATGGACCATTTTCGAAGCCGGCGGCCGGTGCAATTGGGGGGGCTGAAGGTGGTACGCTACGAAGACCGCCTCGAAGCGCGTCACACAGGGTCGCCCACCCGGGACCTGCCCGCGAACGTGCTTGTGCTCGAACTCGAAGCTGGGGATGCGGCGTGTCGGGTGGCGCTGCGACCCAGTGGCACCGAGCCCAAACTCAAGATCTACGCGTTGGGACGGCGAGCGCCCAGCGGGGATCTGGCGGCGGATCGCGAGCGGGTCGATGCGATGGTCGAGCAGGTGCTCACGGCGACCGCCACGTTGGCTGAGGCCACCATGGCTCCGGTGCTGGCGGTCTAGGCGACCATGCGCTGGCGACTATTCGCCTTGGTGCTTGCCCTCCTCGCGCTGGGCGGCGCCATGTCACTGCTGCTGCTGGCGACGCCCCATCGCCGCGAACATCATCCGCCGAGTTTCGCGGCGTCGTTGGCCGCGCAGGTCGGGGCCGGGCCTCCGCGGCGGGCTTTGGCCGGCCGTGTTCCCTCGTCCGGCTCAGCCGGTGGCGGCGAGGCTATCGTGCACGGGCAGGTCATCGACCGCGACCGGGCTCCGGTCGGCGCGGGATCGATAGTCGTGTACTGCCTCGACGGCGAGCGCCCCGGAGGGTTGCTTCCCGGCCCGGCGCTGGCTCTGCGCGGCGACGGACGATTCTCTGGGCGGGGTTGCCCCGGGCGGATGTGCCTGATGCTGGAGCACCCGCGATTGATCCACGGCGACGAGTGGATCGTGGACCCCGGGGAAGACGTGGAGTTGGTGGCCACCGCTCGTGGCGAGGTCACCGGGGTGGTGCGGGGTCCTGGCGGGAAGCCTGTCGTGGGCGCGCGGACGCGGTTGATCCCCCTCCCCGGTGAAGACGACCCCACGGCGGTGCCGGCCTTCGTGGGCCGTGCGACCACCACCGGTATCGACGGCAGGTTCGAATTCGTGCGGGTCGAGCGAGCGCCTTGTGACCTATGCGGTGAGGCGGGTGGTCGATGTGATCGCGGCGACCACGAGCGGCTTCCCAGCTACCGCGAGTTGCGACTGATCGTGCGCGCAGTGGGTTTTCGTGTGGCGGAGGTTGGGGTGGATGTGCAGCAGGGCGCGCGGCTCGAGATCACGCTCGTGCCCGGGTTGGAACCCATTCGCGTGCACCTGGTCGACGCCGACGCTCGGTCCTATCCTCGCGCCCGGGTGCTGGCCCGATCGGTCGAGCGGGACTACGAGTCGCGTCGGGCGCGACTCGTCGCTGGCGTGTTTCGGATCCAAGATACCGGCGCAGGCGTCTACGATGTCCGCGCGATACAAGACGGGGTGGAGATCGCACAGCGTAGCGGCGTGCGAGCAGGAGAGCGGGTGGACTTGGTGGGGAGTCGTGCGGCACGAGGGCCCGATGTTTCGCTTTGGGTGTGGTCGCCTGACGGCCCCCCACTTGTGGGGGCGAAGGTGTACGGCGGCCCATTTCGAGGCGTGGAGACAGACTCGCAGGGGCGTGTGCGCTGGCCGGGCGCGATGCCCGGCACGTACGAGATACGCGTGGCCCACCCGATCTACGTGCTGCGTCGCCGTATCGAGGTGCCCGAAGGCAGCGGAACTCACGCGATCGAGATACACGCCCGGAGCAGCGAAACGGACTGAGTATCTCCGCGGCGTGGGCCGCTTTCCGGCGGACTGTGCCAGGTGGGAGTGGCACACCCCTAAACCCGAGGCCTTGAGCGAGGTATATTTCCCCACGTGATCGAGTCGTTCTCAGGGGGAGGCAGCGCGGAGAGTCGGTCTGCGGGGTCCCAATTCCCACAGGTGTTTGGCAAGTACGTGCTGTTGCGCCCCATGGCCCGCGGTGGCATGGGCGAGTTATTCTTGGCCGCCGCGGGCGAAGTGGGTGGATTTGAGAAACTTTCGGTGGTCAAAAAAGTCTTGCAGCATCTGCTCGACCCCGCCGTCCGCCGCCGCTTTCTCGACGAAGTCAAAGTGGTGGTTCGCCTCAATCACGCGAACCTTGTGCAGGTTTTCGACGCGGGGCGAGTCGAGCAAGAGTACTACTTGGCGATGGAGTTGGTCGAAGGTAAGGACCTTCGCGCGCTGTGGAACCGCTGTGCCAAGTTGCATCGTCGTATTCCCGTGGACCTGGCGATCTTCGTGGTCCGAGAGATTTGTCGCGGCCTCGCATATGTTCACGATGCTGGCTCGCTAGATCTAGTCCACCGGGATATCTCGCCACCAAATATCTTGGTGGGCTATCGTGGCGAGATCAAAATTACCGACTTCGGACTGGCGAAACATGCGATCAAGCGCGAGTTCACAAGCCCTGGCGTCGTATACGGTCGGTACAGTTATCTGTCACCCGAGCAGGCGCGGGGCCTGCCGGCAGATCGGCGTTCCGACGTGTACGCTTCGGGCATCGTATTGTGGGAGATGCTCACCGGTCGCCAGCTATTTCCTGCCGGTGGTGTGAATGGGCAGGGGCCAGCCTTGTCGGTCCTCCAGCACCCCGAGAGTGAGCTTCCCTCAAGCATCGTACCCGGTATACCCGAGGGCCTCGACGCCGTCGTACAGAGAGCGCTGGCACCCGAACGGGAGGAACGCTACCAGACCGCGGAAGAACTCCGCGTCTCCCTCTCCGAGATCCTCACCCGATTCTATCCGAGTTGCGACGTGGACCGAGTGGCGGGTTTCATGCGAGAGATCTTCGCCCGTGAGCTGAAGCTCGAGACCCAAGAGTATGCCAAATTCGTGCGGGCGGACCTGGCTAAAGTCCGCCTCTCGTCGCGTATTGCCGATACGCTGTCCATCAAAGACACGCTGGCCATTGAAGATACCCAGAGCATGGCGCTCTCCGACAGTGATATCCATGAACTCGAACCGCGGGCGCGCCACACGGCTTGGGAGTCGGGGCCGAGCCAAGCGAGCTTCGAACGCGCGGCGACGGATCGTATCGACATGGTGGTGGGGCAACGCTACCGCATCGACCGATTGCTCGGCGTTGGCGGCATGGGTGCGGTATACGAGGCAACTCATCTCGCGCTGGGAAAAAGCTATGCCCTGAAGATTCTCCACGATATCTATGGTCGAGACCCGGATATCATCGATCGTTTCATGCGAGAGGCTCGCTCTGCGACCCAGACGGGGCACCCCAATATCATTGATGTGACCGATATCGGCACGATGGAGAGCGGTGATCTTTACTTTGTGATGGAGCTGCTCGAGGGTACCGACCTTTCCGACGTTATTCGCCAAGACGGCCCTCTCGGTGTGCGACGCGCGGTGAACATCGCGTGCCAGATCTGTCGCGCATTGGGGGCCGCTCACGATGCAGGTATCATCCATCGAGATCTCAAGTCTGAGAACGTGATTCTGACCCCGCGTCCCCAGGACCCGGATTTTGTGAAGGTCCTCGATTTTGGGATCTGCAAACAGGTCGACGGCACCAGCTCGGCGCGAACGACCCCGGGCATGGTGATGGGATCCCCCGACTATATGGCGCCGGAGCAAGCTGCGGGTCTACAAGCCGGTGCCGAGTCCGATGTGTACGCGCTGGGTACGATTTTGTTCGAAATGTTGACGGCACGGCTACCCTTTCGGGGCCGAAACGCGATCGATGTGCTGATGCAAAAGGCCGCTCGTGTGGCGGAACTCGTCACCAGATACCAGTCCGAGATTCCCTCGGAGCTGGCGGTCGTTGTCGCGCGTTGTCTCGAGCGGGATCCCGCCGCCCGCATATCTTCAATGCGCCAGCTCGAGTATGAACTGACCCGTGCGATGGAGGGACGAGCCTCCGCCGTGGCGGCGATGATCGGACTGTCGATTCCTGATGCTGAAATTGATCGGTCTCCGGGGGAGGTGGTCGCCTTGGGGAGCGGTGTGGATCCCTCCTCCGACCTCGACAACGATCCCAATACGGAGGTGTACACCGTGCATGGGGAGACGTCGGGGCGTGTGGCCGCAGAGGTGCTCGAGCGCGAGGTCGATGCCTACGATATGTTGCGGAGCCGATGGAAACCTGCACTCAGGGCGGCAGGCTTGGTGGTGGCCGGTGGCTTGGTGGTGGCCGCGCTCCTCACGGATTGGGGGGATGCGGCGGGCTCGTCGAGCGAGGGCAGTCACCCAACTGACGGCCCGCGCGATGGCACGCCGCAGCTCCCGTCGGACGAAGGGAACGGGGCGACCGAACCCACGCAGTCCGTCGTTCCTGCGCTGCGCAACAACGCTGCGGTGCCGGGGGGCAGTGAGGCAAAGTTGCCGTTGGCGGAGGATGGTGTGGGCGCTCCCGATACGGATGCACCGGTGCCCGGCGCGGCGGCACTGGTCGCAGAGGCCAAAAAAGCCCTGGCCGCCGGGCATTGGCAGGAGCCGGTGGCGGGCAGTCTTGCGATGGTGTTGGCCGGCTTGGCCATGGTGGATCCGGGCAATGAGGCGTTGAGCATACTTCGCAAGCAAGCCGCGAAAAAGTTGCAGCCGCTGGGCGACAGGGCGGTTCGGCGCAAGCAGTGGGGCGAGGCTGTGGAAGCGTATCGGGACTTGCTGCGCGTGTGGCCTGAGCACGAGGTGCGAGCAGATCTGGTGGCGGCCCTGCGTAGATATGGTTGGGAGAGGAGGCGCGGGCGAGAGTACGCAGCGAGCCTGACCGTTGCGGACGAGGTGCTCAACTTGGAAGAGAATGATTTTCTGGCCTTGAAGTTACGCGCGGACTCACTGGCGGGACTGAAACGCTGGGAAGCCGCCACAGCAGCGTATCGAGCGGCAATGCGTCAGCGTCCGAAGAATAAGGACGTGCGCCGTGCGTATTGGCATGCGCGTAAGAAGTCGAAAGGGGGGAGCGGATAGACGACTGCATATGGCGTGGTGCGTATAGTGTGGCGCAGAGAGGGGCCCCGTTGCCAACTCGGCGTTGTTCTCTCGCGCTGGAGCAAGCCGCGAAGGGTGTCGCCTGCTACCGTTTGCTTGGACATACGCCTTCGTGGAACGGTGTGCAAGAATGTGCGCAGCGACCCGTGCACCCCTCCTGTCGCGGCGCCCAGGCGTGCTTGTGTGCGACGCGATCCGACGCTTGACTCTCCAGGCGCGGTTCCCCACATCCGCGGAGCGGCAATGAGATGGCCTGTTGTGTGGGTCTGCATGGATGCGGCGTTCGCACGTGCGCGACGGGTGAGGGATGGCTGCGGCCTGGGGCACAGTGCGGGAGCCACAGGCCGTGCGGATGTGGGCCGTAAACCGTTGACCCCAAGGGCGTGCGCCACAGTTGGGGGCAGTTGGGGGCAGTTGGGGGCAGTTGGCGTACGTTCGAGAGTTCGCGGGTCCGTCGCTGTAGTGAGACGCGTTCGGTACCCAACTTTAGGTATGCGAGTCTCCAACAATCGCTCGTTTGGTGATGCATGCTCGGCACCCCTGGAGCGATCGCTGCTTGTGCAAGATGAGGAGGCGGTGCTGCGGTTGGGTGCAGGCGCAGGTTGGGGTATGTTGCGGCACGTGAATCGTCTTGCGACGTGTATTGTCATCGGCTTCGCGCTCGGGGCGACTCAGGCAGCTTCCGTGTCTGCCCGATCACGTCAGGTGCCGATCCACGGCATTCCCGAATGCGACAAGTGGGCGGCGGGCGATGGCGCTGAGGTTGCCCCGCGAACATGCGTTTCGGCCATCACTGGCGCGGCGCGCAACTCGTTGCGTGTGGTGGATCGCGAAGAAAGTCAGATCCGTTCGGCCGAGCAGGCGGTGGAAACATTCACTGGAGGTATCGGGCAAGACACTCAGGTGCAGTTTGAGGTCGGGGCTCGGTGGGCCCTTCGCTGGGTGGCGACGGGGAGCTTCCAGATCTATGTGATCGACGGGGCGGGGAAGCTTCTTCGCACGGCGGCCGAGCAGGAGCTATCGGGTACAGGGTCGGCCGAGCAGACCCAAGGGGGCATGGTCCGTTTGGAGATGAACGCGGGAGGACCGTGGGAGGTACAAGTCATCGAATATGTCGACAGTTTCACCTATGAGTATGATCTGGTGGGTGAGATCAAAGTCTCGAATCCCTACGCGTTCGAGATCGATGTCGACCTTTCCATCGACGGCGAGCCTTCGCGCACAGAACGTATTCCAGCGGGGGACTACAGTATCTTCTCGCTACCCGTGAAGTTGGGCCCATACGAGGAGCGTCAGCCGGGGCCCGCGCTGTTGGCCGATTTTCCGGACGTTCGTGTGACGAAGGTGGTCAATGTCTCGGACGCGGCGGCTGTCGCTCGACTCAAACAGGAAGATCAAGAGACACAAGCACGCGTCACCGCAGAAGAAGAGCGCGAACGCGAACGCGAACGGGCTGCGGATCAATTCGACGATTATCGCGGGGAGCATATCCGTGCGGAACGCATGGAGGCGGATGCGGATGCGAGGCAGGTCTCGGAGGGGGCGGAGGTCGCAAAAAGCGGCCGGAGACGGCAGGTCTTGGGCGGAACGTTGACGGCCTTGGTGGGCGGCGGCGTGTCGGTCGCTCTGTTCGCTGTGGGCATCCCGAGGCGCGTCCAGGCGAACGACGACGTCGAGAAATACGAGGTCGTCGATCCGACGTTCACGGAGCGTACTTCGCTGGGAATCGCTCGCGGAGAGCGACGGGCGGCGGGGCGGCTGATCGGGCTCGGGGTCGCAACCGTGGGGGCAACAGTGGCGGTGAGTTCGTTGCTCTTTTGGTTGGCCCGATCAGAAACCGGGAACGCGGCGGAGAGCGCGTTTCTTCCGGTTGTGGGGCCCGGCACGATAGGCGTCGCGGGCCGCTTCTAGTTCGGCGGCGAACCCAAAAGTGGACGTCTGGACCGGCACCGAACCTGTCGGTCGTGGGGGCGGTGGTGGGCGTGGCGGGGGCCAAAGTAGTCCGGGCGCGAAGCCGGCGCTCTGCACTTCTTGGCGTAAGAAGCCATAGAACCCCCCTGGATGGCCCCGGATGGACCCCGGGGATCCGCCCATGGCGACCACCGATCGGGGGGCAACAGGAGCGACAATGCGGCGAACCAGCAGCGAGGCGACACTACTCTCATCGGCCCACGACAGCGACGACAGCGACGACAGCGGTGATACCCGTCGCCGCCTCGAGGCGTACGCAACTCAGGTACGCCGAGAGCCGTCGGTGATGATCGCGTGGGAGGGATTCGAGATGGCTGCCGGCGAACTTGGCGAACCCGACGGCGTGCACGAGCTGTATCGAGCGGTCTTGGGCCAGGATCTGCAGGGTGACCTGCGGGAAACTCTGGCCCGACGCGCCGTGGAATTTTGCGAGCAGTGGCTGGGCGACGATCCAGAGTACATGCACTCGTTGTTGCTCGGCATCGTCACCAAAGAGCCCGTACCGCAGTGGGCCTTCGAACGCTTGGCGATGGCGCTGACGGTCGAGGAGTCATGGGAGCGACTGTTGGGCGCCTACGACAGCGTGCTGGGGCATGACATTCCCGCGCCCTGGCGTCGCAAACTACTCAAGGATGCGGCTCAGGTGGCGAAGGATTTCGCCGACGACGCGGCGCGAGGCATTGGATTCTCGATGCAGTTGCTGCGGCTGACCCCCGCCGACGAGAAACTCGCCCACACCTTGGAACGCTGGGCGGAGCGCAGGGAACGTTGGCAGGATTTGGTCGATACTTGGCGCCTGCGGCTTGCGGTCGTCGACCGCGACCGCCGCCGCGAATTGTGGGGCCGTGTCGTCAGCTGCTTGCTAGATCGTCTCGACGCGCCGCAGCAGGCATTCGACGAGCTGAAAACATGGCTCACGGCCGTGCCGGGCGAGCTGGAAGCGTGCGAGGCACTCGAGCGTATCGTGCTACATCCCGATTTGGTCGCGCCGATCCGGCACGACGCAATCAGCTTGCTGCGTTCAAACCTCGAACAGGCCGGCGAGACGAGGCGACTGGTTCGTACGCTTGAACGCGCCTTGTCTTTGGTGGGTGCGGAACAGATGCTGATTTTGCGCGGAGAGGTGGCCAATCGGCTCGGGGCGAGCGGGGACGAGGAGGGTGCGCTGGGCCACTACGCTGCGATCCTACTGGAGGAGGCGGGCGACCTCCCGGTACGTAAAGAGATTGCTCGACTCGCCCAACGTGCGGGGCTGTTCGAACAGCAGGTGGAAGCGTTGGTAGGGGCAGGCGAACGTTGCGGGGGCACACTGGGGGTGGAGCTGCTGGTCGAGGGTGCGAAGATCTCCATTGACGTCCTCCAAGACCCCGCCCAGGCTGAGGATCTCTACCGGCGAGCGTTGGCCACCGGGGCGGGAACGGTAGAGCAGCAGCGGGAGCTGTATCGTGAGCTCGCGCGGCTGCTTACTGCCGAGGATCAGCGGGCCGATCTCCTCGACGTGCTCGTTGCGCTGGCACCACTTGCGGCCGATGAGGTCTCCCGGCGCGGCATCCGACGCGAGATGGCAGTGCTAGCCGCGGCCCTCGGGCACCTGCCACGCTCCATCGAGATTTGGCAGCAGTGCCTCGACGAAGACTCGGGTGATGTCGAAGCGCTCAACGAACTCATCGAACTGAGCGAACGAGAGTCGGACTGGTCCAAGCTTGTCGTGGCCTTGGGTTTGCGGGCCGAGGCACAATTGTCCGGCGCGGGCCGTCGCGGCGACCTGGTGAAAGCGGCGGGAATATACGAAAGTCAGCTCTCCGATCCACAGCGCGCCGCGACGATCTGGGGCGGGATCCAGCAAGAAAACGACGGGGATACGGAGAGTCTCCAGGCGCTGGACCGCCTACTCGGTACGTTGGGTAGGTGGCGGGAGTTGGCCGAGGTACTGCGGCGCAGAGACCCGCGAAATCATGAACGTGTTCTCGGTCGCCTGCAGCGTACTGGCGAAATCCTGCGCCTGCACTTGGGTGAGGACGAGGAGGCGTTGGGTCTGTACGGCGAGGTGCTGGAGCTCGAGCCGGAACACGAAGACGCTCGAGGGGCAGTGCGCGAGCTCATGGAGCGACCCGCTTGCGCCGCTGCGGCAGTCGACCTACTTGCCGCAGCTTATCGGCGTACGGGCCACTGGATGGGCACGATCGAGCTGCTTGAGCCCCGCCTCGAAGCCGTCGTGGGGCGTAGCGACCGCCAGGCTGTCATTTTGCGCGAGGCCGCCGGATTGCTGGAGGCGAACGGAGGGGACGATGTTGGCGCGTTTCGGATGCAGTGCCGAGCCCTCATCGTCGACCCCCTCGACGCCGCGACCCAAGACGCGGTGCGTCGTCTGGCGGAGTTGACGGGTGAATGGCGTTGTGCCGCGGAGGCGATGAGCGTCGCAGCGGCCTCTTTGAGCGGTGCGAACCTGCAGCGCCGTCAGCAGCTTCGCCTCGCATCCGCGTGCCTCTATCAAGAACAGCTTAGCAATCACGAGGCCGCGTGCGCGTTGTATGTTCTTGAGGCCGCGAACGATCCCCGATGCCAGCCCGTATTGGACGCCTGGCTGGACGCCGCTGTGGCATCGAGGGACTGGCAGGGGGCCGCGGAGGCGGCATGGTCCCTCACCGAAGCTACGGATCGTGTCCCCGACCGACTCGAACGACGCCTTGCCCCGGACGACGATGATGCCGACGCATGGCATCGCCTCTTGAGCTGTCTAGGACAACATTTTGGTGGGAGCGAGGCCATGTCCCCCCGATTGCGGGCGAATTGGTGCGCCCAACTTTCGAACTGGCACGAGCAAAAGCTCGGCGACGCGGACGCGGCGATGCGTTGGGCGGGGGAAGCGTGCGCACATGTTCCCGGTGATCGCGGCGCGCTCGAGCGGCTTGTTCGCTTGAGGCGGGCGCACTCGGATGTGGATCTCGTCGATGCTTTGGAGCGGCTCGACCAACAGAGTCCCGATGACGTCGCCTATTTGCGAGAGGCGGCAACGGTCGCGTTCGAGCTGGGATCAGAACGTGCCGCACCCTTGTTGGAACGCCTTTTTCGCAAGTCGGCGGTGGGTGAGTCAGCGGCGGTGCAAGCGGATGCATCACGGGTCGACGTGAGACAGTGGGCGCTTGCTCGGCTCGTGGAGCTCGCCGAGCGATCCGACGATCGAGAGCGGGCCATCGGCTGGCTGCTCGAGGCCGCACGGCTAGGCGCAGACTCGCAGACGCGCGCGCAGTATCTACGTCGCGCGGGAGAAACGCTGCTCGCGGTGGGGCGCGATGAACATGCGGCCGACATCCTCGAGGCATTGTCGGCAGCCGCTCCACAAGACGTGATCCTCACACGTACGCTCATCGGGCTGTATGAAAAGCTGGGGCGTGATCAGGACTTGATCCGGGTCTACAGGCGTCTCGCAGCTGCGGGGGACGATGCTGCAGAGCTGGTGCAGGCCCGACTTCGCGCTGTGGAGCTCAGCTTGGGTTCGGTCCGAGAGCATGATCTTGTGGACTTGCTGCGGGAAAACCTTGACGCCCGGCCTGGGCACAGCGAGTCGATCGATGCCATCAAGGTACTCCTTTCAGCTCAAGGCGATCACGGTCCACTTGCGTCCGTGCTCGAAGATCAGGCCGAACAGGTGGCGGCGGCGGGAGATAGACTCGGGGCTGCTGCGTTGTGGAAGGAAGCAGGTGAGATCCATCAATATCGGATCTCCGACCGGAGCGCGGCAGCAAGAGCATTCGCGGCCGCGACCGAGCTGGTTCCGGAAGAAGGGATGATCTGCCGCTTGATCGAGCTATATGAGTCGGTCGGTGACCCGGCGGCGGCGGCCTATTGGCTCGCCTGTCGACTCGAGGCCTGCGTGGCGGCGGATAAAGTACCACTGCTGCTGCAGCTCGCAAAGCTACAGTCATCCGCAGGACTGAACATAAAGGCGATGGCAAGTTTGTCCGCCGCCTACGATCTGGCACCTCGGAACCTCGAAGTTCGACGCCTGTTCCTTGGGCGGCTTCGAGACCAAGCGTCATGGGAGGACCTCGTCGTTGCGTTGGGGCGGGCGACCGAAGTGGTGGGGGACGCGGCCCAGGTGCGTGACTACGCTCAAGAAGCTTCGGAAATTGCGCTGAAGCATCTCCAAAGACCACAAGCGGCGCTCCCGTCTCTTCGTCGTGCCGTGGAGCTATGTCCCGAGGATGAGCGACTGGCGAAGGATCTGGGGGGTTGCCTGGTTGCGAGCGGAGAACTCGATGAGGCGCGGGATGTTTTCGAGGCCGTGATTGCGGCTTTCGGGCGGCGGCGTTGCATCGAACGGGCTTGCGTGCACGTATCGCTCTCGACGGTACTGCAGCGGCTCGGGCAAGTGGAAGCGGCCATCGCCGAACTCGAGTCCGCGACCAAGATGGACCCGTCTTCACGCTCCACGTTGGCACGATTGGGAAGGTTGGCAGCGGAAGCTGGTCGATGGGAGACGGCGGAACGCTCTTATCGCATGCTGTTGCTCGCGCTGGGTCGTGAGGTCGACGCCGAGGCTTCCGAGGCGATGCCGATCTCACGCTGTGAGGTATTGTACGAGCTTTCGGTGATCGCTGCTGCCCGTGACAATACCGACCAGTCGGAGGAGCTGGTCGAGTCGGCACTGGACGCGGCGATAGAGGATGCCGGCGGTTCGACGAGGTTGCGTGCCACGCTGTGGTCGCGGGGAGACACGCGTCCGTTGGAGAGATTGCTCGAGGCGGAGGCCTCGGCGGCGCGTGGTTCCTTCGAACGCGCCCGGCTGTGGGCAGAACTCGCTCGGCTCCGGCAGTCGCGAGGGGATGCTCCGCCCGACGCGGTGTTCCGGGCGTGGCTGAGGGTGATAGCAGACCAACCCGCATCGCCCGAATACCATCGTGCCACCTACGAGGCCGCGACACGCTGCGAGAAACTGGAACTTTATGTAAAGAAACTTGAGGTACTGTGTTCCGACACGGCGGTCTCGAGCGATCCCTACGCCCGTTGCGAGGTTCTCTTGTGTTGGGGCGAGGTCCTCGAGAGAGACCTCGGCGACCCCCAGCGTGCGCTGCAACTCTATGCTGAAGCCGAGCAAACCTGCGTGCGCACGATCGATGTGTGGCGGTATCAGGCGCGGCTGGCTGCAAAACTGGGCGATATCCCGCGCCAAACCGAGATTCTTGAACGTCTCGCCAATGCGGGAGAGGGCGAGCCCCAGACCCGATCTGCCGCGCTGTATACCTTGGCCGAGATTCAGCTCTCTCGCGGGGAGACGGCGGCGATGGGCGTCGCCGCCCTAGAGCGTGCCCTAGACGCGAGCCCCAACGATACCCGAGCTTTGGAGATCCTTGAGGCGAGTGTGACGGCCCTAGGGGAAGGTGGTGCCGTCGATTCGGATCTGTTGGCCCTATACGAACGAGTGTGTCGCTCGGCTGGTGACCAGGATCGGTTGTTGTGCTGTCTGGTCGCTGCAGCGAATCAGGAAGGCGCGAGTCCGGAACAAGTTCGTCTTGCCTATGATCTCGGTCTCGAACTCGAGAACGACGCACGCGCAGCTGCCCTGCTGTGCAGGGCAGTTGCCTGCAGTACCGACCTTCCCGATGGTATACGCAGGGCGAGCTGGGCGATGCTCGCCTTGGCCACGCGCTGCGATGCGCGGGGGGATATCTTGGGGGCGGGCGAGCACTACGGCCGTGTATTCGAAGTCCTCGACGAGGCGGAGCGTGCTCCGGTTTATGCCTTCGCAGACCGCTTGATGGCTTCGGCGCAGGCATCTGAGCTTGAGCTGGGCATCGCAAAACAGCTATATGAACAGATGATGGAGCTTCAGTCGGCTGAAGGGCGAGTGTGGGATCGACTTGCGCGGGTCTATGCCCGCCTAGGGGACATCGGAAGCCTCCGGTGCTTGCATGACGACGTTGTCGATGGCCTGGGGGAGCGCGACGATCGCTGTGCGCTCCGCTGTACGCTCGCGCGAGCACTGGTGGTGCACGAGGAGCATGTAGACGAGGCGCTCGCTCGCCTCGAAGAGGTGCTCGACGAGGACGCCGAGAGCGAAGAGGCGCGGGAGCTAATGGCCGAATGTATGGCAAAGACCGGCGATACCGAGCGCTTGGTCGTATTGCTCGAGCAGCAGTTGGAACTTGCTTGCCAAGGAAATGACCTCTCTCGTGTGGCAGGTGTGTCGCTGCGTCTCGGTGCGTTGTTTGAAGACAAAGATAGCGCTCGCTCTTTGGGGGTGTACCGGGCGGCGCTGTCGCGTGGGGTCGCGGGTGCGACGGTTTTGTCCTCCATGCGACGTGTGCTCGAACAGGGCGGGGATGACGAGGAGCTGACCGACGTCTACGAGAGGCTCGTGGCGATCGAAGCGGATCCCGAGGCTCGGGAGAAGCTCGCCGTGTTGGCGGGGCGTCGATACCGTGCCCGAGGTGAGCTCGATGCGGCGCGGCGGGTGCTGGAGGCGGGGCACTACCCCGCGCGGCCGTCACCGGCATGGATCGAGGAGCTCGAGTCTGTGCTTATGGGATCGGGGGATCGCTCCGGGCAAGCACGCCTATTGTCGGCGACGGCGCAAGGTCCAGAAGGGACGAGACGTCTCATGCGTGCCGCAGAGCTCTACGAGGCCGAGAATGAGGTGGCACTCGCCCTCGCGGCGGTCGAGGCGGCACGTGAGGGGGCGCCGGAGGATTTCGACATTCTTGGCCGATGGTGCGGACTCTTGTCGGGTCTGGGTCGCGAGGGCGAGATCGTGGCGGAACTGACACTGCGACTCGACGATGGTGATGGGAGCGCGATACATCGGGCCGTACTCCTGCGGCTGCGCGGCGACGCGCAGCATGTGCGTGGCGAGTATGGGTTGGCCCTCGACGACCTCGGCGAGGCGTTCTCCATTTCCGCGGACGACGACTTGGAGCAGCTTTACGAGCGTCGTTTGGTCGAGGCATTGGCGTCGATCGAGAGCGGCGATACTGAAGATCCCGGACGCGCGCGAGAGCTGACGATGCTGTTGTCGCGCTTGTACGCCGCGTGCAACGATCGTGAGCGACAGCGTACGCTCCTAGTTGGATGGGTGGCGAACAACAGAAAAGACGTGGAGTCGCTTTGGGAGGTGCTGCGGCTCGCGTCTGACGACGAGGACTGGGAAGCTGCGGTGGGCACGAGCAATCAACTCGTGGCGGTCACAAGCGACGAGGCCCAAGTGGAGGCTGCTCGCTGGTTGCATCGGACTTCGAGATGTTTGGGGGAGCGTGAGGTGGCGCGCAGGGGGTTGGAGCATGTTCGTCGGAAACAACCAGAGAATGCCGAGGTTCGCGACCTTCTAGTTGATCTATACGAAGCCCTCGGCGACGGTCGGAAGCTCGCCAAGCTGCTTCTGGCCGACGTGGAGGACGTAGAGGGTGATGAACGCGCGGCCTTGCTGGGTCGCGCCGGGGAACTTGCGGTGAGGGGCGGCGAGCCCGAACTCGCGGTGGAGGTTCTTGTCCAGGCGTTGGAATTGCGTCCGGGGCAGCACGCGTGGGTGGTCGCGCTGGGCGACGCCCACGTGAAGTGTGGCGACCTGGAGGCGGCGGTCCAGGTGATGGAGACGGAGATCTCAGCGAGCAAGAGACGCAGTCCGGAACTGGCGCTGCTTCAGCATCGCCGCGCCACGTTGGCCGAGTTGGGAGGCGACATGCCGGGGCAACTCGAATGGTTGGAGCAGGCCATGATGACGGACCGCCACAACCTAGATATTGCCGCGGATCTGGCACGAGCTGCTGAGCAGGCCGAGGCATGGGACGTGGCACTGAAGGGACTGCGTACCATCGCGCTCTCCGACCGCGCCACGCCGCAAATGAGAGCCGAAACCTTCGCGCGGCAGGGACGTATTGCATTGATCAACGGCGATCGGAAGCGGGCCGTTTTCTTCGCGCACAAGGCCAAACACGAGGATGCAGAGGTGCCGGTGGTTGTGGAGTTGGTACGAATGTTGGAGGAACAAGAATAGAGCGGGTGGTCGTGTGTGATGCTTGCCGGAACAGAGCCGGTCGCTCACCGCATCAACGCGGTGTCACTGTGGGGGTCGCAGTCCGGGGGTTGCTAGCGCAACGGAAACCGATTCCGTGGGTGTGGGCGTCGGCGTCCATTCCGAAGCGGAGCGCGGGGTCGGCGAACGCGGCCATGAAGCTGTTGAACGCTCCGCCTCGGATCACCCGACGTGTGCCCGTGTTTTGATGTGGCTTTTGTCCGTAAGGGACGAAGGGGTCGGCCGTCCACTCGAAAACGTTGCCGATCATGTCGCGGAGTCCATGTTGGGTAAACCCGGCCGCAAAGGTGCCGACCGGCGAGGTGCCAGGGTGGCCGTCGTTCTTGTCGTGTAGTACCCCGGTCGGGGAGAGACCTGCGGCCTCACGCCAGTCTCGGCACTCCGCCCCACAGCCATTCATATGCAGTTCGTCAGGTTTGGCATCGCCCCAGGGGTAGACCCGGCCGTCCGATCCGCGGGCCGCGAATTCCCACTCCGGCTCGCTGGGAAGCCGCTTCCCGTGTTCTCGGCAAAAAGCATCGGCCTGACTCCAGTCGACGCAGTTTACGGGGTGGTCGTCCCGGTCTGGGTGGTTTTCGTTGCAAAGATCTTGATGGGCGGTACGGGCGGCTTGCCAGTCCTCGCGGCTTTGGGAGCCTCGGGGCCAGAAGCTGTCCCGGAAGGCGCGCTTGCATGTCCCCCGGTCGGAGCATGATTTGTACTGGGCAACCGTGACTTCAGCGAGGTCGATACAGAATCCGTCGACCGAAACCTGATGGGCAGGTCTCGCTGCCGTCAATACGGCGAGTTCCGAGTCCGACCCCATGAAGAACTTTCCTCCAGTGACGAAGGCCATATCGTCGGGGCAGGGACCGGCGGCTGCGACGGCGGTCGGCGCGGCTTCGGGCGCGGCTTCGGGTGTTCGGGCGATCTTCGCTACCTGATCCGTACCGGCCTGCGTCGCGGTATCGGGGGTCCCCGTATCGACGCCAGCGCTTCGGTCGTCACCCAAGCTGCCCGTGCTCGTCATCAGCACCGCGAGAGCCAGTGCTCCGCTCGCTATGGAACCTGTCCGAACGAAGCGGGTAGGGGGGCGCGCGGGATGGTGGGTGGCGGCCTCCGATGCATGCGTCGCTTGCATGGAGGTGTGGATATCAGTTGGCCAGCTGGGACCCGTGCCATCGCCGATTCTCGATGCGGCCGCGGATGGGGTCTCGCACTCCGGTTCGCTTGGAGCACAGTAGTGGATCAGAGTGGGGTTCGCGGGCATGCCGAGCCGAGCGGAGCTGGCGTCCGCGGCCAGGCGTCGCAGCCCGGGACCCGACGCCTCCGCGGCACCGACATGGACGGCGTCCGAGGTTTCCATCGCGGTCCGCAGCGCGAGTCGGAGGTGGCGCGCGGTTTCATAGCGTTGGATCGGATCGACCGACAAGGCCCGCATGAACACGGCCTCGACGGCGTCGCTGACCGCCACGCCCAGTGAACGGGGTGAGGGTCGCGCGTTGGGGTCTTGGCTTTGTGCAACGATTCCCTCGACGTCGCCTTGCATCGCCGGTTCTCCCCCACGCATGATTTCGACGAGTACGAGCGCGAGCGCGTATACGTCGGTTCGAGGGCCCGCAGCCCCGCGCTTGGGGTTGAATTGTTCCGGGGCGGCGTAGATCGGTGTGCAGGAGATGATGTCGACTTTATCCTCGCCTTCCGCCAGACTAGATTGCGGGCCGATCACCTGCGCGAGGCCGAAGTCGAGAATCTTGACGCGTTCGCCGTCGGAACAGATCAGAAGATTGTCGGGCTTGACGTCGAGGTGGGCGATGCCCCGGGCGTGTGCACACCCGAGGGCGTCGATGGGGCCGGCCAGTAGATCCAAACTCGCGCTCAGGCCCCGTGCGGCTCGCCCCGCTTCAAATTCGGAGTCCAGCATTGCGGACAATGTCTGGCCTTGCAGCCACTCCAGTACAAGGTAGGGGATCCAACTCCCGTCGGCCAAGACCATGCTGCCGGTGTCTCGTGCCTGTGCGATGGCGGCCGTCTCAGTAGAGAGCTGAGCCATGAGCTTCCCTTCTCGGATGAAACTCTCGTTCAGCGTACGTCGGAGGTGCTCCGGGGCGCGGCTCAAGGCGGTGAAGCACTTGATCGCCACGGGCTGGTTCCAGATCTTGTGCTCGGCGCGGTACACGACGCTAAAGCCACCGCTGCCGATGGCCCGCTCGACGACGTACTTGCCTGCGATGGTGGTTCCGATAAGGTCGAGAGGGTCTTCGGTCGACATGGGCGAGATGTTCCTTGCGGTCGTGGGCCGGGGCCTGTATGGCGAGCAACGATATTGTTGCTGTAACCCGTGCAATGCAGAACACCACCATAAGCGCATCGGGGATGCGTCGTCATCCGTCTCGCGCATCTACGGACGCGACCCAAAGCGGCACGACCGCGCCGCAAGCAAGAGGGATGCGTAGCGAGCCGGTCGGCCAATCGAGGCGTCGCACCGATGTAGGTTGTGCTGTCGCGGGCCGCCCGTCGTGGCTGGCCGCGCAGTGGAACGACTCAGTGGCCGCGAAGGGGAACGGCAGGTTACCGGACGGGGACCGTGCTCGGATCGAGTAGATTGAGCAATACGAACAGAAGCAGAAATCCGGTGAGCAGCAGGACCGCGGGGCCGATACCGAGTTGCAGACGGCCTGGCCCGGACGACCGTGCTCGGTTGGGACCGAAGTACGCGACGGCGCTCCGCGGCAGGCCTGTGATGATCCACGTGTGAAGTGGCGCAAGGACGCGTAGCAACGGCAGACCCACATGGAGCCATAGCCCGGGAAAGAAACGCCGATAGAACCAGTCGAAGTCGAGGGTGATGGTCAACGTGCGTTTGAGCATGGGGAGTAGCACGAAGAATGCCAAACCAGCGAAGAGGAGCAGCTGCAGCTGACCGACCACGTGGGCACCCGAGTAGGCCGCGTAGAGGTGCTCACCAGGGGGGGCGGGGAAGGGCAAGATTTCGTAGAGTGGTTGGGGATAGACGCCGAGGAGCAGACAGAGGCCGGCGAAGAAGATCATGGCCAACTTCATGTTGGCGGGAGGGTCGGGGGGGCGCAGACCCGAGTCCTTTTGGAAGAAAACGAACCATGGAAACTTGATACCGGCGTGCAAGAACACGCCCGCCGAAGCGGCGGTGAGCACCAACCACGCGAGCATGAGGTGCTCTTGGGCGGCGGCATCCGAGATCATGGATTTGGTCGTGAAACCCGAAGTGAGGGGGAAGGCGGAGATCGACAGCGCGCCGATAATTCCGCACCACATTGTGATGGGCATGCTGTGGTACAGGCCGCCAAGGTCGGTGCACTTGCGTTTGCCGGTCATGAATACCACCGAGCCAGCCGACATGAGGAGCAATGCCTTGTAGATGATGTGGGCGAAGGCGTGAGCGGCTGCACCGTTGAGGGCCATCGTGGTGCCGATGCCGATGCCACAGACCATGAACCCTACCTGATTGATGATCGAGTAGGCCAGGATTCTGCGCATGTCGTTCTCTAGTATGGCGTATACGATGCCGTATACGGCCATTGCGGCTCCGACGTAGATCAACAGCTCGGTGCCAGCGAAGAGCAGCATCAGCACGTATACCGACGTCTTGGTGGTGAAGGCCGAAAGGAACACCATGCCCGACTCGGAGGCCTCGGGGTACGCGTCAGGGAGCCAACTGCCGAAAGGCGGGGCCCCAGCGTTGATCAGGATGCCGATAAGAATGAGCCACGTCGCCGCGCTGTCGAGGCTCGAGAGATTGACCACATCAATGGACCCGGTGTCGAGTACGTGGGCGACAATGCCGGCCATCATGAGGACGCCGCCGACGAGGTGCACATTGACGTAGCGCATACCGGCTTTGCGCGCGGTCTCACCAAACCCGCTCCAGACCACGATGGTGGAACCGATGGCCATCATCTCCCAAAAGATAAATAGCGTGATCAGATCGCCCGCGAACGTGACACCGATGGCGCTTCCGGCGTATACGAATGCGGCTGGAAGTTCCACGCGCCGGTCTTGGTTGAGGGCGAACAATGCCCCTCCGAAGGCCATCAGCGAAAAGATTGTGGCGAATACTCGCGTCGCCGGTTGCAGTGACACCACCTCTAGGGTGTAGTCAAGAAAGGGGACAGCTACGGGAGTATCGGGTACCGACCATACACCCCACAATGTAGCGAGGGGCAGCAAAAGAGATGCGGCTTTCCACGCTGATCCGCGCAAGAAACACATCAGAAGCGCGCCGACGACCAAGATGAGGCCGGGGGGAAACTCAATCATCGTAGTAGGTGTCCTTGCGCTTGAGGAACAAGCCAACGAGCTTCTTGGAGCCGACGACCATCAGCACGCAGGTGCCGAAGCCGTACCAGGCAGAAAAACCGAAGTAGCCGTCGATTCCAAAATGCGGGTGATGTTCCACGACGAGGTCGAGGAGGAGCAACACCACGAGGCATGCAATGAAACCGATCCAGGCCAGGCGGATGGCCTTTGGATCTTCGAGCTTCATCGGAGATTGCCTCCCAGTTTCTGGGCCAAGCCGAGGAACAAATCGGGATAGAAGAACATGCTCACCGCGGCCAAAGCCGTGCCGGTGAGCGCGATTACGATGGGCAGCGGAGCTTCGCCATGTTCGGCGTGCTTCGAGGTTGGTGGAGAAGGCCGAAAGAATGCTCGATAGACGATAGGTAAGAAGTAGGCCGCGTTGAGAAGCGTACTCACCACGATCACGGCGATGGCCACCACGTGGCCGGATTTCCAAGCGCCGGAGATCAGATACCACTTCGAGATGAACCCCGCCGTGGGGGGCAGTCCGATCATCGATAGCGTGCCCACAGTGAAGGCGCCCATGGTCCACGGCATGCGGCGGCCGATACCATCGAGTTCGCTGACGAGGGTCTTGTGTGCTGCGGTGTAAATCGAGCCGGCGGCGAAGAATAGCGTGATCTTGCCGAAGGCGTGGGCCGCGATATGCAGGGCCGCGCCGACGATCGAGATGGGCCACAGCAGCGCGGTTCCGAGGACGATATAGGAAAGCTGGCTGACTGTGGAGTAGGCGAGGCGACGCTTGAGGTTATCTTGGAACAGGGCGATGAACGACGCTGTGATGATGGTGAACCCCGCGGCGTAGACGAGCCATCCACCTTGGCCGTACTCGCGCAGCGTATCGATGCCGACGATGTAGACCGTGACCTTGGTCAGCGAAAAAACGCCGGCTTTGACCACGGCCACCGCATGCAGCAGGGCACTGACGGGGGTGGGTGCGACCATGGCGGCCGGGAGCCAGCGCTGCGAGGGCATGAGCGCGGCCTTGCCGATGCCGTACATGAACATGGCGAAAATGACTCCGTACAGGGCGGGGTCAATTTTTCCGGTTTCGAGCGCGGACCGGAAGACTCCGCCGGGCACGAAATCGATGGTGCCGGTGTAGACGTAGGTAGCGATAATTGCCGGTAAGAACAGGCAGACGGAGGTGCCCACGAGGATGCCCAGATATGTGCGCCCGGACTTGAGCGCCTGTTCGCTGCCCTTGTGGGTGACAAGCGGGAAGGTCGCGAGCGAAAGCGCCTCGTAGAAGATGAACATGGTGAGTAGGTTGGCCGCGAAGGCCAAGCCCATCACGCATGTGATGGAGAGCGCGAAACAAATATAGAAGCGGGTCTGGTGCTTCTCGTTGTTGGCGCGCATGTAGCCGATAGAGTAGAGCGAGTTGAGGATCCACAGCGAAGAGGCGATGACCGCGAAGATCATGCCCAACGGCTCGATGTGGAGCGCGATCATCAGGCCAGGGACGATTTCGGCCAGCTCTACGCGCATGGCCCCGCCCGCGAGAGCGGTGGGGACCAGCTGGAAGATCACCCAACACAGGCCCGCGGCAGTGGTGAGGGTGACGGCCTCCCGCAAGTTGGGCCAGCGCCCGGCGAGGCCGATGAGGAAGGCGCCGACGGCAGGGATCGCCAGTGCGCTGAGAGGTGAGATATCCATCACGAGAACCCCCCGAGTAGCGTTCGCGCGGCTGCGTCGGCGATTTCAGCCGTCCAGGAGGCGTCGATGCCGAAGTAGATACTCGCGCCGATCAAGCTCCAGGTGGGCACCAACATGGTCAGCGGCGCTTCACGGATATCCTTGTCCGCGTACTGCGGATCGGGCGCTTTGAAATAGATGACTTCGACGAGTCGCCACACGTAGATGAGCGCCAAAAGGCTACCGAGCAGCACCACAAATGCCACCCACCAAAATCCTTCATCGAGCGCCGCTTGGACCAGGTACCACTTGGATACAAAACCGGCGGTCAGCGGCATCCCGATGAGACCGAGACCACCGGCCACAAAAGCGGCCATGGTGAGCGGCATGCGGCGTCCGATGCCCTGTAGGTGTCGGATTTCCGTTCCGCCGACGCGGTATGCCACACAGCCCAAGGCCATAAACATGCCGCCTTTGGTCACCGCGTGGTTGAAAATATGGATCACGGATGCGGTTACGCCGGAGTGGTTGAGCAGCGAAAAACCAAGCACGATATAGGCGAGCTGCCCGACGCTAGAATAGGCGAGGACCCGTTTCGCATTGTTTTGTTGGGCCGCTCGTACGCCGGATACCAGCACGCCCGCGCAGGCGCAGGCGATGAATACGTCCAAGTTGTGTAGCGAGTCGTACACACCGCCGAACAACGTGAACACGAACCGAAAGGTCATGTACACGCCTACTTTGGTCGCGGTGGAGGCGATGAGTGCGCTGACGGCCGAGGGCGCGTAGGTATACGCGTTGGGGAGCCATTGGTGCAACGGGAAGAGGGCCATTTTCAGAGCGAGGCCGACCATGAGAAAGGCGAACGCGATCAACACCGTGCGGTTGTGGAGCAGCTCCCCGCGATCTCTCATCTCCATGAGCTGCGCGTGCATATCTGCCATGTTCAGCGTGCCGGTGAGCATGAGCAGATACCCGATCCCGAGCAGGATGAACGTGGCGCCGATGCTGCCAAGGATCAGGTATTTGAGGCTCGCCGTGAGCGCCCGCCGGTCCCGGTCCTTGCCCATGGCGATGAGGCAGTAGACCGTGAGCGAGGAGATTTCGAGGAGGACGTAGATGTTGAAGGTGTCGCCTGTGACAGTGATGCCCAGCAGTCCCGCGATAGCCAGCAGCCACACGGCATAGAACATGTGGTGCCGGTCGTCCGGGATCTCGTCTTCTATGCTACGGCGGGCGTACACGGTGCACACCAAGGCGAGCAGCGATACGACGCAGAGGACATAGGCGTTGAGCACGTCTACGCGATACTCGATGCCGTATTCGCCCGGCCAGCTGCCCAGCGCATAGATGAGTGTCTTGCGGGGGGCGTAGCGCACAGCTTCGAGCAACGCCAAACTGGTGGCGAAGGTGCTGCCGGTGATCAGAAGGGCCCAAGTCCACGGGCGCCACCCATTGGCACCCGTGAACAGTGAGAGCGCGCCTCCGAAGAGTGGAAGCAGCACGATGAGTACAGGGAGATGGTCGGCCAGGTTCATCGGCAATCGTCCCCCTCTGCGTCCATGGCCAAGATTTCATCCTCTTCTACGGTGCCGTAACTTTGCTTGATCTTGACGATGATGGCCAAGGCTACGGCGAGCGTGCTCACAGAGACCACGATCGCGGTGAGGATGAGCACGTGGGGGAGGGGGTTGTCGTAGGGACCGGGGTGCTTCACCGTACCGTCACCGATGGCGCTCCAGATCGGCGCCATGCCTTCTTGCCCGTTTGGATCGCGGTACACTGCCATGGTGATGTAGAAGAGAAAAACGCCGGTTTGAAACAGGCCGAGGGCGATGGCCTGTTTGACTAGATTGCGTTTGGCGATGACGCCATAAAAACCGATCATCATGATGACGATGGCGACCCAGTAGTTGTAGATGCCTAGAATGTCCATCACGCCTCCTTTCGGCGCGGGGCCTCTTGGAGAGGGCTGCGTGTTTCGGCGGAGCCCGTGCCGCTTGCGCCCTCGGTGATCTGCGTAAACAACGTGATCATCACGCTTGCGACCGTGCACCCCACACCGTACTCGACCAGGGTCATCCCCAGCGCCTCTGCGTCGCCGGGGTTGCCCGGGTTGAGCCGGCTGTAGTCGAGAAAGTTGCCCCCGAGTAGGAGGGTTGCCAGGCCCGTACCGGCATAGAGCAGCACCCCGCCGGCCATCAACGCGTCGGTCACAGCAGGCGGCACACGGCGCTTGAGCTCATCGGCGCCGAAGATGAGGCCGTAGACGATGAACGCGGCCGCCAAGATGACCCCGCCTTGGAAACCACCGCCCGGCCCGAGCTCGCCGTGGGTGATCACGTAGAGCGCGAAGACAATGATAAATGGGAACAGCATTTTGCAGACCACACGCGGGAGCATTTGCTCTTGCATTATGTATCTCCTTTGGTCGCGTGGTGGTCTTGGGGAGGTGGGCGGTCTCCAGTCGAGATTGTGCCCGGTGGGTCCTCGCGGCGGCGGCGAAGCAGCAGCACCAAACCCACGCCGGCGGTGAAGATGACCGCTGTTTCGAACATGGTGTCGAAGCCCCGGTACGCCGCCAGCAAACTGGTCACCGTGTTCGGGGAATGACCACCGAAGTCGTCGCTAGGGTGGGCGTGAGCGGGGGTTGAGCTGTGTGCGGGCTCGTTGTCGTGTGCCGCGTCGGCGCGGTGCTCCGGCGTGGCTTTGGGCAGCGTCCCCGGGACTTTTCCCACGTTCTGCGCGAGCATCTTGGGGACGCGGAGGTTGTGGATTGGGGCCTTCGGATCGCCGAAGCGCGGCATGTCAAAAGTGCCGTAGATCAACGCCCCGCCCGTGAGCAGGCAGACGAGAAGCGCTGGCATGTGGAGTTTTTCCCCGCCTTTGGCGATACGGCCGGTGTGGACCAAGGTGCCCAGCAGGAGAACGGTGGAGATGCCTGCGCCCACGGCCGCTTCGGTGAATGCGACGTCGAGGGCGTGCATGTTGGACCACACCAACGCCATTAGCAGGCTGTACACACCCGCGATGATGGTGGCAGAGAACAGGCTGCGCAGTTGGACGACAGCAACGGCCGCTACGAGCACGAGGACGAGCAGAATCACGTCGAGGATCAGCACCGCGCTCATCGGTCGCCCCCTTCGTGCTCGATGGGCTTGAGACCGTCTAGATGCGCCGCCTTGGTGATGGCGTGCGTGGCTGTGGGGGAGGTGACGAATAAGACGAAGCAGATCAACACCAGTTTGATCGCTACCATGACGTCATCCGTTTGGCACATCAGCCCACCTAGGATCAGGACCTGCGCGAAACTATCGGACTTTCCTGCCGGGTGTAGACGGGTATAGAAGTCGGGCATGCGCAGCATGCCAAGGCCCCCGGTGAGGGCGAAGAAGCAGCCGACGCTCAATAGGACCGCGCTGGAGATCTCGAGGGCACTCATCAGCCGAGCCTCCGATACTCGATATACTTAAGAATTGCCAATGTGGCCACAAAGTTGATCAACGCGTAGGCCAGCGCGGTGTCCAGAAAATAGCCCGGTTCACTGAGAAACCCGATCGCCGTCACGAGCACGACGGTTTTTGTGCCCAGGGCGTTCACGGCGAGGATCCGGTCGAACACAGTGGGCCCCATCAGCGCGCGGGCGAGCACCATGAACGCTCCGACGAGCAGCGCGACGCAGGTACCGAGGATCATCTCGTATCTCCTTTCGTATCTCCTTCGATCCACTTGACGCGTTTGTGCATTTCCCCCGATTCAAGGTCGTCTTGGGCTTCTTTTGTGAGTGCGTGGATCAAGAACTCACCGCCGGAGACTTCGACGGTCACCGTGCCCGGAGTCAGTGTGATGGAGTTTGCGTAGGTCACCATACCGAAGACGCTGTGAAGATCGTGCGGGAGTTTGAACATGCGCGGTGCGATGGGGAGGCGCGGCGACCAGACCCGTCGCGCTACATCAAGATTCGACAGCACGATCTGCCACCATAGCCAAGGGGCGTAGACGGCCGTACGCAGCCAGTAGCGGAACGGAAGGCTCTCGTCGTCCACGATGCCCATATGCTTGGCGACCAGCGCGGTTGCGGCACAGCACACGACGCCTACCTTCATCAGAAAGGGACTATCGAATTGGCCAGACAGTGCCAGATAGTAGGCATAGAGGCACACGAAGAGGATTGCAGTGCGCATGGAGGCTGCTTTACCGCGGGGATGAGCTGGTGTGTTTGGGGGGGCAGCGCATCGCCAGCTCGCGGGTGGTCGAGCGGCCCTTCTCCCGATCATCGCATCATAGACGGTTGTGAACACGCAATCAGCGCAATCTCGCGTCATCTCGTGCGAAGTCCGCTACCGCCGTGCGTGAGGGTTCGACGGCCCCCCACGATGGCGGGGGGGCGCGTCCATTGTCGTTTGACCCCCGTGGGGGTCCGCGTCCGTGCCGACCGCGTTCGTGCGCAGACCATGGCGCACGGGCCACTGGCTGTGTGCCGGACGCCAGCGCGAGAGCGCCGAGCTGATTTGGTTGGCCCCGCCCTTCAGCTGAAGCAAGCTCGGTGTGCATGTCTGATTCCGCTGGCGCTGCCCTCGATGTGCGCATCGATCGCTGGCTGTGGGCGGCGCGATTTTTCAAGACGCGGTCGCTCGCCTCTACAGCCTGCGTTGCCGGGCACGTGAAGGTCGACGGGGCATCGGTCAAAGCCTCGAAGCACGTGCGCCCAGGTCAGATGATCCATGTCCTCACACCAGGCGGACCGAGGATCATCGAGGTCGTCAAACTGCTGGAGAAACGAGTCGGTGCCTCGCTGGCGCAGGCGCTGTACATCGATCATACGCCTACGCCCGAGCAGGTACCGGCGGAGCGAGCGGTCCCCCGGCGCGAACGGGGCTCCGGGCGCCCCGATAAGCGCGAGCGTCGAGCGTTGATGCGTCTGCGCGGCAGGTCCTAGACGCTCGACGGGATTCCGGCAAGCTTCGCATGATCGCTATGCGATCCGTGTGGACGCGATGCCCTGCGACGATGGGGGCCGGGATTGGTGTGGCGCGAGGTGAGAGGACGCCAGAGTGGGACGGTTCACTGGCGATAGTCGCTAGTACACACTGGCTAGACACCAGCTGTTGGGCGCAGCACTCTGAGAACCGAGCTCACGGGTGTCGGATGGGCGCTGCAGGGAACGGCGAGCGAGCCGGGCGTGGGTGTGGCGGGCGGTGACCTGGGTTCTAGGGTCCCCCACGCTCTGCCGGGGGGGCGCCGCAGCGGGTGAGGTGGTGCGCACGGGGCCGGAGCCCGGCGGAGGTGTCCCGAAGTGCGGCAGGGGGCCACTACAGTACGATCAGGGGTCGGGTGCGACGACGGACTGCTGGGACGCCGAAAAATGAGCTGGTTGCGCTATCTCATTGCGTGGCGATGGCGTCGATGGGTCTAGTACAGCAGGAGGGAATCAGATGGATATCAGAAGTTGCCTACTCGAAGATCCGGCGCGAGTCCCCGAACTTGGTTTCAGCGTGGCGAGCCACTACCCCTACGCGGTGTCGGTTGCGCTCTCCACATGCCCAGATTCTTGCGGTTCTGACGTGATCGAGCGTCTCGAGGGCGTGTACGGGTCGTGGCCCGACGCTTCGCTGTGGCGAGTGACGTTCGCGGGGGGCAAAATGGTGTGGCGCCACTGGTTGCAGACGATCTTCAGCTACTTGAGGGATGTCGTGGCGATCGGCGTGACAGTGGAGATCGCCGGACTCGATCGGCGAATCGTGCGTCATGTCCAGCGCACATACACCGATATTCACTCGAGCGATGCCAGCGAACGCTCGGTGCACGAGCGCGACCTGGGTGGTGAGACCCTAATCTGGAGGGCCGCGTGAGCTTAGGTTGGGGGACAGCAGGGCGGTACGATCTGGAGCCGAGTTGATGCAACCTTTTCAGCTACTTGTGGCCGATGACGACGTGAGCGTGCGGGACTCGGCGGCGGCGGTACTGCGACACCATGGTTTTCAGGTCGTGACAGCTGCAGATTCGGCAGAGGTGCGGCAGATCGCGGCGGCCCAACAGATAGACCTCCTCCTGGTCGACATTCATATGCCGGGCAACTCGGAACTGGAACTCTTGGAGTGGGCGCCCGTGCGAGAAGGTCGACTGCCGGCGATTGTGATTACCGGCCAGCCACATGTACTGACGGCTGTACGGGCGCTGAGGCTCCAAGCCTTGGATTACATTACGAAGCCGCTCGACCCGCGAGAACTCATCGCGCGTGTGGAGCAGGGGCTCGAACGGACGCGCATGCGTCGAGTGAATATCAGTACGGAGCGGGTGGCGGAGGTTTCGCGTCTCCTAGATGAGCTTCATCGCGCGCTGGGTACGGGCGAGCTGCCAGGCCCGGTCGAGCCCTGGCAGGTGGAAGTGAGCCGCGACGTGCCGAGCTCCGGCTGGCATCTGACGGCCGAGGAGTACGCGGTTCTGACTCGGCGCGAGCGTGAAATCATCGTGACGCTGATCAGGAACGGTTCCGTGTCTGAGATCGCGTCGATCTTGTTCATCTCGCGTCACACCGTACGCAACCATCTTCAGGCGGTGTACAAGAAATTGCACGTCAGCTCGCAGCTGGAGCTGGTACGCAAGGTGATGGGCGCGAGCCAGCACGCGGTCTGACCGCGCTCGAACGAGGTTTGGCAACGGTCGCGTCACCACTCTATAGATCGTGATCTTGCGCCACGGTCGACAAGGCGGCGAAAAGCTCATCGGGTGAACATGGTTTCGCAAGCAGGACGGATCGACCGAGCGGGGCCAGTTTCTCGGCGGCAGCTGGGGCGTGGCCGGTTGCGACGACGACCGGGAAATCGGGCCGTAGCGACCGGATGGCCTCGATGAGCGCGGAGCCACTGAGGCGCGGCATGTCCTGGTCGAAGAGCCCGATGTCGAAGCTGAAGGGTGACGCACGGAAGGCAGCGAGCGCGCGTGTGCTGCTCTCATACGGGACGACCTCGAAGCCGCCGCCCAGGAGAAGTCGGTGCATGGAGCGTACGACGGCAACCTCGTCGTCCACCAGCAGGATCCGCAACGGTGGGTCGCCGGCCGGGGCGGGCGTCGGGTGGTCCTCCGTACCTGTGCGCATATTGGTGGAGAGCGGCAATAGTACTCGGAATGTCGTGCCTTCGCCCACACGAGTGTCGACCGAGATGGCGCCCTGATGGCGCCGCACGATGCCATGCGCGGACGCGAGACCGAGCCCCGAGCTCTCGTCTCGTGGTTTGGTCGTGAAGAATGGGTCGAAGATATGGTCTAGGTCTGTGGCCTTGATGCCCGTGCCCGTATCGCGGACGGAGAGCGCGGCGTATCCTCGGGGTGCGAGGCTCAGAACGTCGGCATCGGCGGGGTCGAGCTCAACGATGTCCAGGTTGATATGGATCTCGCCTCCACGGTCGCCGATGGCACTGCGGGCGTTGATGCCCAGATTGAGCAAGAGCTGGTGAATTTGACTGGGGTCGCCGACGATGTGCACTGTAGATGCAGTCGACGAATGCGACAGGTGTACCGAACTGGGGAGTGAGGCCCGGAGGAGATCGACGACCTCCGAAATGACGGGGCCAGGGGAAAACTGTGATACCCGTCGTCGCTGGGACGGCCGAAGGACAGCATCTGATGCGCGAGCTTGGGAGCTCGTTGTGTCGCGGCGCGGATAGCCTCCAGCATCTCGCTTCGCTTCGTGACGGAAGCCTCGCGCTCGAGCAGGTAGGCGTAGCTCAAGATGGGAGACAACACGTTGTTGAAGTCGTGGGCGAGCCCACTTGCCAGGGTACCGATGGCCTCGGCTTTTTGCGCTTGCAACAACTGCCCTTCGAGACTTTTTTGCTCGGTTATATCCTGAATGGTACCCGATAATTTGACGGTCTTGCCTTCCTTTTGCTGCACGTGGCAGATGTTGTGGACCCATAAATTTTGTCCCCTAGCGGTGGTCAGGCGCAATCGGAGGTCGTACGGTTCGGCCTTGGTGCATGCCCGGTGGATAGCACGGCGCAAGGTGGATTGGTCCTGCGGGTGGTAGAACTTGATGGTGTCACGCAGTTCAAGTTTCGACGCGGGGTCTTTCTTAAGCTCATGAATTTCGTAGGTCCGTATCCCCCAGCGGACGTCGAGGGCGTCGAGGGAATCGGGGGAATCGGGGGAGTCGGGGGAATCGGGGGAGTCGGGGGAATCGGGGGAGTCGATAAGGATCTCCCATTCCCCGACCTTGGCCGTCCGACCCATCTCGAGTAGCTTCGCTTCGCTGTCACGCAGCGCGACCTCGGATCGGAGCTTTTCGGTGACGTCGCGGATCGACGCGATGGTATGAGTCCGATCGCCAAGGATCATCGGACTGAGGGAGATGTCGAGCGAAAACTCGCTCCCGTCTTTTCTGCGTCCTACGGTGTTTCTCCCTTCGGCCATTGTGTGCCAGCGGGGGCGTGCGACATAGCCGGTCACGAGTGTTCTGTGGCGTTCGACGAGTCGGGTCGGGATGAGCATCTCAATTGATCGACCCACCACCTCGTTCGCAAAATAGCCAAACATCTCCGTGAATCGTCGGTTGACCAGGCTGATGATACCATCAGGGCCGGCGAGGAGGATGGCATCGGGCGCGGCGTGGAGAAAAGATCGAAAACGTCGGTTGGACAACTTCAGCTCGTCGAGCAGCGCTGCGTTGCGTAGGGCGCTCGCTGCCTGTGAGCACATGAGCCCCAGGAGAAGCGACCGTCCTGGCGCAAAAGCTCGAGACGTCAAATTGTTCTCGAGGTAGATGACGCCGAGCACCTGTTGTGTGTGACAAAGTGGAAGGCAGAGGAGAGATTTGACCTGGCGGCTGCGGAGGCGCGAGTCTTCGGTGAAGGGTCCGAGTTCCACGCTCGCGTCGGCCAAGTCGATGGCTTCTCCACTTCGGACAACGGCGTGCACTACGGACCCCGCCACTTTGGCGCGTGGGCCCAGAGGGAAGAGACAGGTCTCGACGTCCTGGTCGGCCTCGATTCGTGCCCGTACGCCCAGCGATCCGTCCGCCTCGAGCATGATCAGGGCGCCGCGTTGAGCTCCGGCGGCGCGCGCGACAACTGTGAGGGTCTCGCGGAAGAGCTGCTCGGGCGAGCCATCCTCGGAGGCGATATGCTCTGCACTTCGAAAGAGGCTCTCGAGATCGGCCGTGTCCGTAGTATCTGTGTGTTCCGTGGTGTTTGCGTGTTTTGTGGTGTCTGCGGCGGGCGGGGAGGAAACGAGCCTGCTGACTGGCCCGCCTTCCCGCTCACTGGTGCTTTCCAGACATTGACTTGGCGTACGCGCGCGAGGGAAGTCACACGGATCGGATGTTGCGGGCTTGGGCACCATGATCGCACAGCCTCGACCGTCTGGGCCGCAAGCCTCGAGGGCCAGTAGGAGCGTCTTCGCGTCGCGATAGCGATCATTCGGATCTTTCGCCAGGAGCTTGAGCACGAGATGGCACAGTGGGGTAGGAAGATCGGAACGAAGTTGATGCAGTGGGTCGGGTAGCCGCTTGAGATGGTTGTGGACGAGGTCCAGCGGGTCTTGAGCCGGAAAAAGTGGGCCTGCGGAAAGGAGTTCGTACAAGATTGCACCCAGCGAATAGAGGTCGGCGCGCGGGCCGAGGGGCCGGTGCGTTGGTCCTGCCTGCTCCGGCGAGACATATCGTAGGTCGATGCTTGCCGGAGCGGAATAGCTGCGAGAGCTGGCTTCGCTCGCCACGTCCCAGGCGTGGGCGTGGTCGATCAACTTGACAGCGTGCGGCTCGTTAGGGTGGATCAAAATGTGCCACGGGCGGACGGCGTTGTGGATGAGGCCGGCGCGGTGTGTGGCAGCGAGCGCGCCAGCGATGCCGCGCCCGATATCGAGAATCGTTGCCACCGACAGAGTCGTCGTGGCCATTGTCGCGGAGAGGGGGCATCCATCGAAGAATTCCGAGACGATCGCCACGCCTCGCGAGGACACGACCGCGTCGAGATAGACGATGACGTTGGCGTGGTCGATGCGTTGTCCCAGGTCGAATTCGCGGCGTAGAGCGTAAAACGCACGGGAAGAACGAGCTTCGTTCGCAGTGACCTTCACTGCGACGGGCCGTCCGTCCACCCGTCGGTTGCCTTTGAAGACCCTTACACGGCCTCCGCTGTGGACGAGATCGGAAACGCGATAGGCCAGTAGATCAGGCCCGATCGTCGCAACAGATGCGCTTGATCGCGTCACGGCTTGGGCTCGTCTAGACTCTCGATACGGGTTGCGGCGAGGTGCGGCCGCCAAGGTGGTGAGCTGTCGGCCAGCGAGACCGACCAAGAAGTGGGCGTGCGCATGGTGTTGATCTATAGGCAGCTGGGAGAAGAATTCAACGCCGCCTGGATAGAGGCCAAAGTGGGACGAAGGAGCTCGGGCCTGTGTCCGGATGCGGACAACGGTCGCATTGGGTTTGGGCCCCTCGATCTGCCGGCTGCCGTGGCTGTCCGCGACCGAGCCGACCGCGTTCGCCCGCAGTCCATGGCGCACGGGCCACTGGCTGTGGGCGGCGCGATTTTTCAAGACGCGGTCGCGCCTTCACAGCCTGCGTTGCCGGGCACGTGAAGGTCGACGGGGCATCGGTCACAGCCTCGAAGCACGTGCGCCCAGGTCAGACGATCCATGTCCTCACACCAGGCGGACCGAGGATCATCGAGCTCGTCAAACTGCTGGACAAACGAGTCGGTGCCTCGCTGGCGCAGGCGCTGTACATCGATCATACGCCTACGCCCGAGCAGGTGCCGGTGGAGCGAGCGGTCCCCCGGCGCGAACGGGGCTCTGGACGCCCCGATAAGCGCGAGCGTCGGGCGTTGCTGCGTCTGCGCGGCAGGTCCTAGACGCCCCAACCCCGACGCATTCCAGCATCGGGGTGATTCCGCAGATACGATTTTGCGGCGGCTATTCCGTCGCGGCCGACGGAAGCGGGGGAGCTTCGATATATAGTTTTCCTTGAGGCAAAGCGTAGGTGACCTTCCAACGCTTGATCAATGGAAAATTGAGGTACCCGCCGAGTTCGAAGCCCGACCCAGCAACCATGCCGAGGGTGGCATCCGGTGGATTCGCGGTGAGTACGATGCCGCCAAGGCCGGCGGTGCGGACCTCACCCACGTTCATCTCGGATAGGAAGACCATCTTCTGTCCAGCCTCGTCGTCGGGCGGATACACATCGTTGGGGCGGTGTCCGCTTTTGAGGTATTCCTTTTTCGTCACGGTTGCGGAAGTGACGCCTGAGTTGCCGAACCACGCCCAAAAACTATGTTCGTGGCGGTCGATTTGAACTTTTACGGCCGGAACCTTGAACGCGTAGAGATCGAGGAAAAGCAGTTGTGTCGCCTCGCCGGCGATCGGGCCGGCATCCTTGGTGAGCGTGGCCTCGCCCGCCGGGAAGTCGAAGGTCACGCTGGCGAAGCGCTGTAGGAATTGCCGGCCGAGGATGATGCCGGGTACGCCGTGCTCGTTGGCATAGGAGGCCTCGAGGTCTTGGGTAATGGCGGGCACGTTCTTGACGGTGAGCGAACCGATGGTCACCGACGGGATGAGAACGACCCCCGACGCCTCGCCGCCGAAGGGAGTGACTTTCGCCAGTTCCTCGAGGTGGAGCTTCTCGGCCAGTTTGCTGTCGATACGCGTCTCGTCGAGTATCTCCATCCACAGGGCCTCGGTGGACTTCCCACCGACTTTGACTTGCGACCGTTTGTACTGACCGCCAGTCGCGAGATCCGTCTGGCCCAAATCTCCTTGGATCTCCATCAGCGGACCTTTGCCCTTGAGCGGGCGCAGATACGCGGCGTAGGCTTTGACGATGTTGAGCTGTGATTGTTCGCCTCCCACGCCGGTGAAGATTTGATCGGCTGTTTTGAGGCCTGCGTCCACGTCGAGAAGGGCGTAGTGGCTCCACATCTTGATGAAGCGCGGCGACGCCTGCATATCGTCCGCGCCGTCTTCGAGTTTGATGAGTTTGTCTTGGAGCTTGATCGCGTCCTCGTGCTGACCTGCGACCTGCAGATTGCGTCCGAGGCCCTGGTTCGCACCGAAATTGTTGGGATCGAGATCGACGGCCTTTTGATAGGCCTCGGTCGAGGCCGCGTATTTTCCTGCGCGCCACTGCGCGGCGCCGAGCACCGCGTACGCGTCCGCATTGTTGGGGTCGGCGGCGAGAGCCTCCTCGGCACGCTTGCGGGCCGATACGAAGCGACCGTTGCCGAGGTCGATATTGGCGACCTCAATGAGTCCAGCGGTCTCGGCCAGCTTGGCCGCATCGACAGCTGAGCCGCCGCCCGAGCCCGTCTCGGCCGGGGGAGTTGTGGCTGCTTTGTCCTTGGCGCATGCCGCAACAGCGATGGCCATGGCTACGGTGAGTAGGGTCGCGGCGCAGCTACGCCAGTTCAGGTTTCGCATCTGGGGGGCCTCTCCTCGCACGCCGGGGCCGTGGGGGGGTCGGAGCATACCCGTCTCCTCGTGTCGCCGGCAACGCAGGCGCCGCGAGCGTGCAGGTGTGGGCGGCCGACCCTGCCCCGGTATTCGCGCATCCTCGCGTGGGCTCGTGGGCTGGCGTGGCGGCTGGATCCCGCGTTGCGAAGGGATCAGTGTGGGTCGGACGGCTCGGGTTTGGCCGGTCCCGCTCCCACCGCGCGGCGTTCGTCGCCCGCGGCCTGTGGGCGGCCGCTGTCCCCTTGGTGCTCGTGTGCAGCGTTCGGGATCCGTTTCGAGTGCGGGATCTGTCCGTCGCAGAGCAGGGAGGTCATGAACGCAGCGTCGCCGATCTCGGCCTGATCGAAGCGAAGGGCCAGCTCTCTAGCCTCGACGCGGATGGCCGTGCCGTGGAGGGAGATCTCCTTTTTCGGCGAGTCGTGGGCCAGTGCCAGGCGTAGACTCACGTTGCCGTCCGCGTCGACCAGTCGTCGCGGATCGTCGCATCGAATGTGCATCCCGGAGGCAGAGAGATCGACGACCTCTACGCTTGCCCATTGCGCGTCCTTTTGTTGGAGGGCGTAGACCCGGAATGCTGCGTGAAAACGCGGGCGTAGGCGACGGTCGTGTGCGGATGGGGCGGTCGACATGGGTGTGCGCTAGGCGGCCAGTCGCTGGGCCAACGTGGTGGCGAGTTGCTCGAGGCGGGATTCGGTGGCGTAGATATGCTGGCGGTGCCGGTTCCGGACCAGGCCGTAGACGCCCAGAGGGATCAGCCCCAAGACCCACCCGGCCGGACCCGCGATGGCGCCGATGGCCGCAACGGTGGGGACGCCGCTCCCCAAAGCTAGGGCAAGTCGTGTCTGAGCGGTGTGGCGGAAACGTTCCTCAATCTGGATCGAGATACGGGCGTCGGTGACAGTTACGGATACCGTGACGTGGTGCCCGAACCAGCTCAGCTCATTCTCGCTGAGTTGGTGTTGCCCGATGACACCCACACTGCGGTTGATCACGCCCAACGCGCTCTCCAGTTTGGTCTGATTGAGGGTGCCGTCGAGCTCGCGTCGTGCAACGACAAACAGCCGCAAGCCCAGCGAATGGGCCCTACACTTATCGTCCGTGTCCACCGTGGCGAGGGCCGTATCCAGCTGGGAGACGTCGAGGCCGGCTTCAGTCGCCACAGATTGGAGTTCGTTTCGCGTCAAGGGTGCGTTTGGCGTGCGGGGCTGTAGCTCGCCCAAGCGATTGAGGACCCGGGCGACTTCCCTTTGGTTGTAGCGTCGGCCAGCGTCGATCACAGTGATGGAAGTCTAGCAAACACTCTTGCGGTGCCCAGGCCTTTTCCCGACCTGTTGGGCATACAAGGCTCCCGAAGGAGACCCCTAACGCAAGACCTCTTCCCGGCCAGCTGGTGGTGTCGACCAAGGCGGCGTTGTGACGGCGGTGCGTCTCGCTGTTTGTCGTGGCGCGCTCGATGTCGCGAGCGCTGGACCCGAGGGCCGGCAGGCTCTAGCATCGGGCGATGTGGCATCCGACCCCGCACCCGACCCGTCGCCTTTGGTATCTCTTGTGCCCCCTGTTGCTGGTGCTGAGTTGCGGCGGCTCCACACCGACCCCTTCCGGCGACGGACAGTCCCAGGCGAGAGAAAAAGCGAGGGCAAGAGCAAAAGCGAGCGCAAGAGCAAGCGCAAGGGCTGGCGCTACGTTAGAGGATGCCGGTTCATCCGACGCCTCCCGTTCTCGGACGGCGCGTTCCAACACGGACTCGGCCGGCGGGGATGGCACGGGCTCGCTGGCTCGCGCTGTGGCACCGGGTCTCACTGCCGAATTTCTACGACATCATACGCGGGTCCTCGCTCATGATCGCATGCAGGGACGCCGACCGGGCAGCGAGGGGGCCACACGCGCGGCGCGACATATCGTCGATACCATGAAGGGCATCGGCCTCGAGCCGGCAGGAGAAGGGGGGGCTTATACACAAAACGTCCCCATGCGTTGGGTGGGCGTGGTCCCGGGCTTTAGTTTGTTCTCCTTCGCGGACGACGCCGGAAAAACGCGTTTGAAGTTGGGTACGGCGGTGGTGGCGTCTAGCTACGGACCCGCAGGGGAGTCAACGTTCGATGCTCCGCTGGTTTTTGCTGGCTACGGCGTGACCGCGCCGGAGCAGAAATGGGACGATTTCGGTGAGATCGATGTGCGCGGAAAAGTGATTGTGGTGCTCGTAGGCGACCCACCCGTGGAAGATGGCCGTTTCGGTGGCAAGGCCATGACCTACTACGGGCGTTGGACCTACAAGTTTGAAAAGGCGCTCGAACTCGGGGCGGTGGGTTGCTTGGTGGTCCATGAAGACGCGCCCGCGTCGTACGGTTGGAACGTCGTACAAGCCAGTTGGACGAAGAAGCGATTCCAAGTTGTGAACCCAGATGGCAGTTTGCCCGATGCCCTAAAATTGCAAGGGTGGCTGTCCGCAGCAGCTGCGGATCGACTTGCCAAGCGGGCGGGTACGAGTTTGAAGCAGTGGCACAAAATGGCCATGCAAGCGGATTTTCGGGCATTCGATGTGGGGGTTCGATTCCGAGGTGCGTTGCGTACAGAAGAGGGTCGGGTGGAGGATGTCAATATCATCGGCATGGTGAAGGGGGAGACGAAACCGAGCGAAGCTGTGCTCATCACGGCTCACTGGGATCACCTGGGTGTGAAGGGTCCGAAAGGTGAGAAGGGGGTGAAGGATGATCAAGATCGGGTGTTCAATGGCGCCTTGGACAACGCCAGCGGTACCGCGACGATGATGGGTATCGCCGCGGAGATGGTGCGTCGGGCTGAGAAAGGAGATCGGCCGAAGCGGTCGATCCTGTTCATGGCCGTGACCGCGGAGGAGCAGGGACTGCTGGGGAGCCAGTACTACGCCGACCACGCGTTGCTGCCGTTGTCGAGTCTTGCGGGGGTGATCAACATCGATAGCGTGAATGTGTGGGGACGGACGCGGGACGTGCAGGTGATGGGTTACGGCCAGTCCACGCTCGAAGACTTGTTGGCTGGGGTTGTGCAAAAACAGGCGCGCACGGTCGTGCCCGACCAACACCCGGAGCGTGGGAGCTACTACCGGTCCGACCAGTTCAGCTTCGCAAAGCGTGGCGTTCCCGCGATCTACTTTCGGGGCGGGAAGGATATGGAAAAAGGTGGTATCGACGAAGGTGAGCGCCTGGCCAAAGTCAAGGCGAGTCACTACCACACGGTTAGCGATGAGTTCGATCCGGCGTGGACGTTCGAGGGCGCCATCCAAGACGGCGAGGCGATGCTAGATCTGGCGCGCCTCGTGGCGGATGAAGAAGATCTTCCGAAGTGGAAGCCGGGCAGTGAATTCGCCAACGTGGTGCGCTGAGTGGCCCGTTCTCGCGATCCGGCGCTCGGCAGGCGGAACCAGGTCGTCTCGTACCCGAGCCGTCTATCATTGGTTTGTGCAGCGTATCCGCCGTCTGCCCGAGGGCGGGAAGGTCGCCGTGCTCGTCGATCTGGAAGACGAAGGTGGAGTCGTTGGGCCCTACGTACGAGAGCGACTCCTTCGTGGTGCGGGCGTTGTCCCCTTCCGGCCGGTTGTCGCGCGTACGGATTTCCCTTGATTCTCCATGGGATCACGGGAGGCCGGTCGTTGTATTTTGTCGCGTCTGGGTAGGCCGTGAATTCTGCTCACGAGCCGGAGTTTCTATCGGGTCGGCGCAGCGTCACGCGCGGTTGACCGGGCCCCGAGAATCCTCGGTTGTAAGGAGATCGACTTGCGGGAACCCGCGTGCAGGCGTTCCCAAGTGGGCCTTCGGCTCCATGCTTTCGCCCGTGACGCGAAACGAACCACGCCACACGGCGCTCGGCGGTCAAGGGTGAGGAAGTCCTGGTCGAAGGGGCTGGGCAAGGGAACCATCCAAGGGCGCGGCGATGAAAATACTGATCGTAGACGACAGCAAGGTCGGGAGGATGCTTGTGATCCGAGCGCTCTCCGCTGCGGGTTTCGTGGATCATGAGCTCGAGCACGCGAGCAACGGAGTTGAGGGCTTGGCAGCCGTCAAGCGTATCCACCCCGATCTAGTGCTGTCCGACCTGAACATGCCGCAAATGGACGGGATGGAGTTCTTGAGGACCTTGCGCAGGCGAGGCGACGCTCCCCCATTTGTGTTCGTGACTTCCGAGGGGACGGAGCAGACGTACGAGGAGGCGATGGCGGCCGGTGCAGAAGGACTGATTGTCAAACCGTATACGCCGGTTCGATTTCAGGCCATGTTGGGGCGGTTTTTGGGCACCGACGTAGCGATCTAAATTCCTCGTCAGTGTCTATGCGCGCTGGGTTACCGTGGCACTCGGATGCTGAACGCGCGGCAGGTCGTGGCACAGGTGCGCCGTGTCAAGCGCTTGCGCGCGGGGAGATCGGCTCTGTTCTCGCTGCACCGCGTTCTGCAGACCGACGCTCCGCCGTGGGAGCGCGACCACGCGCGGCGACGACTCTGACTCGTGTTTCGCCCTTATGCTGCCGTCGATTCGCCGGAATTCGGGTACGGAGGGCGGATGGGGATGGGCTGGCATAAGTCCTTGAAATCATGGGCCAGATCCAAAACGTCGGTACCGACA